>DATGWS010000125.1:0-49530 GCA_035299365.1 Candidatus Didemnitutus sp.
GAGCACTGATCAACGAGCATGGACCTTTGCTGATGGGACCAGAATTCCCATTGGCACGATGTATTGTATCGGTCGCAATTATGCAGCACATGCACGAGAGATGGGTGCAACGGTACCGGAAGACCCCATCGTGTTTCTCAAGCCCCCTGCCGCTTATCGCCCTGACGGATCGATCATCGAACTACCGGCGTGGTCATCGGATGTGCATCACGAGGTGGAACTCGTTGTGGTCATTGGCTCGCGAGCAGAGAACATCGCTGCCTCCGACGCATGGTCCGTTGTAGCGGGTGTTGGTGTTGGACTGGATCTCACGGCACGAGACATACAGTCTGCCGCAAAGAAGAATGGACATCCATGGGCCGTAGCGAAGTCTTGGAAGGGCTCCGCACCGGTAAGCACAATCATACCCGTGGTGGCCTCGGGACGTGGTCCGTGGGAGTTGTCGTGCGATGTGAACGGCACGGTACGTCAGCACGATACTACAGCGCACATGGAACGCAACATAGAGTCGATGATCTCCTATCTCTCGTCGGTCTTCACTCTCGACCGTGGTGACTGCATCTTCACGGGCACACCTGAAGGAGTAGGCCCACTACGCCCCGGCGATGTTGTTCATGCCTCCCTCTCCTCCCTTGTGCATCTTACTGTGAGCATCGCATGATCCGGATCCTCATCCTTGTTGTTGCTCTTGGCGCTGCAGTGTTCGTTTTGGGATGTGGCAGCTACACGCGTGTAGAACGAGACATCTATACGATCACTAATGCCGATACGGTGGTTACGGAGCGGGTGCAGAATCAACCCGGTGATAGAGACAACGGAATCGTCTATCCCTCAACGCGGTCGATCACCATGGCGCGAACCGTGAATCAGCATGACAGTGTTGTAGAACGGCTCTACCCATCCTTCATTCGACTAGGACTCTTTGAAGGTGTAGGCCTCATTGGAACCAAGATCGATACAGCGAAGAGTACAAACACAGGCCTCTTTGGCGTGTATTATGATGTGAAGCGACTACTCTGGAATGAGGCTGACACCAGCACAGCGGTTCTATTTAGCGGATACATCTACCGTATCGGTATCGGAGAATGGAAATTGAACTGGTTCGACAACGATCCAGGCTGGTCATGGGGCGTTACGTTGGCGGAGTATGTTCGGCCTGACGCGGACAATTCACACGCACTCTTTGGTGCAGGTGTTCTTACGATTAACAAGCGTATCTATTTCCGCAGTCTCATTCCCTACCTAACCGTACGTCCATCTCTCTCTCTCTCGTTGGCACCCTCCCAATACGTCAACGCTAGCATCTCGGCTGAGGTAGGAAGTATCGGAGGCGTCAATCTTCGTGCATATGCGGGCTATGCCTTTGGTGCCAATCTATTTGTGCCACCTGTGACGTACACGAGTTTCCCCTACCTAGGCATTGGTGCGTCGGTGGTGGACTTTCTCAACAGAGAAGAAGAGCTCAACGTAGAGTGGAAGTATCACGAACACTCAGCGTGGGAAATCGGTGTTGTTGACTTTGTATTAGCCGGTAGCAATGCCGAGCTGTCCGCATTTGCGCCAGACCAGTTAGGAGAGAAAGTTCCCGTGATAAAGGGCGGTACTGCACGCGTAGCCTTTGCATCTATCGCATTACCGATACTTGACTACCGACTCTCTCTTGGCACCTCGCTTGTGAACCTCGTGGCACTTGGCGCCTATGAATATGGCCTGAGTATGTTCCCACTCCGGATAACGTATCATTGGAATCCGTTTGGGAACACGTTTGTTGCCGAACCCTTCTTCGAATACAATTTTGCCCCCTCCACCTTTGCTCACATGGGTGTTCGGTTTGCGGTTCCTGTAAGCGATCAGATGTCAATCCAGCTCGTGGCAGGATGGGCAAGTGGTAATACAGGTGCCGGTTACAACCTTCCGGGTGTTGGCGAGATAGGGACGCGTATCGACGGTACATTAGCATTGGGCACCTCGCCTGCCTTCAGTGCCTTCTACATCGGTATTGGTGCCAGCCTCTTTGATCGACTGTTCGGAAGAGGAGACCTACGCTACGGAAAGGGCTACCCGCATGAGTAGGATCATTTCGATCGTACTCGTTGGTTTCTTCCTTTCATCGTGCTCGTATTGGGAATTCACGATGAAGGAATATTCGGGTTGGCCGGTACAAACGCGCATTCTCTATGACAGACATAACGTAGACCGTACTGCAGAAAATGCTCTTGTTATCAGTAATGATGCACGAATTGCAATGCGATGTTCACGGATCACGGACGGAATATTTTCTGCCGAAGTGCAGATTCGAATGGGTTCCACACTCCGTCTGCAAACTCGCACCACCCCATATGATGATTCAACGGCTCAGCATAAGGGCATGATCATCGACATCAACAACACACAAACATCCGTTACGATCAACGGTCGAGTGACACACACCCAAACGCCCCTTCCCACAAAGGCACCTGCCGTAGTTGAGATTGTGAACGATGGTAGGTGGACTCGTGTTACCGTAGCCTGCAGAGAAGTTGGACGGTTCGAATCCACAGCTCGCTCCACCGAATGGATCATTGCTTCACTTCCGTCAGGGGGCTCTGCATTGATAGCCGACCCCACCTTTGAACCCTTGTATTCCACAAACTGAACATCACATCATGTCTGATCGCATCACGATTGTTGGCGGTGGCCTCGTTGGTACCTTACTCGGTGTAATGCTTGCCAAACGCGGGGCATCGGTTCGCATTTTTGAACGCAGACCCGATATGCGCACGGCACACATTGGCGCCGGACGATCCATCAATCTCGCAATGTCGGATCGAGGACTGCGTGCGCTGGAGGTTGCGGGAATTGCCGAAGACATCCTGGCCATAGCAATTCCAATGCATGGACGGGTGATGCACGATGTTTCAGGCAATCAAACCTATCAACCCTACGGAGTAGATGGTCAGGCAATCAATAGTGTTTCGCGCGGAGAACTCAACAAGACGTTGCTAACTGTGGCAGAACGTCATGGCGTTGAGATCATCTTTGATGCACGTTGTTCAGATGTTGACCTCAGTACAGCAACGGCCACCTTTACACTCCCGTCCGGCGAGACTATCAGGGCAGAAGCCGACGTGCTCTTTGGTTCAGACGGTGCCTACAGTGCTGTACGCGGTAAGATGCAGTTCACAGATCGATTCGATTATTCACAGACATATCTCAAACACGGCTACAAGGAATTGCATATTCCACCCGGAGATGCAGGCGCATTTCAACTTGAGAAACACGCGCTTCACATTTGGCCTCGACATAGCTTCATGATGATCGCCCTGCCAAATTTGGACGGCAGCTTTACACTCACGTTGTTCTTTGCCCACGAAGGTCCAACATCGTTTGAACACCTGCGTACGCGTGAGGCCGTTGAAGCGTTCTTCAATGAACAGTTCCCAGATGCTGTTCCCTTGATGCCAACGTTGATTGATGACTTCTTTACTAACCCAGAATCTTCTCTCATGATGGTGCGCTGCGCACCATGGGTCTTGAACGATCGTGTTGCTTTGATTGGAGATGCAGCGCACGCCATTGTGCCATTTTACGGCCAGGGAATGAACTGTGGATTTGAAGACTGTCGGATCCTGATGGAATGTCTCGATCATGCAAATAACGATTGGGCCAGTGCGTTACAAACCTATCAGAAGCTGCGCAAGCCTGCCGGTGATTCGATTCTCGAACTTGCGCTCGACAACTTTATTGAGATGCGAGACAAGGTAGCAGATCCACGTTTCCTTTGGCGCAAGAAGATCGAATCTTGGTTGTTCGCAACCTATCCTGCAAAGTTCATTCCTCTTTACACGCTTGTGACATTTTCGAGTGATGTTCCGTACAACGAGGCTCAACGCATCGGAGCGGAACAAGATGTCCTCATGGAAACGCTTATGAGTATCCCAGCTGTTGTCGAAGATTGGACGTCAGAATCTGCACGGACAGCAATGCATGTGGTGATGCAGGCTCGGCCAGAAATCGTCATCGCCTCAGGTTCACCGAGTTAGTGCCTGATGACAACCGAAGCAACCTCTGTACCTAGCGGAGAAACAAGCTGCACGGAATAGGTGCCTTGTTCCCAAGAAGC
Source organism: Candidatus Didemnitutus sp. (assembly GCA_035299365.1). GTDB lineage: Bacteria > Bacteroidota > Ignavibacteria > Kapaibacteriales > Kapaibacteriaceae > UBA10438. The sequence goes on from DATGWS010000125.1 coordinate 4,103, forward strand.
AACCGGGAAGGTTAGGGTTAGGGGGCGAGACTGTCCAACCGACGCCACGGTCTCTGAGTATGAGGCCAACGTCCTGCCAAGGATGTCCGTGATCGTTATACGGTATGCACCCTGGGCGTGTAGCGTTGTTGATACGTTAAGAATGTCGGACGCAGGATTTGGCCATACTGCCAATGGTGTGAATTTCAGGATCGTGATCATCCTGCCATTCGCAAAACATACCGGATCTACAGTAAGAGAACCATCGTCCATCGTGAGGATCGGTGTTTGTTCGGAACGTATCCACTCAACTCCAATCACATCAAGGACAGACTTCTCTTCGCCACTAAGCAGTACGCTGCCAACCACTCGGGTAAGGACTGATGTTAGCGCAGGAATCGTGATTGAGTCGATCTCGATATCAACCGTACGAACATCATTGATCATATCGATCACATCTCCAACGATCCGTCCACGTGTCACTCCTGTTGGTGCAAACATGCGAGAGTTCACTGCCACACGAATTCGCATCAATGAATTGGGCAGAGACACCGTGTCTGGCATAAGTGTAGCGTAGATAGGCACGGACATATTCATTTCGCCCATCTTCGCCACGGTGTCCGGCATAAATACATGAAGCCGAACCGGATTGACCTTTGCGTGCAGATCCACTGTTCGCGCTAGTGCACATGGCTCGGCAACGTCTACGTTGATGGTACCAAAGTACTCGCGAGGCTCATTGGCAACAAACTCAATCTCTACATCCAGATTTCCAAAGGGGGCGATCGTTGCAGGAAAGATCGTTGGATCAACAACAGTGAACCCCGTAGTGTTAGACACGCCGGTAACAACGATCGTATCGTCATCCAAGCTGCGAATGGTTAACACCCTTCGGTACGACCTCTTGAAATCAACGCTTCCAAAGTCAAGTGTTGCAGGAATGTCGATCAGCGTTGGGTCGAGCTTCACAACCATACCGCCTACGGTCTGCCTACACCCGCCACTGTCTGTAACCGTAACGCTATAGATCCCGGCATCACCAACACGGATTGTTGGTTCTGTTCTTCCGTTACTCCACCGGTACAACATAAAGCCAGGCATTGCTGTGAGGGTAACGCTGTCTCCCGGACAGATGTCTCCTCCGCCAGAAGCAGTAAAGGCTTTTCTTGATGGGAACTTCCACGCAAAACCAACAACAACACGACCATCAGTACCACCTGTTGCTCCCCAAGAGCTATTGCGTACACTGTCTGCAGTTTCCGGTGACGTGTGAGTTCCCGGCTTACCACCATTCACGATGGCATTGAGTTGAGGGAGCGGGTTTGTAAGAATAACAGCACCGCCGCCGCCACCTCCGCCCGGTCCATTTGGTTGGTAGCGAGCACCAACATAGCCCCCGTCGCCCCCTTGCACGTCCACAGTGAAGGCACTCGATCCGGCAGTCACATCAAGCAGCACGGTACCGCCCGCGCCGCCACCGCCCGCGCCATCGCCGGGTTGCATGTAGATTGGATCATTCCATGCAGCTGTGTCTGCTACACGATTTCCGCGTGCAAGGATTTGTCCACCTGAAGAGGTAATGGAGTTTGCTTTAATGATAACGATACCGCCACCGGGTGCACCTGCGGTTCCTTGGATGTTATTCTGATGTCCGCCACCACCACCGCCACCCATAAACACGCGTTGCTTCAGTAATAGTGAGTCAACAGCTTGTCCGGGATAGCCCCCTTGACCTTTGAACACGGGGCAAAACGTGTTTGCATCTCCACCATGACCTCCATTACCGGCATTGCTTCCCCCGGCACCGCCGGCATTGCCGCCGTTGCCGCCACCACCACCGTTTGCAAATGGTCCACGACTAGCAAGAGCTTGATTCGATCCAATGGTCCCGATGCCATCACCTTTTTCACCACCACCACCAAAGATGAAATAGGAGCCCCATTCATCAGGAGTGCACACATCCACAGGGAAGGACGGGAAGCCACCACGGAACCCCAAACCGGACACATCAATGTTGTTTACGAGGCTGAGGGTGCCGACCACTCGGAGCACTACTACACCACCTACTGTGCCGTTCCAACTCTTTGCGGTAACGGTTCCGGTTGTGACGGCATCTCCTAAGGTAGGAACGCTTACGAGTTGAATACTGCCTGCTGGATCGTAGGGGTGAACCCACGTTGATGTAAACGTAATGCGGTCATTTGTGATAGCACCAATGACAAGGAACTCCGCGCAGCCAGCACCATTCATGTCCGTGATCGTACCGTAGGTGGAATCATCGGTTTCGATGATTCGTGCCCCCTTCATCTGAATCATGAGCACTTCTTCGCCGACACGAAACTGCGTTGGTTGCCGCATCCTCACCGTACTATCGCACGGGAATATCTCTGCAATTGCCTCGTGACTGTTGATCTCGCCAGAGATCAGGGATGGGGGGGCGAACACACTACCCTGTGCGCCTGCCGAAATGGCAGCGCAGAAGAGGATCCCGACGATATGGTACAGTCCCCGAACCATGGTCGAACATACCACGGCTCCAACTTCCATGCCAATCTTCACAAGTTTTCCCCATCTTTATACCCTATGAAACCCCTGTTTCCCACAGCCCTCAAGAAAAGAGGCACGATCGGCATTATTTCGCCGGCATCGCCTCAGAGAGATAAGTCTAATCTGGACAACGGGATACGGTATCTCGAAGGTCTCGGCTATTCCGTTAAGCTCGGCAAGTATTCCACATCTCACTATGCCGGGTATTTGGCGGGTACGGACGAACAACGTCTGTCAGATATCCACGGTATGTTCTCCGATCCACAGATTGATGCAATCTTTTGCTCAAGGGGTGGGTATGGCACAGCACGTCTTTTAGCCGGACTCAACATTGGCCTTATACGGAAGAATCCGAAGATCCTGGTAGGATTCTCCGATATCACGTCCTTACAACTCGCTTTGTGGAATTCCTGTCGACTTATCACGTTCAGCGGGGCAATGCCGAGCGTAGATATGGCAAACACATTTAACGCAGCGTCGGAAGAGCAATTCTGGCGTGTGCTCACATCACGAAAACCTCTTGGTGCTCTCAAACAACCTTGGTCGATGAATTCGATTCAAGGGGGCGAAGCAGAGGGTAGGCTTCTCGGTGGGAACCTCAGTGTGTTGTGCTCAATCATCGGCACTCCCTATATGCCTTCATTGCGCGGCGCCATTCTTGCGCTTGAAGATGTAGGCGAAGAAACCTATCGTATTGATCGAATGCTCACCCAGCTTGCCTATTCTACCACGCGCTCACGGCCTGCGGGCATCGCCTATGGTTTTTGGTCGCAAGATTCTCGCCCTAGGGGCTCAACTCCGCATCGAGAGGTACTGGAGGTGTTAGCCGAACGATCCGACATCACGCGCGGTCCGATTCTCACAAACCTGATGTATGGTCACGAGCCAACAAAACTCACATTACCATTTGGTGTGCTCACCCGCCTATCTTCGCGCACAAAACGTATGACTCTCCTCGAATCCGCAGTTCAATAACAGGAGTTCAGCATGTTCATCGGCCACTTTGCCGTTGCCTTTGCAGCAAAACGGTTGTCACCAACCACATCACTGGGCACACTCTTTGCAGCATCCCAACTCGTTGATCTCCTCTGGCCGCTCTTTCTTTTGCTGGGAGTAGAACATGTCCGTGTTGTACCGGGCATCACTGCGGTAACACCACTCGATTTCTACGACTATCCGATAACTCATTCCCTGATCGGCACCGTAGCGTGGTCGATTCTCCTTGCCGGGCTTGTGTTCTGGCGTGGGCGGAATGTCCATGCTGCAATCGTTGTTGGATGTGTAACGATGAGCCATTGGATCTTGGATCTCATCATGCACCGTCCTGATCTGCCCCTTTTCAGCTCTACATCAACAAAGGTTGGACTTGGACTTTGGAATAGTTTCCCGTTGACATTGCTGATCGAGATCGGGCTCTTTGTTGTCGGCGTGGTTATCTACATGAGATCAACCTCTTCTGACGACAAGATCGGCAGATGGGGACTTCTTGCCCTTGTGGTCTTCTTAGTCTCGATCTATCTAAGCAACATCTTTGGTCCTCCACCGCCCAACGAGGAAATGATCGCTATCGCCGGGAATGCGATGTGGCTCATCGTGTTATGGGGCTGGTGGGTCGATCGTCATCGCCACAGCGTTAAGTAGGTCTTGTTCATTGAGTGATTCAAGATGGCGACCACATAGTTGCGCTACTTCCGTCCGATAGGTTCCATTCTGCCATAGAGATCCATAGACGGTAACCCTATGGTTGGCTAATGGGTCGAGTGTACCTACAAGCTCTGCAAGTGCAGATGCTCCGGCAGTCCTAATTGTTCGAGCACATTGATCATCCTCATCCGCATAGGTTAGGACGGCTGCTCCTAGCCGGGCAACGCCATCGATAGACACCCTACGCAAGCCCATGCGTACACTCTCAAGATCCTCTGCGTCTGCACGCACATAGGCAGCCACAGGACGAATGAGAAGGGTGTTTGGGCCTCTGCCGTCTAACATGCGCGCAACCGCCTTGCAGGCCTGCCTGCCTAGCCAGAAGCCCCCTCCTGCGTCATCGATCCTTGCGCCCCATCCACCACAACGGACGAGTCTACCTTCTGCGTTACGAAGCAATGCAATGGAGCCCGTGCCGGCAATGACCACCATGCCCGGTTGAATACCGTAGGCACCATAGACCACAAGTTCAGCGTCACTCATCACGGCTAGGTTCGGTACATCAGGTCCAACGTACATCTCCCACGAGTCTCGAAGGGCATGTGTGTAGCTATGAATCTCCGATGCCGACCAAATGCCGGACATTCCAATGATAGCGCCATTCAATCGCGACGTGATATCAGCATCCGGTGTAACTGAGGTGCCGGCCAAGAAGGATCCGAGCATCCTACAAAGCTCATCTGTATGCAGATCTGCAGATGTTGGTTTTACGCTTGGAAGGCTCGTGCGGGCAACACATACACCATCAACGGCGAGTCCCACGTCCGTTGTGGACCCACCTCCGTCGATGATAACCGTGCGCATACGTTGAAACGAGAGCGAAGAATGTTAATCCGCCTTGGGCGGCTGCCACTTACCACGGCGCCATGTTAAGAGCTCAATGGTTGCAGAACCAACATAGAGCTTCATCTTCGCCTTGATGGGAATGCGAGCTTCGTCATCACTGAACCAGCCTTCGAAGCGACCAGAAAGACCGTAGATACCTGTCCAATTCGCATCGCCACTAAAGAACACTGTCTTGATCGGATATGATGACGCATCGATGTTAATAGCTTCTCTCGTTCCATTGAAGTTGATGACTGTATTTACGGTGTCGTCCATGATCACGGTAGGAAGGCGGAGACTTTTCTTGACATTCACCAGCGAGCGCGCAGCAAAGAGAATGGAGCTGCCGTCATTGTACCGCTTCTTGATGTCAAACACCTTGGACTTGATTTTCTGCTTGTCGCGGAATTTATCTGCGTAAATCTTACGCTTGTCATAATCAAAGATGTACTGATCAAACTCCCATTGTTTGTCTTCGACCTCGGTGTTGGCCGTAAACTTCAGGGCGTATGAAGCCGTTGAATCCATCCACGACTCATAGACAGCATGCAAGGAAACGAAGGGGATGTTTGGGTGCGAATCGATGAAGACCTTCACCTTCACGGACTTCTTCCCGTTGATCATGGTGTAGGGCTCAGTAATGGTCTTGATGGTTCCAAGCGTGATATTGAGATAGGACACTCGGTAGGTGAGCTCTTCTCCCGGATAAACGTAGCTGCCGTCTTGGGCCATGGCTGGTGCCAGACCCACAATGAAGATTGAAACAACAACACACGCTCGGATGAAAGCTGACAACATGGGATTTCCTGATTAGAATCGAATTACTTCAGTCGCGCTATCTTTTTCGCTTCCGGGAACAGCTCCATGGCTTTCTTAGCCTGCTTGTCCATCGTTAGCATAACCGCCGTGTATCCATTGTTATTGTACACGGCACGGCCAATCAGCGCTTTCACAACCAGGTGAAGATATTCTTCATCCTGCTTGTACTCATCTGCCTTCCACTCAACATCCTTTGCTTTCGCAAAAGATCTCATCACGTCCATATCTGCTTCAGTTACGGTGAACTCACGCAGATACTTCTTCAGATCGGTCCCAAAGGCGGCTCTGATCTCCTTACCACGATTCTTCATGATTTGATCCGCGGTTTCCCAGAATACATTCTTTGCACGCAGTTTTCGTGCGAGGAATCCTACAGTGTCTTGCTTGACAATGTAGTCTGGGGTAACACCACCACCACCATACACCGTACGTCCACCGATCGTTGTGAACTTAGGTCGCGTCTTGGTTGAATCATCGGCATTGTGCTCGATGTTATCGCCTTCGTCACCTTCGTCTCGCCCTTCACCCTTGTAATACTTGGCCTTGTCATCATACGGTCTCTGGATGAGACGTCCCGAAGGTGTGTAATAGCGCGAGATCGTAAGGCGGAAAGCGGAGCCATCTCCCAACGGGTACTGGCGTTGGACAAGCCCCTTACCAAAGGATGTTTCTCCAACAACGAGTCCTCTATCGAGATCCTGAACAGCACCGGAAACAATCTCGCTTGCAGACGCAGATCCGCCGTTAATCATCACAACAAGTGGGATGTTCTCGAGGGATCCACCGCCGGTGGACCAAAAATCTTCATCAAATTCCGGGCGACGACCCTTGGTGTAGACGAGTTTTTGTCCGGCCGGCACGATTTCGTCTGCGATCTTAAATGCCTGATCTAGGAAACCTCCCGGATTGTATCGCAGGTCCAGCAAGAGTCTCTTCATGCCTTGCGAACGCAGCGCCTCTGTGGCATTCATCAACTCATCGTACGTGGTAGAACTAAAGCGGTTGATGGTCACGTATCCGATATCTGTGCCTTCGATCATGAAGTGCGCATCAACGGAGTTGATCGGGATCTTGTCTCTGATCACATCAAATACGAGGAGCTCTTTCTCACCGGCACGCCGAATGTGAAGCTTTACAACTGTACCCTTTGGTCCACGAAGCTTCTTTGGCACCATCTCTCGTGTGAGTTTGATAGATGTTGTGTCATTGATACGTACGATTTTGTCACCTGCCTGAATGCCAAGTGCTTCACTTGGGCCACCCGTTATCGGCGAGACCACCGTGATCGTGTCATTAACGATATCAAACTCCACACCGATACCGTCGAATGAGCCTCGAAAGTCCTCTTCAACCTTCTGCATTTCTTTTGCAGTGATGTAGACAGAGTGTGGATCGAGCTCATCGAGCATGCCCTTGATTGCTGCTTCGGTGAGTTTCTGCGTATCAACGTCCTCCACATAATTCTTGACGGCCATTGAAAGCACGTCTGAGAACTTGCGAGTTTGGTCCATCACAGAATCGCCGGAAAAGGCCGGTTGGACATAGAATCCTAAACCGATACCAACGGCAACTGCCGTACATGCGAGGAGGATGAGACGAATTGGTCTGTTCTTCATGGGGATATGAGCCATAGTGGCGCAAAACTACGAAAGCTAGGTTCTGTGGGAGACGGCTAGATGTGTCTACAAGTGTTGTCAGCGAATAACGCAGACGGTATTCATTATGCCGTGGTCTGTGATCACGCGGCATCCATAGGCCCCTGGGTGTAATCCGGCCACGTCCAGTACAACGGCCTCTGCGGCAGTTCCGCGCCACGTTCTGTGGAAGACGGTTATGCCGGACAGATCAACCAAGGAGACGTCTACGGCCTCTGTAGGGCGTTCGAGAACCAGCGTCAGCCACTCCTGTGCTGGTTGTGGAAGTACGGTAACTCCACCAATGATATGGGTTGTAGAGGCCTCAACAGGTACCTCGCACCGGCTGATCCCGGCATATTCCAGCCCCTTCCCTCTTCCAAAAACAGCGATCTTCCGAACCAGGCAGCCTTGATACAACTCGATCGTATCGGAGAGCAGTAAGGACGTATCTGCTACAAGGGGCTCAAAACACACGATCAGTTGGGAGCCACCGCCACGTGGGTCAATGCGGATCGTGAATTGCTGCTGAGGGGTTGAGAAGACGATGTTTTCTTGGATATAGACATTTGGCAGTGAGATGCTTTGCACACCTTCATTGACCAGATCAATGGTGTCGCAGGTGAGCGTACCAATAGGCTGCAGACCCAGGTCATGTGTAGTGATGGGGGCAAGGTCTCCATCAACAGACATCATAAAGCCCGGTATGGTATCAATGTATCGTGTGATGTTGTCTGCTGAATCAATGGCCTCAAAGCCATAGATAGCGTCGAGATAGGGGTCGAGGACGTCAATACGGTACGTCCGCAGCAAGGTTGTAGAGTCTTGTAGCTCCACAATGCAGTTCACGGTTACACTATCGAGAACACGGGCCTCTGCTAGTCCGAGATCGGCACCGATCTCATCGTCTATCCTTACATCCACTCGTGTTGAGCAAATGTCTGCTTCGCCTTGAACCTTTGGGCCTTCCTTATCAAATTTCTCTTCGATCTGCGCTGCAAGCATCGGACGGAGCTGGCACGTGTCGCCAATCAGCAGCGTATCTGTTACGACCTGCTCCATCGTTCCGGTCCTACAGAACCTAACCGTAATGCGCTCACCCGGAGTCATTGTGAAGGGGGCTTGGGGAGACGTGACGATCGTGGTTCCGGAAAACCGCAGGTTAGAGATCGTCTGTGCATACAGACCGTAATTCTCAATCTCAACTGAGTCGCAACGCTCTCGATCGATAGGTATCACATATGCGCGTTGCAGGGGTTGCGCAGCATTACGCCGCCCAACGGGCGATACCGTAAAGCCAGGGAGGACGATATCGAAACGCGAGGTCTGCTCAACAGCGTCTTCTGCCTCAACAACAAGTGACCCGTCGAGATACGGATCTCGAAGTGCAGCTTCGAACGCAACAACGGCTTGCGGTGGATTGAATGCTGCAACGGTGAAAGTGGCATTGACTTCGGTTCCCGGGACAACGCCCACGCTTGTAATTCTCGAGTCAGCCAAGAGCGAGTCTGTGAACGAACCCTCAAATCCATCGCACGTGTTTTGTCCCTCGAGCGCCGGTGGGTTCACATCGAGCGGCCGGAAGGACATGCCTCCTATATAGCCGTACGAGTTCGCTTCTCCATATCCGTAGACGTAGATCCCAAACGTTGTGTCTGATGTTGCCTCATGCGCTCCATCAGTCATCGGGATCTGAGCCCATGAAAATGCTGTATTTCCGATCTGTTGAAATCTTCCGGACGGTACCGGTATGCCATCAATTGTCAGCGAAGCTATTCCCGAGGTAGGGATGACAACATTCATCCACTGTTCTTTGTATATCGAGTCATCAACAATAAGCTTGTTGTTGATACCAAAAGTGTATGTGTATGACTGAATGTTGATGAACCGATACGAGTTCATAAACTGTTCTGCAGGCGGAACAAGCATCATAAATGGATCACCGCTTCGCCTGTTATCCACTCCACCGTTATTGCCACTTGATGTCTTCTTGAATTGTGCCACAAGTGCCGGACGAGTTGTTCGCACCTCCTTGGCTGATCTTAGACTGTCTTCGAACACCATACCTGCATCAAGGATCGCCCGTTCTTGTCCGTCAACGGTTACGGCTGTGGAATCAAAGGCCGCTACAACACGGAAAAGGTCGTACCCCGCTAAAATCTCGTTCGATGACCGTGCATGGGGCGTAAGGAATGCGCTCTTACCCCAGGTCCGAATTGGATTCATCTGTTCAACGAGACAATCGCGAGAGAAAAGTGTGTTGGCAAATGACAGCGGAAGTACGGTTCGCTGATGTCCGGCAAAGACCGCAACTGGTTGCGATGCGCGCACGAGCGTACCGGTGAGATCTGCCGTGCCCCCTACCCGCATATCCGCTTGTACAAGGTAGGATTCGCCTTGTTGAAGCATGATTTGTTGACGAATCTTGTTGGGGTTCTTTATCGTAGGAACGGACGGCGTAATGTCAACAACCGTACTGTCTGCCGTTGCAACAACGGCAAACTGGGAAGGAGTAGCGTTGGCTTCAAGAGTCCCCTGTTGAACGTTGGAGAAGCGGATATCCGACGTGTAGGCTAACACCACGTAGTCTTCTGCTATCGCGTCAGTTGGCAGGATCAGAAATGCGTCACTGGTTGTTACAGCCTGATTGAGGGCGTATACGGTAACATCATCGTTTGCAACAACATGGAAACTCTTTGGAGAAACCGTTTCGTTATCGGATCCAAAGAAGTCGAAGCCAGCTCCGTTCTCAGACACTCCGCGAAGCTCCGTATCACGATAATAGACGCTTGTTGAGTAGAGTTGCTTTACGTCATCGATTCGAAATGCCAACGATTCCCGCGTGCCATCACCTGTTGTCCACGTAATCGTACCTGTTGTTGGCCGTTCGGCAGCGATGTAGATATAGAGTTGATGCTCCTTCTGTACCAGAACGTCGGACTCGATCTCGCTCTCTGAGTTGTGGAAGTTTGGCAGAAATGTAAACCAGAAATCCCGCCCCTTGCTATCCGGCCATTGCTGCGCGACTGAACTCTGAACGCAAAACAACGTTGCGATCACCACCATCACATATGTTCGGACGTGATTCACAGTGTTACAGTCTTGAGGTTGATGCCTGTTACGTCATGTAACGTTACTCGCAGGGCAGAAGCATTGATGGACACAGATGCAAAGCCCCCTCCTGTGTGGAGTGCCTTTGTATAGTCACCGTTTTTTGTTGGCCTACTACCGCCACCACCACCAGAAACAAGACAGGCGAAATGATCATCCGGATGTTTGATGACTTGTAGATCATGGTCGTGCCCGCAGCAATACAGCAGTACCCGACACCTGTCTAAGATGGGCTTCACGTTTTTCACAAGAAAGTCTGTGTCTCCGTAGTGACCATAACTCCGCAAAGGGTGATGTCCGGTTACGATATGTCTCTGTGCCGAGGACTCAGACAATGTTTGTTCGAGCCAGGCCAGCTGTTCCTTCCACCCATCCTTTTTTTGTAGGAGTGGCGTGGTATCAAGAGCGGTGAGGGACACTTTCGTTACAGCATCTGCGGAGAATTCTTTGGTCCAAGTTCTGTCCGGCATATTCCACAACGGATTTCGTCTCCCATAAGCTACCTGGGCATCCGGATCGCCACGATGATCATGATTGCCAAGAATAGACCACCATGGCAGATCGAGGCCTTCGTAAATCTTCTCGTACTTGGTAGACCATTGCTGATCCATAACAGAAGAAACCCCACTCGGATAGATGTTGTCCCCCGTACTCAGTACGAATTGTGGTTTGAGCCCTGGCGGGAACTTGGCCTTCATATTCATCATCCCACTGGCTACTTTCTTCTGCAGACTGCCACCGGTGCCCCAATCTCCAATAACTAGGAAGTTGAGGTCTACGTCTGGGACCAGTGCAGAAAGCCCATTTAGGGGGCGAAGTACTAGTCCGGCAGCAAGAGCGGTGATAAAGTGTCGGCGGATCATCGTTCGCCAAAGTACGATATTCGCGACGTGCAAAAACTCACCTATGAACAACTCACCCAGGTTCGGTTGACTCCGGAGGAGGCATCAACCGCCGTCCGACATCCAATCGTTGCCGTTCTGCTAGACATACGCAGCCTCTACAACGTTGGGTCGATCTTCCGAACTGCCGATGCCTTTGGTATTGAACGCCTCGTCCTGTGTGGGTATACGCCCGCTCCGCCCCGTCCGGAAATCGCCAAGACGGCGTTGGGTGCAGACTCAGTAGTTCCGTACTCCGTTAACAGCAGTGCTCACAATGCCATTTCCGACCTCAAAGCCAGCGGGTACCACGTCTATGCTGCCGAGATCGCCCATGGCTCCATCCAGCCCAAGGACATACAGCATCAGCACTTTCCACTGGCGGTCGTGTTTGGGAACGAACTATCCGGCGTCCCGGATTCAGTCCTCGCTGTTTGTGATGGTGCTATCGAGATCCCTATGTATGGAACCAAACACTCTCTTAATGTTGCAGTTGCTGTTGGTGTGTTACTTTCTTCCGCCGTTAACCGATACCGAGAAACCCTACCATGATCATCGCCATCCCCTCCCTTGCACTCGCTGAGCCACTCCTTGTTCATGTCCACGAAGTTTGTGCCGAACTGGGCTGGGAGATTCGCACCGGATCCCTTGATGAGTGTGGCAAGATGCTCCTGGCAAACAGCGTAGATATGGCACTGACCAGTCCGCTTGGATACGGCAGAGGAGTGGGCAAAGTAGACTATCGCCTCATCCCCGGTCCATGTATCGCCCTTGAAGACTACACCAACACGTATGGCATGTGGTTCCCCGACGGTGGGAAGGGGCTTGTCACATACTCATCTTCGGAGCCGGGCTCGTTTCCTGCGCATGCTGGACGGATGGTGATGGCGGAAAAGTTCGACGTAGTGCTTACTGAAGCCCCGTCAAAAAGCATTGGCGACTGTGTTATCGATGCCGTAGGCAACACACAGCCCCCTGCCATGGATCTTGGTGAAGAATGGTTTGATCTTGTGGAGTCTCCCTTACCGATCGCCGTATGGGTTGTTCGTGTGGACGCCGAAGCCATTGATGTAGATAAGAGCGTCTTACGTTTCGCTGATCAACGCCTCTTGGAGCGTCATGTAAGTGAGGTGGTACCCTCTACCTCAGACCGAATGCCACGCGAGGGCAAGGTGCTGTACCGGTGGACGTCAGACATCGAAGAGGGTCTCGATGCTTCCCTTCATACGATGTTTTACCACCAACTCTTACCCGAGATCCCCGCGATCAAGCTCTACGGTAAGGACTAAACTTCCGTCTGGTATCTTTGTGCTCATCAATTTGGAGCACATACCATGCAACTGTACGTAGACAGCGCAAATCTCAAAGAAATCCAACACGCCGCATCCCTCGGATTCATCAGTGGCGTAACGACCAATCCGTCTCTTCTTGCAAAGGAAGATCCGAACACGAATATGCGCGAGCTGCTGCTCAACATTCACAAGAGTGTTGGCGGACACACCAGCGTAGAAGTGATCAGCACCGATACAGATGGGATGCTGCGCGAAGCAGATGAGATCCTCTCGTGGTTTCCAGATGCAACGATCAAGATCCCATTCATCCCAGCCGGACTCGCAGCAGTTCGCAAACTGTCGGATCAAGACATACCAACAAACGTCACCCTGCTCTTCACTGCCAACCAGGCTCTGATAGCAGCCAATGCCGGTGCCACCTACGTAAGTCTCTTCCTTGGAAGGCTTGATGATATCGGTACGGACTCCATGCAGGCTGTCCACGACACATGCGAGATCTGGGATACACAAGGACTTGAATCGCTCATCATCGCAGCATCCATCCGCACTCCCATCCATATGCTCGAATGCGCCAAGGCCGGAGCACACATTGCTACGGTGCCATATAAGGTCCTCATGCAGTCGATGAAACATCCGCTTACTGATGCCGGTCTTGAGACATTCTTAAAGGACGCTCAGAAGGTATCAATGTGATGTGGGGATATGATGTTGCCAGGATGGTTCGAGGCATGGCCTCAGCCATACTGGTATTTCTCATGGCTGCGGCAGCCTTTGGAGCCGGCGAGGAAAAGGCAATTGGGAAGAAGGCTATCGAGTTTTCCCTTGCCGACCAATTTGAGCAAAAGTGGACATGGTCTAAACACTGGAAGGGTAAACCCACGGTGTTAGTCATGAGCGACTGGAAGGGTAGCGATCACGCAACAAAGTGGACATCACCACTCTATCAACGTCTCAAGGACCGCGTACAATTCGTTGCCATGGCCGATGTTTCTCTGGCCCCCAGCTTTCTGCGTGGGTATCTACGAGACAGATTTAAAGACGCCTATAAGAACAGCGTACTTCTGGATTGGGACGGGACGGTGTTTACTCACTATGTTGTGCAGCCTGGTCTGCCAAACGTTCTCTTTGTTGATGCCCAGGGTGTGGTTCGCCTGCATACATGGGGTAAGGGGGCTCAGGACCATGTTGAGTCTTTCGCGGCAGAACTTGAGCGACTCCTCACAGCACCTTAACCTTGGTTTACCATGCCAGCTATTGTAGACAAAGCAGCGAAACGCTCTGAGATCGTCCGCCACGCAGCCGATGTTTTCGCACGCACAGGTTATCACGAAACCAAGATGCAGGATATCGCCACGGAAGCGGATATCGGCAAGGGCACGATCTACGAATATTTCCGAGCGAAGGAGCAGCTGTTCCTTGCGGTCTACGATCTCTGGATGAGTGAATATGAAGAGCTGATCCGTCAGCGTGTTGAAGCATCTCCAGATGCAATGAGCAAGGTAGATGCAATTCGCGACAGTGCTGTTGAATTCTATGCATCACGCGCAGAACAAGCGCCTCTGTTGTTGGAGTTCTGGGCTCATGCTCTTCGGACAGACAACCCGGCCTTCCTTGAGCGCATCACCAGCACGCGAACGTTCTTACGAGATCTCGGCATCAAACTCACACGCGAACTCGTAGATGCCGGTTGGTTCACTGATGTTGATGCTCGAGCATTTGCAGACCTGGAAGCAGGAATCAGTGATGGCATCTTCCTTGCATGGGTACTCGAAGGCAGATCTTTCCCGCTAGATAAGGCGTTTACGTTCCGTCAGAGTGTTATCGGACTGGGCCTTCTTGCGCCGGACGCACGCGCCTTGTTGGCAGAAAAGTTGGGGAGCAAACTGAAACGAGGACTGTAGCTAGTGTGCTAATGTGCTAATAGCGGAGTTAGAACAGAAGTAGATAGGCAAGAAGTGCGAGGCTGCTGTAGCGCAGGGTTGCCTTTATCTCGGTGCGGATGTGAGAGCGTTCATACGCATCCACAGCCCATGCAATGAGCAGCGTACTAACCATGATGGATACCATCATCACGAGTCCGCCGGCAAGTCCGAATGAGCGATAGGATGTACGCCCAATACCGTCCCACCATGGCGTACCAAAGAGCAGCACAAGGTGAATAACGTAGATGTAGAGTGATCGTGTTCCGAAGAGCACGTACCAATTGCGAAGCCGATAGCTATGCTGCAGCACCACAACACTTGCACTGAAGATCATGAGGACGATGCCGAGGCGTCGCACAACAAGAAGGACGCTCTCTGATGACTCGAGTACATTCTCTGCTACGCCATTGGCCAATAAAATGTGATGAAGAATGAGTGCAAGCGCTGCAATCACCGCTCCAACACGCACCCCTACACGCTTGAGCTGATCGTCTCGATGTTCCTTGGGGACGCTGTGCAGGTAGGCACCTAGCACCACCCCAAAGAATAGGTACGATCCAAACGGAAAGAATGGGAAGAGAGAACCCTGAGCAGAACTGATGTAGGGGGCTAGCCAACTCGGTGCATTGTTTTCGATGACGGCGAGTTTCATCAGCGGCGTAAGAACAAGTATTCCCAAGGCAACAATGAGCCCCCTTCTACCCATCAACGCAATGGAACGGGTATTGCTCATCGTTACAACAAAGACCAGGAGCGTTACACCGGTCAGTTGCAGGATGTTCACAGCAAGGAAGGCTTTCCAACTGGCTGCTGTGAGGAACGGAAGATCCCAGATTCGATTGGCCGGAAAGAACATCAGATAACCGAGACCCATGATCGTGATCGCCCACCGGATGCGTTTCCCCATCACATCCTCGCGAACACGACCATGAGTATCACGCTTGGTTGCAAAAACGTGTACTGCACCGGAAACCATGAGAAACACCGGTGCGGTAAGTCCACGAATCCAATGCCATACATTCCACGGAGCCTGAGTGATGTCGATCACCGCCGGCGAGACAAGTGCATCAAGCACATGACCTTGCATCATGAAGAGCATGGCGAGGAATCGTGCGAGGTCGAGCGCATATAGTCTACCATCCGGTACAACTGTATGCGCCGATTTCAAACGCCGCCCATCCTTTGCCGCCGCATCACGTTGCAGCGGTTGCGTAAGTGCACCACGATATGTGAGAGATAGTCCTAACACACCACAAAACTCAGGAACACTTTACTCAGTACCCAATGAATCGTTTTTCACGCATTTGTCAGCGTTCGAGGAACGCCGAACGTCAAACGTATGTTTGTTCCATTCCGTTGTTCATTCAGTAGGAGCGTTGTGAAGGTCATTGTTGTTGGAAGTGGTTTCGGAGGCCTCACAGCCGCCATACGCCTACGTGCTAAGGGTTTTGATGTAGAGATCGTTGAAAAGCTCGATAAACCGGGCGGGCGGGCCTATGTGTATGAGCAGGATGGCTTTGTCTTTGACGGAGGTCCAACGATCATTACCGCTCCGTGGCTCATCCATGACCTGTTCTCGCTCTGCGGTAAACGAACAGAAGATTACGTACAGCTCGTTCCGATCGATCCGTTCTACAACGTACGATTTCAGGACGGTACGGTGTTTCGCTATAATGGGAAGCGAGACGAGGTGTTGGAGCAGATCCGTGCGTTCGAGCCTCGAGACGTAGCGGGCTATCAACGGTTCTATGATAAGACCGAGGCGATTTTTACAACGGGGTTCGATCTGATCGATCAACCGTTTACGCACTTCACGGACATGCTCAAGGTTTTGCCGGATCTTATCCGACTCCGCTCTGATCGCAGTGTGGCGGGATTCGTGAATAGGTACATCCGCGACCCTCGGCTTCGGCAAGTCTTTTCATTCCACCCGCTCCTTGTTGGCGGCAATCCGTTCCAAACAACAAGCATCTACGCCCTTATCCATAAGCTCGAACAAGAGTGGGGTGTATGGTTTGCCATGGGCGGAACGGGAGCACTTGTGAAGGCTCTCGTACAGCTCTTCACGGATATCGGCGGCACTATCCGCTACCACTCAGAGGTTTCGCAGATCTTAATTGATACGAACGGATCGGATGCGCCCCGTGCTCACGGTGTGCGGTTGGCAAACGGTAATGAGATCCAAGCCGATGTAGTTGTGTGTAATGGTGATGTTGCCCAATCCTATCTCAAACTTATTCCGTCTGCATATCGCAAGCATAACACGGACAAACGTATCACGTCGATGCGGTATTCGATGTCACTCTTTGTGATCTACTTCGGTACGGACAAACAGTATCCAGACATGGCGCATCATGAGATCCTCATGGGCCCGCGCTACAAGGACCTGGTTGAAGATATCTTTACGAGGAAACATCTTTCTGATGATTTCTCGCTCTACCTTCATAGACCTACGGCAACAGATCCTTCTCTTGCACCTCCAGGCTGCGATTCTTGGTACGTGCTTTCTCCAGTCCCACACTTGGAATCGGGAACAGACTGGACAACGATGAAGAAGGTTTACCGAGACCGTATCATGAATGAACTTGAACGTCGATACATGCCTGATCTGCAGAAACACATTGTTACTGAGCACATCATCGACCCTGTGCATTTCCGCGACACGTTGAATTCACACCTGGGTAGCGCATTTTCAGTAGAGCCGATCCTCACGCAGAGCGCTTGGTGGCGCCCACACAACAAGAGTGAAGATGTAGAGGCACTCTATTTTGTCGGAGCAGGAACACATCCCGGTGCCGGACTCCCAGGTGTTATGAGCAGTGGCACTATTGCATCGCGTATGATCGCACACGATACCGTAGCATCGCTTCAATAGCTAGCCACATTGTACCGGATGCGCACTCCTGCGGCGAGCGAAGCCATTCCCCTATTGCTCAGAACATGCAAGGAGAATTCCGGCCCCATGGTGAACGTGTCGGCTATCGTGAATTCGTATCCGATCCACGAATGAATACCGTACTCTACGTCCGTGCTGTTCACGCGAGGAGTCTCGTCGAGTCGCCACCGCGACTGCAACACATAGCCCCCTATCCCAACACCAAAGTCGAAATCACCGGGATTCATGGAGAGAACCATGTGGATCGGGATAGCAGTGAGAACAACGTTTACGGTTGGAATGGTAGCATTGCCAGGCACCGAGAGTTCTTCATTGGAGAAGGTGATATAGCCCGACTGCACACCAACACCCAAGAGGTGGTTTGGGCGCCAGATAAGCCTACCAAGAAAGGCTGACCCGGTGAACCGTTTATCGATGCTCTGTGCGGTTGGAATTTCTTCGTACTGTGTGGCCTGCACGGATGCCGTAACCACAAGTTCGATCGCAAAGACACTGTCTAATTGTGCGCGCACGGTTACCGCACAGCAGAACACTATCAACAGCGATACGAATCGCATCATGGTTGTACCTGCCGTGTATAGAAGAGTGCGGCCAAGAGCGTTGGGTAGTTCGTGAGGATGCCATCAAAGACATCTGCCTTTATAAATCGTATGATGAAGTCGTCGTCATCCAACGTCCACACATAGACCTCCCGGCCTTCATTTTGCATCTCCTTCACCAACTCTTCCTGCGTCCCAGCAGTGAATCGTGGTGCCCACACTTCCGCATCTACTTCTCGCACCTTCTGCACGTCGAGCTCACACAGCACCGGAACCGTTCCTTTTAGGGGGCTTCTGCTGTACCGTTGATATATCTCATCATCGGGGATGCCAAAAAGGATGCGAATGTCATTGCCCTTGGAGGCCGCATAGGCAAGCATTTCTTGCTGAATGATGATCACCGAGTCCACAACCTGAGGGGCCTTGTTGTCGAGCCACACCATTGTAAGTGTGGTACTATCGATCACTGCCTTGAGAGCCTCGCGAAGGGTTGGTATTGATTCACCATTTACAAGTCTTGCCGCAAGGCGCATCTGAAGCAAGGTGTAGTTCTCCACGGCTCCGATCACATACGGACTCGGCACTGTTCTGGCTGTAAATGTTGGATCATGAAAGACGATTGGGATGTGCTCCTTTGTCATGTGAACATCAATCTCAATTGCCGTTGCGCCCAGAGCACTGGCAATCATCATCATAGGTATACTGTTTTCGGATCTTCCAAGACGTTCAGAATTCCGGCCACCGCCGCGGTGCGCTATGATCTGAAACTTGCGCAGGCGGGTCTTGATCTGTCCGAGTTTTCGCAGTCGAATGTTCTCTCTTCCCGAACCGAGCTGCAGTACACCGCTGAGGATCAGCCCCTTTCCATTTCCTTTTCCCTCCACCAAGTCCTTGCCACCTTCTGATGCAGGGACTACGAGGTCAAGCCTACCGGCGTCTGGTCCGGTCACAGCCCTCCACGTAGAGATAAAGACAGCAGAGTCTCCTCGTGCACCGCCGGCTCCTGCAACAAACGTTACGTTACGAGCCGCATAAATGGTGAACCGAAGTCCGTCGAATCTGACAGCAACGGAATCGCCGAGCCTCCCTTTTCCGTCTTCAACGGCATAGACGCCGCTCATGATGGCGCGACGATTCCCATCCAAGGGCGTTGTGTTTGCGAGTTCTGATGAATAGTCAATGATCGGCAGTTGAACCGGGTCGAGCTGGCTAACACAACCAGCCAGGATCAGTGCTACCAGCACAGGCGTGAGATGTCTCATAGGATGAACCCCACGAAGAATTCTGTTGAGAAGAGACGGTCCTCAAATGTGTTGTACAGGAACCACGCTTGATAGGGACTTGTAGAGTTGGAGAACGTAACCCCTAGCAAAACGTGTGTTCGATGCCAGAATGGTTGTTCGAGTACGAAGGTCAGCGATGCACCGGTAAGTTCATTGGCATTAGAGGCCACTACTTGGTCTTCGATGCGTTGTTCGAGTGATGTAAGGTACTCCAGCTCCAGCCTAGCCGACAGTGTTACCTTGTCGAACTGCATAGAAGTACACACCATTGGTTGGTTCATCCATCGGTGTTGAGATGTATTGAATCCGTCAATGAACGTGAGATTCCCGTAGATGTAGGAAGCGGAGTAGCCAACACCTAATGTGGCCGGGCCTACATCAAGGGCATAAAGTAGTCCTGCTTTAACAACCGAAGTTGCAATGTTGGATCCAAGTCTGCCGTATCCTTCTAGCCCAATTGGAAAGGCAAGCCGCCACCGTATGTCCAACATTGGAGCAGGAGCAGGATATTCCGTAAGGGGCTGGGGAAGTATGGAGAGAGATGCTCCGATTGACCCGTTGAAGCGTGTGTTCTCCACAGATCTAGAAGAGAACACATAGTGTCTCTCGTCCTCAGAAGGCTCCAGTTCTTTTGCAGCGGGGATAGCCGTTGTGTCCGGTAAGGCCCAGCACACGCGTGCAGCTAGGAAGAATATCGTGACGAAGATTTTCACTTCTGTCCATCCACGTCAGGGCCGATCATATACGACTCTTGGGGTGATTCTTGTCCAGAGAGCGGAATCATGGTAACGCACAATTCGTCGTGATCTCGTTGGATATTGAGGTAGTGAAAGGGGCGCACGGTTGGGCCGGGATAGAGGTCATCGTGGCGACGCAGATTCTTCTCCAGAAAGAGCAAATGACGTGGTCCTCCGCCCCCTCCCGAAACAACATAATGAACCTTGTTGTGTCGGAAGTGCTCATATGCATGAGAGTGGCCGCTCAACCACAATCGCGATTTTGGATTGCGTTCAAAGATCGGTATGAAATATGTCTGCAGAATGTGATTGTCTTGAACAATGGTGGAGTTGGTAAACGGCGGATGATGACCGCAGACGATGATACAACGCACTGCGGGATTCTCCCCAAGCTTTCGCATCTGTGTTTTAAACCAGCGGAGTTCCTTTATCGCTGTGTCGCGACTGAACTCGTCGAAATTTGTGTTGAGCATTACAAAGCCGATGGAATCCATCACCATGGAATACCACGTTGCTCGTGTGATGCGAAATCGCGATGCCATATTCTTATAGGCAACGGCATCGTCTCCGATATATTCATGATTTCCGAAGATTGGGAAGGTTGGGATCCGCGCCTTAAGTACGGGAACCATGATGCGATCAAAGAACCGCCAATCATCCGAGGACGATCCCGAGAAGACTTGGTCACCGAGAAGAATCAGCGCATCCGGACGGGATTGAACCACTTCCTTTACGAGGTCTGCATGAACCGTATTCAATTCTCTCCACACTTCCATCTCGCTGGTACGCTGCTGATCGCCGATAACAGCGATGGAAAGTGGCGACCGTTGCGGGAGGGACGTTGTGAACATCCGCCGAGGTGGCAGTGGCGAAGCACAATTGGTTAACAGCACCAGAGAGGCAAGCAGTGTGATACCGATCAATCGCACCAGATAACCTCAAACACCAAGGCTGAGACGATCACGACAATACCGGTATGACTCATCATGAGAAGGAGATCCGGCAGCACATCTGCGATTGTTAGCCCAGCCATCGCCGTCAACGTTGCACCGATCCCGGGCATCACTAAGGGAAGGAGAATTGGGAAGGACAGGATAGGTAACAGAGCATTGCGCGTTCCTGCCTTTGCCACAATTGCAGATGTGATGGTTACTACCGTTGCCAAGCCGAGACTTCCCACGAGTGTAACAAGCAGCAAGATGAATGGAGAACCAACATTCACCGAGGTCATCAAGGCGAGGAATAAAAACACAACTGCGAGGTTTGAAACAGCGGCGAGGATGGCATTTCCCAGCAGCTTGCCCCAGAAGACCGAGCCCGGTTTCGCACTGAGCCGCAGGTAGAGCGACGTACCGCGCTCTTCCTCGCTCACAAAACCTCTACCAAGCCCCGTCATCGATGTGAAGAACATCACAACCCACAATACACCTGCCGCTATAGGACGCGGCATTGGTTCATCGGCACTGGCAAAGGCAACGAGTGCTACCGCGGTTACAACGAACAACGCAATGGCCGTGAGTCCATAACGCGTCCTGATCTCACTGCGTAGATCCTTTGCAACAACTGCTAACCAAGGGAGGGGGCTTGCCATTACCCTCAAATTACGCCGTAGGCACGCGCTGTACTACCAACGGTACCGCGCTCCGAGATTCAATCCAATGCGGTCCACGGTCCATGGACCGCTGTTTGCAGCATTGCCCAACCACGTTGTGTAGATGGCTTCTCCAAAAACAGATATCCGGAAGGAGACAGGATAGGAGATTCCAACACCTCCAAAGACACCAAGCTGCATGGACGTGAGTTCATCAAGCACCTCAGGCGCAACGGTTTGAGGTGTGGGGCCATCCGGGAATTGCCAGTTGCTTGGTCTGAGGATCGATCGTTGAACGGTTACTCCAGAACCCAGTGGCATTGTGAGCTGCAAGCCCGTTGTCAGATAGAAATACCGGTGTGGGAACCACTCAATACTTGCTCCAAGATGGAGGTAGGGGGCGCTTACGGACAACGTAGTACCCTCTTGATATGGCACGAAGGATCGTGAAGCAGAATCGAAGACCGTTGAAACGGTGCTATCCGGGGAGAGCAACGTTCCTCCCAACGACGTCATCGCTAGGCGACTCGTGAGAATAACATCTTGTGACATTCTGCGTGCTAGGAGCAAACCACCACCCCAGCTTGTTCCTTGCGCTTGAGCATTAAATGGCAGCTGAGCCGTTGGTACAGATGCAAAGGTCGAATTCACCTTATGGAAGGTTGTTCCACCAGAGCCATAAGCGCCTACCATCCATGCACCTTCCGAAGCACAAATGGCGTCCGTGCCTTCACTGATAACGAATGCATAACGCTCGCTTCGGCTGTCAAAAACGTAACAGATGGTGAAGTCGCTTGTGTTTCCTGCAACGTCCTGTGTACGAAGTACAACGCGACCAGCTTGACCGCCCACAGTCTGTTTAATTCGAATTGCTACCTGGGGAGCCCCTTCTTCGATCTTTGGTATCTGTGCATCGAGTCCGGTTGCAACGAGCACCTTGACGCTCTTGATACCCTTGTCCATTGGCCTGTCATCGCGAACCGTAACAAAGTAATCATCACGGATTCGTTTGCCATCGGCCTGTGGAGGGAGGGAGTCTACAAGTTTGTTCAGCTCAAAGAAGGACTGTCCGGCCATGTTCCCATAGGCGTCGTAGGCATCCGCTCGGAAACCAAACCCATAGGAGTAGAGGCCAAATGGCGTGTCGCTCTTAATTACGTGAGAGCCAAATGGAATAGGAACCTGAGCGATAGAGTACCGACTTTCGCCCATGACCACGAATAACATGGAGTCGATGCGCCGTCCATTCAGTCTGATCTGATCGATCGACCCTGTTGGAGCAACAACGTTGATGTAGTGATGCCAATCTCCGCTGATCGGCGTGGCAATGCGGTAATTCTGAAGAAATTGCTGGGTAGGACTTACGAGGATCATCATGGGATCTCCAACGCTGTCCCCGTTTTTAAATCCTTGAGCGAACTGCGCTACAAGAACAGGCTTGTCTGCTGTTACCTGCACATGCCGCATGAGGTTAAGGTTCTCATAGAACTCTCCGGCCTTCATCACAGCAACAAGTTTTGAATCTTCAAAGACCTTTGTTTGGTCTTGTGAAGCGATAACACGGTAGGTGTATTTCGACCGTTCCTTCAGCATGCCAAGATAATAGTGCTTACCCCAAGCCGACACCGGTGGAAGTTGTTCAACAAGGTGGTTGCACGCTTCGATCTTTGGTGGAACGTATGCGCAATTGTGGCCGCTGAAAACAGCAACCTTCTTGTTAGACGTAATGGAGGTGCCTGTTAGGTCGCACGAGCCAATGGATTCCCACCGAGCACTGATCGTGTACACATCACCTTTGCGAAGTCTGGCCACAAAGGGGCGTCCTGCAGGGCGTCCGGTTGATGTTGCTACGGTTGGAACGATCGTAACATCGGTCTCATCTTCAGTTGCAACGATGGACACTGCTGATAAAAGATCGGATGCAAGCTTGGTATAGCCCACTGCACGATACTCTGTACCGAGCACACTTACAGGTAGGCCAAGAAAGGTGTCGGTTGTTTGGAACCGACTATTGAGGCCGTACACACTAATCGATGTATCCGCCGTAACGTGTACTGCGAGTCGTTCACCGGTTTCAACCGCGCGGACCTGCGCACGTGCAGGGATCTGCACATTCACAACTGTGTTGGCCTTGATCGTTACCGTGTTGTCGTATTGGATCTCTTCGATCTCAATACGGACCGTGGCATCGTAACTACTCGTAAGGAACAGCTGCAATCTCAATGCTTCTTGGCGATTTTGCGGGTCGCGCTGGCCAGACTCACGAAAGTTCTTCATAAAGCAGAGCCAGAACTCACGCCCTTCAGAATTCTTTGTGATAAAGTCGGGATCGCGTGCAAGAATTGTTCCGCTACCCAGCATAAGCATCAATACAAGAATGACGGTTCTCATTTCATCACCGTCATCGTATGATAGTATGTTCCTGCCTCAGTGGTCATTTGTAGGATGTATACTCCGCCTGCCACCTGCCAGGCCACCTGTTCATAATCAAAAGAGTTTTCGCCGGCCTGGGCCTCAATAGGCGTAAGCTCTTGCACCAATCGCCCTTGTGCATTGCGTACAATGAACTTCACCGGACCGGCAGCGTCCATTACGTAGACGATGCGCGTACGAGATGCGAATGGATTGGGATAGTTGCCCGTGATGCCTTCTTTTACCACTTGGCGCGTCGTTACTCCGCCGATTCTAACAACAGTACCGGTGTTGTAGACAACATCGTTGAGTTCCAATCCATTGGCGATCACTTTGTCAGTTCGAAGGAACCCAACGGTATCCTCGCCACCAATGCCTTCGAGGTCTAGCGTTACAAGGGTATCGTTGCCGATCGTAACACTGAATGGACAGAGCACAGTAAAAACAGCGGAGCTGGCAGACTCAACACGGTTCTCAACCACCTCTAACGGATTGCACCGAAGCGCAAATCCCTCTCCACCGTTGGCACCCAAGATGCGTATCACAGCAGGGTCATAACGGAAGGTGACTTCGAGCGAGCCCCCTTCATCAAGTGTACCAATCACGGCTACTCGGACGCGTTCACCTACGGAAAGAGTGATGTTCTGAGGAACATTTATCTCGTTTTGGGCCAACATTGACGCAGCTGACCCTACGAGAATACATAGGGTAGCAAAGGTGCGAACAAGTATGGTGGGGATCATTGGAATCTGCATGGAACGTCAAATATACCACAGCCCGTGGGCCTAAAACTCTTGAGACACGATCACTTCGTACCCACCATCCATGCGCCCGACCACAACGAACGTGTAGTTGTTCCCAAGAGGAGCCAGCTGTATGGGAAGCGTATAGAGTTGCGTTCGGGTCTCAGCATCATAGATGTAATACGTTCCCCTACGGTCGAGATTTGACACAGACACAGCAGATGCCGTGCCATACGGAACATCAAGAGCCAAATGATCTCCAACCCCGCTCACCGATGGAATCGAGTCGATACAAACTGAGATCAACCGCACATCTTCAGTGGCATTTACCACTCGCCTGCTTGTTTGACCGGTAAGGGGAGTGAGAGGGGGCGTAGTGATCTCGATCACGTCTGGTATGCCTCCTCCTTCTGCATAGACGGCAAGACTTCTTTGGCCGGAGGATGTGGCAAAGCTTCCAGAGACACCATTAATGAGATAGGGCACCGATCCAATGGGAAGCGTGGTGGCGAGACTGTTACCGTAGTACACAGACCCCGTGGGGACCACAGCACCAATTTGAATCGGAATGGTTGGTTGCCTGTTCGATCCATTGATTAGGCGGTAGAACACACCATCGGGAAGGGGCTGGAGGGGTCCCATCAACTCTTCTTCTTCAACGAGTGCAGTAAAGACCTGGTCACCATCATCGTAGATGATAAGGTCGTAGTTCTTATCCGGTTCTACGGTTGCTCGCGTAACATCGATGATCGTTGTTGGTGTAGACGACGTAGTAACAGTGATGGGTAGGATCCCGGATGCTACAGCTATCGGAGCCGACGTGCTATCGAATACGATGTTCCGGGCAATTGTAGACCCCGCAGCGATGCCGTTAGGTGCCGTGGCATCGCTTCTTGCGCCAAGGGAGACCACTACAGATGGTGTTTTGGGAGAGGCATTCACAACACGGATGACGGACTTGCCCACCGCACCAAACGGACGTTGAATGGTTGGAGTGATGACCAGCCTAGCGGAACCACCGGAGTCGACAGTGATCACGGTGTATTTGCCACGGACGGTCAGAGACGTACTGTCGATGGCCGTGCGCCCGTCGGAGTAGGCTGCCTCAATGACGTCGGCTCGCTCAGCTTCACAAGTTGGCGCCGTTGTTATAGAGCTGAGTGTGGATTTGCTAAGCCCCTTTACAAGAGACTGGCCTGTATTGGATAGGCTCACGTCAACGCTCGACGAAGAAAGATTCAGAACACGAATGTCTGCTGTTCGGGTCTCCACCGGAATAAAGGCACGTTCCGCATTTGAAGTGAGATCGTTCTCTTCAACGAAGAGGAAGTAGGCATCCGTTGACGTGGCGTCGCGATAGATGATGATGCTATAGGCCTTTCGCTCGCCAAGAACGCACTGATACGTTCCTATGACGTTCACAATCCCGTTCTTGATCTCCGAGATCGAGAACACGGCAAGGCCTGGATACACCTCTGAGTAAAGCGAGGCGATCTTGAATGGGACGGGTACGGCTGTAAGGGGCGTTCCATTTGGACATCCAACCCGCACATCAAAGAATCTCGTTGTGTCTGCAATGAGATTCACAACACGAACCTGGGCAACCGGGAGGGTTGTAAGGGCGTTGTTGGCATTGACGATGAGGACCGAATCAAAAACCGATGGTTGCCCGATCTTCGAAAGGGTAAAAACATCGTAGATCGCATTCTGAATGAATCGAACGCGTTGGGACGTGCGGAATTCCGTGGCTCCTGCCTTGATGATCTCCACAAAGCTGGAATCGCCTGGGGAACGTACCGAATCGCTGAATCGGAATTGCCCAACCTCAGCACTCTGATAGTTCTGTTCGAGGAGGAGTTTTCGGCTTGCGCCGTCTGGGATCATGTTGAATAGCCGAACAACGATGCGCCGGCTCCCGGGGGGCGGATCAACGATATTCGGGTCTTCACTAGCGCATCCGGCCAGGAACAGAACGATGAAAAACAGAAAAGAAAGTGCTCGCATAGGATCTCATTGGGACGTTTGTCCCTGAACGAACGGCAAGTTGCGATATTTTTGTTTCGTGGAAGAACGCCTTCAAGCCCTCATCGACCGGTTCGCCGAAGTCGAACAGTCTCTCAATGACCCAGCAGTTGTGAACGATCCTAATCGTTTGCGCGAAGCATCGCGCGAGCATAAGGGCCTGGTTCCGGTTGTGGTTGCCGGCAGACAATACCTCACCCTGCGCGAGCAGATACGTGCCAACCGTGCATTGATCGACGATCCAGCAACGGATCAAGACATGCGCGATATGGCCTACGAAGACACGCGCGACCTAGAGGAACAGCGTTCAGAATTGGAGTCACGACTGAATGTGATGCTCATACCGCGCGATCCGAATGACTTTAAAGACTGCATTATGGAACTCCGCGCGGGCACAGGCGGAGACGAAGCCGCAATGTTCGTTGGAGACCTGTTCCGCATGTATCAGCGCTATTGCGAGGCCCGTGGCTGGAGCATCGAAACGATCGATATGACGGAAAGTGAGCGAGGGGGCTATAAAGAACTCACCTTTGAAGTTCATGGGGACGAAGCTTTCGGCGTGCTGAAGTATGAAAGTGGAGTCCACCGTGTGCAGCGCGTGCCGGATACAGAGTCGCAAGGCCGGATCCACACCTCTGCGGCAACCGTGGCAGTGCTTCCCGAAGCCGAAGAAGTTGATGTGCAGATCAACGACACGGACCTACGCATCGACATCTTCCGGTCCGGTGGCAAGGGTGGGCAGAACGTTAACAAGGTCGAAACCGCGGTTCGAATCGTCCACAACCCCACAGGTATCGTGGTGCAGTGCCAAGACGAACGTTCACAGCTCAAGAACAAGGACAAGGCCATGAAGGTCCTCCGTGCTCGCCTGTACGAACTTGAACTCGAGAAGCAGCAGTCTGCTATTGCTGGCGCCCGCAAGAGCATGGTGCGCTCAGGAGACCGCTCTGAGAAGATCCGGACGTACAACTGGCCACAGAACCGCGTAACGGACCACCGACTTGAGGGTGATAACAAGAACCATCCCCTGCAAGGTGTGGTAGATGGTGATCTAGACGAGATTATCACAGCCTTGAGAGTGGCAGATTCGAAACTCCTGAATGGTAATGACTAGTTACGAGTTACTAGTTACGAGTTACGAGTTACTAGTTACTAGTTACCAGTTACTAGTTACCAGTTACTAGTTACGGGTTACTAGCTGCATTTGGTGTTGCAACACACACTTTTTCTGCGTACGTTTGCCTCATGGGTGAAGCTCTGAAACAGCGGTTGAAGCAGGAAAAATTCTCTTCCCCGTATCAAGAAGCAATGTTAGCGGTGATGGTCTGCGCAGACAGGCTGAATCGCAGCATGGACGAAACGTGCGAGCGCTATGGAATTACGGCCGCGCAGTACAATGTGCTTCGCATACTGCGAGGTGTCTATCCGGACGGACATCCGAGATGTGAGATCATCACGCGCATGATCCATGTGGCACCTGATGTAACCCGATTGATTGACAGGCTTGAAAAGCTTGATCTTGCAGAGAGAACAAAGAGTCAACACGATCTTCGTCTTTCCGTTACGATGATTACACAAAGGGGACTAGACCTCCTAGAGTCTATTCAACCTGAGATCAACGAGATTGAAAAACAATTGTCTGCGGGACTCACCGAAAAGGAAGCTGGCCAGCTCGCCGACCTCTGCGATAAGGTTACGTCTTCAGTAGCTACGTCTACCGTAGCCTAGAACACACGCCTCACCTACGAGTTCCTTATGAAGATCCCTGCACTGCTGCTTGGACGGATTTTGTTTTCCACGCCGTTTCTCGCCATCGGCCTGATGCACTTTACCGGAGCAGAACAAATGTCGGGTTCTGTCCCGTCGTGGCTGCCCGGCGGAGTATTCTGGATCTATCTCACGGGTGTAACGGAGCTTGGGGCAGTTGCATCAATCCTGACCGGCAAGTACACAAAGACTGTAGCACAGCTCTTAGCACTGCAGCTACTGGTCTATGTTTGCGCGATTCATATCCCAGGTCTGTTATCGGCAAGCAACGAGGCCATGAAACAGATGTTCATGATGAATGTCCTCAAAGATCTCGGCCTAGCAGGTGGTGCATTGCTCGTTTCACAGATCTATGCAGACCGTCCATAAATTGTCGCAATGAAACAGCTCCTCCTAATACTAACGGTGTTTCTCGTCTGCACCGGACTCCTTGTTGCTCAAGACTCTGAGCAGCAACAACAAGACAGCATAGCACGCGTAATCGTAACTGTTCTCAACAGTGTTCGCAACGATCCGGCGTCCTTCATCCCAGCGATCGATCGATATCGCAACCATGTACGATCCTTTACCAAGGATCCCAAGGCTCTTGATATCGCCGTTAAGGAGATCAAGCAGCGATTGAAGAAGGAACGTCCCTTGCCCCTTCTCAATTTTCAAGGGGCTTTGTACTCCGCAGCTATCGATATGGCTAAGGATATCACACAGTTCGGAACTATTGGACACATCGCACATGACGGATCGGATCCGCTTGTCCGCGTGAAGAGATACGGACAGATGGGCTCCTTAGGCGAAGCCATTACGTACGGCCACATGACGCCTGAGCTGATCATTGCATCGTTCCTGGTTGACGAAGGAACTCCAAGCCGCGGACATCGAGAGAACCTTCTCAATCCAACGTACACAATGGTTGGTGTTGCGATTGGTTCACATCCAACGTACGGACGTTCTTGCGTTGTGGTACTCGGCACTCCTTGATACACAACAACAAAGGGCAGCTGATGCAAACGCACCAACTGCCCCAAGTTTATCGTCTCCGAATTCGCTATTCGCTATTCGCTATTCGCTATTTCGTAACAACCATTCTATCAGCAATACGATCACCATTGATCGTCAGGACATAGGTGTACACGCCTGATGTCAGCTCGCTGGTGTTGTACGGGATGTCATACGTGCCTTGAGCGAAGTGCTGAGAGATCACGGTACCGACAGCTACACCGCGTTGATCGTAGATCGAAAGCGAAGCAGCGCCAGCTACCGGGAGCGTAACGCGGAAGGTTGTGTGAATGTTGGTTGGGTTCGGATAGTTGGAAACCGAGTAGCCAAGTGCTGAAAGGTCTGACTCAACAGACGTTACTATGCCGATGGAGAATGGCAGCGAAGCACGCGTCATTCCCTTCGTACTTGTGACTCTGATGAAGACCGGATTGAAGGACCCACTTGGTGGTGTTACCCACGATGCATATGGAGCATCGGTCACCGGAACGGTGGCGATGAGTACCCACGTTGCTGTGTAGTCAAGTGAATACTCAACATTGACGGCCGTGCCGATGTCACCTGTATAGGTCCAGTTGATACCAACCACACCACTATTGCCAATGTTGCTGTTTCCGTCCAAGCCTGTAAGTGTGAGCGCGTCGATGGTTCCGTCATTCGGCATCATGGTGATCGTAAAGAGTCCACTTGTGCCAACAATACCATTTGCATCGGTGATGCGAATGATTGCGCGGCTGGTCTCTACGTTTGGAACCAATGGCCATGAGTAGATCTGACCATAGGTGTCGGCTTCACCGATCATAACCCATGTTGTTCCGCCGTCGAGCGAATACTCAAAGGTCTTGCGAACGGTAGTGTTAATAGCTGTGAAGGCGATCGGGAAGTTGATATAGCCACCCTTGATCTCTTCGCCGGCTAATGGATGGAAGATCACGATACTACCCGGAGCCGGACCTGAGGAGACGATTGTGAACCTACCGCTCACACCAACGATACCGTTTCCGTCAGTTACGCGAACGAACGCGCGGGTTGTGTTCGTATCCGGAACGTCCCATGAGATCGAGAGCGAGTTGTCTGTGATCACAGATACGAGGGTCCACGTCATTCCACTATCAAGTGAAAGTTCAATGGTCTTCTGTTGTGCAATGTTTGTACCGATCCATGAGATGCGGTAGTTCGACAGGCCACCCATGATCACTTCTGCACGTGCTGGACGAACAACGGTGATCACACCAGGAATTGGTGTGCGGGTTATGGAGAACATCTTGCTCACGGCTCTAAGACCATTCGAATCTGTGATGCGAACCAATGCGCGTGTTGACGATGTGTCGGGTACATTCCATGCATAGGCAAAGCCTTGTGTAGACATGCCACCGATCATCGTCCATGTGGCACCGCTATCGAGCGAGTACTCAAAGGTCTTCATCTCTGCAATGCCTACGCCTGTCCACGTGATCTGGTAGTTCTCTGTTCCGCCTGTGATGTTGGCACCTACACCCGGGGTGAGGACCGTCATCTTTGGCGCTGGAAGGATCGTGAAGATCTTGCTCAACCCAACAAGGTTCGTAGAGTCCGTGATGCGGATCATCGCCTTTGTTGACGATGTGTCTGGTACATCCCAGCCGTTTGTGAAGCCTGCCGTTGAGATCGTGTCAAAGTTGCGCCACGTGCGTCCGCTGTCGAGCGAGAGCGCGAATGTCTTCTGATTCTTGATCCCTACTCCGGTCCATGTGATCTGGTAGTTCTGCGTGCCCCCTACCAGCACTTGATTCAGTGTTGGCGTGAGGACGATCAGCTTTGGTGTTGGAAGGATCGTAAAGATCTTGCTCAACCCAACAAGGTTTGTAGAGTCTGTGATACGGATCATAGCCTTTGTTGACGATGTGTCTGGTACATCCCAGCCATTCGTAAAGCCTGCCGTTGAGATCGTGTCAAAGTTGCGCCACGTAAGCCCGCTGTCGAGCGAGAGCGCAAATGTCTTCCGATTCTTGATCCCTACTCCGGTCCACGTGATCTGGTAGTTCGGTGTGCCCCCTACCAGCACTTGATTCAGTGTTGGCGTGAGGACGATCAACTCCGGAACAGGAAGAATTGTAAAGACGCCACTATAGCCTACCAGTCCGTTTGTATCGGTAAGACGAATGATCGCCTTGTTCGATGACGTGTCCGGGATATCCCAGCCGGTGGTGAAGCCTATGGTTGATACTGTGTCGAAGTTCTGCCATGTTAGTCCACTATCGAGCGACAGAGCAAAGGTCTTGATAACACCGATACCAGTACCGCGCCATGTAATCTGATAGTTCGTGACTCCACCTTGAAGTGTGTCGGCTAATTCTGGTGTGAGAACGATGAGTGAGTCTGGTGGACCAAAACCATTCGGTCCAGACACGATGTTGTTAGCAAGAGTGACTGCACCAACTACGGAGAGTGCGCTTCCCTCAAGTGTTGATCCACCGTAGAAGTGGATTGCACCGTTGGCGATAACCGTACCAAGAAAGACAGAACTGTCCAATACACTTACGGCACCGTCAACTGCCCAGTAGATGTTCAAGGCCTTTGCGCCGTTTAGAAGTTTGATCGTTGTAAACGCCGAGACGTTCAGAGCTGCTCTGATCTTTATGATGAAGATGGCATCAGGATCGCCCTCAGCGTCAAAGGTGAGTTCACCACTGAGTGTTGTGAGGTCTTCACGGCCATACGTTTTGGAATAGAGGGTCTGACCATTTCCCATGGTTGCAGTCAGTGCCTCATCAAAGATGATGGCATGTGTTGCATCGTTCATCAGGTTATAGCCTGTTGTCAGATCATCTTTGGCGGCTAATGCCGCAGCGTCCGCAATGTGCAGCTCGCCTGTGTAGATACCCGGCGGAAATCCGGTAAAGGCTCCAACATAGGTTCCGATATTTCCAATTACAACCGTAAGACCAGTGCTTTCAATGGCACCGGCCCCGCTGAATGCGCCATAGGCCTTTGCTGTGCCGAGTTCCGGAGCAACCTGTGCATTGGTCGATGCTGTTGTGAACAATACGATGCACGCAATAAGGAATGCGGCACGCTTGTAAAAAGCGTAGAAGGGTTTCATAGCAGGGGACTTTACAATGTGGTCGAAAATCAACAACATGTGCCACCACGGTGACACGTCTAGTCAGCGAATACCGATTCTTCGCCAACTGACAAGAGCGACATCACAGAATTGATAACGACAGAGTGCAAACGGCACCTGGGTTCCTCAAAAGACATCCGGGCGTTAGGACTGCACCTCTACTCTCTATGTTCCGCTTCCCCTAACTATCTCTCAACCACTACGTACATCGTCACACACTATCCCCTATTCGCTATTCCCTATTCGCTATTCGCTATTCACAACGGAATATTCCCATGCTTCTTCCACGGATTAGACTCCACCTTTGTGCGCAAGGTGCGCAGGGCTTTAATGAGCTCAGTGCGCGTTTGATGTGGTTCAATCACATCATCAATGTATCCGCGCTCAGCCGCTTCATACGGATTGGCGAACTCCTCGTTGTATTGGTCTTGGAGTTCCTGCATGCGTTGTTCTTTGTTATCGGCCTTATCAAGATCCTTTCGATAGAGAATCTCAACAGCCCCTTTCGCACCCATAACGGCAATCTCCGCCGATGGCCATGCAACGTTATAATCTCCGCGAATGTGTTTTGAGTTCATCACGTCATATGCACCTCCATAGGCCTTGCGGGTGATAACGGTGAGTTTGGGCACCGTTGCTTCGCAGAATGCATAGAGCAGTTTCGCACCGTGACGGATGATACCACGCCACTCCTGATCAGTTCCGGGGAGAAAGCCGGGAACGTCTTCAAAGACAACGAGTGGGATGCTGAACGCATCACAGAAGCGGACAAAACGAGCCCCCTTTACACTACTGTTGATGTCGAGAACACCTGCCATCGACGCAGGTTGGTTTGCAACGATTCCAATAGGCATGCCATCCAACGTTGCAAAACCCACGATGATATTGGTTGCATAATCGGCATGTACTTCAAAGAAATCCGCCTCATCAACAACATCGCGGATAACGTCCTTCATGTCATAGGGCTGGTTGGGGTTGGCCGGAATGATGCGACGGAGTTTCTCACACGAACGATCTGCAGGGTCATTCGTTGGTTTGATAGGGGGCTTTTCGCGATTGCTCATAGGCACATACGTCATAAGCTTTCGTACGGCGAGGAGCGTATCGATCTCGTTGTCGAATGCAAAGTGTGCAACACCACTGCGCGAGGCATGTGTTTCGGCACCACCAAGTTCTTCAAAACTAACCTCTTCGTGTGTTACGGTCTTTACTACGTCAGGTCCGGTAACGAACATATACGAGGTTCCCTTTGCCATGAAGACAAAGTCTGTAAGCGCAGGGGAATACACAGCACCACCGGCACATGGTCCGAGAATCACGCTCACCTGTGGAATAACGCCACTCGCCATGGTATTACGCAGAAAGATGTCTGCATATCCACCCAAGGACACAACACCTTCTTGTATACGCGCTCCTCCGGAATCGTTGATGCCAATCACCGGCGCACCGATCTTCATCGCAAAGTCCATGAGCTTACAGATCTTTTCTGCATGCACCTCGCCCAGAGAGCCGCCATATGTGGTGAAGTCCTGCGAGAATACGCAGACAGTACGGTCGTGTATCGTGCACACCCCGGTTACCACCCCATCGCCGAGTGGACGGAGTTTCTCCAGCCCAAACTTCGTTGAACGGTGTCGAGCGAGCATGTCGAGCTCCCGGAATGACGCCTCATCAGCAAGCACCTCAAGACGTTCACGGGCCGTGAGCTTGCCCTTTGCATGTTGTGCATCAATACGAGCCTGCCCTCCACCAAGGAGTGCCTGCTTTTTCAGTTCTCTCAACTGTTCGATTTTTGCGTCCACGATTTTCTCCGGGTGGTCAGGGGCTCGAAAATAGGCAGTATTTTCGCGTCCTATGATTCACCGCTTGATCTTGATGCTTTCCGGACTCCTCATGATGTTCGCCATTTTTGGACTGGTCATGTGGATCGGTGCCGAGGTTGGTGAAAATGACGAGGCAGCCACTGGGAATATGATCCTCTGCTTCACGATGACGTCGCTCACGTTAGGCACACTCAAGGCCGGACTATGGATGCGCTCCCGAATGAACAAGCGCATGGAGGCGGCTATCGCAAAACTTTTCTCGGCCGACGGATTTGTTGAAGCGGCGTCCTTTGCCGCTGAGATGCAGATCTCCATGGATGATGCACGCGATGTTCTGGATAAACGAGCCAGAAAGCATCAATGGCAAAGAACAGAGCTCGAGAATTACAACGCTCGCTATTTTCCGAACTGAACGATGATCAACGGCCGGACCATTGCCGTTATCATTCCTGCCCTAAACGAGGAATCGTCCATCGGGCTGGTTCTTGATGAAATGCCGACGGAGATGGATCGCATTATTGTGATCGATAACGGCTCCACCGATGCCACAGCAGACATCGCTCGTTCAAAGGGGGCTACCGTGGTTCGTGAGCTACATCGCGGATACGGCGCGGCCTGTCTGCGCGGCATAGCGGCTCTCCACAGCGTCCCGCCGGATGTGGTCCTCTTCTGTGATGCAGACCATAGTGATCATCCGGATGATGCGCTAAAGATCGCATCCGTGGTCTGTTCAGGTTCTGCACAGATGTGCATCGGCTCACGCGTCTTGGGTGAACGAGAGCGTGGTGCTCTTACGCCCCAACAGATCTTTGGTAATTGGTTGGCAACCACGCTCATTCGATGGAGATGGGGCAGGCGGTTCACAGACCTCGGGCCATTACGAGCAATCACGTGGCAATTGCTCACAGAAATGGCTATGGAGGATAGGACGTGGGGCTGGACTGTTGAAATGCAGATAAAGGCCGCTCGTATGAACGCCTCGGTTGTGGAGTTCCCTGCCCGTTATCGCAGACGTATCGGACAGTCGAAGATCTCCGGAACACTTGTAGGTTCTGCAAAGGCCGGCTATAAGATCCTTCTTACTATCGGACGTTATGCTATCCGCTAGCCTGGTCTGCGTACTCTGGGCCATCGCCACGCTGGCTTGGGCTGTCTGTAGTCTTGTCCTACTACGATTGTCCCCTTCCCGTCGCAGAAGTATTATTCGTTGGGGATACGGCGGTGTTGCGATCGTCATGCTTGCTCTCTCCACACGCTACGACGTGCTCTCCGATGATGCCTATCGATATCGGTGGGACGGTTGGGTTGTTGCACATGGAGTTGACCCATATTCACATGCACCGGCTGATACTGCGCTAAAAGACTTGGGGTATGTATCTGGCAATGGTTCTTCGTATCCAAGCGTAGTCCCCTATGGTCACCTCCGCACGATCTACCCACCAGGTGCGCAAGTTGTTCTTGGCGCGATTACACTGATCAGCAAAACCGATGAACGAGTTTTTAAGATGATTTGGTGGGGAATCATCGTTGTGCTGTTGCTCAGTATCCTACGCATGGTAAGGGAAGAACATCGAGCATTGCTGCTTGTTGTTGTCTCGTGTCCCGTGGTCTTGCTCCACGGTATCATGGACATCCACCTTGACGTTCTTATGGCCTTGCTTACCGCTATAGCCATCATCCTCAACGGCAGAGATCGCCCCCTCCTTGCTTCCATTGTACTTGCCTGTGCCATAACGGTAAAGTTTCTGCCAGTCCTCGCAATACCCATCCTTCTCTATGGGCGTTCGTGGAAACAACGCCTGCTCATCCTTGGCGTGTTGGGTGGCGTGGTTGCCCTTATCTACGCACCATTCATCAGTATGTCTGTGTTTGGTTCCCTCTCCACCTTTGCAGAAAAGTGGCAATCGAACTCAGCGTTATACTCTCTGCTGAGCGCCTTCATGAACGATGGGACCGTTCGCATCGTGATGGCGGGTATGGGGCTTGCCGGCGTAATCAAGATCTGGTGGTTGTATAGGACAGATCCGGCTGTGGCTGCAACAATGAGTGTTATCGTTCTGCTCCTCTGTTCGCCAGTGGTACATCCGTGGTACCTCATTCTACCATTGGTCATGTTTCCGTTTGCACCTCTTCGGTCAACATTGGTCTGGGGCTGCACCATGTGCATCTATGGTTTAGCGTATACACACTACAAGGGCGATGGAGTGTGGATAGACCACCCCATCGCCCTTGTATGCGAGTTTGTTCCGGTTGTTATTGCACTCGCTCTGGATGTGCAACGCGGACCGTTATTGTTTCGTGACGAGCATCGTGTGAACCTTGCCGGCGTTGCGTAGAGTAACAGCATATGTGCCATTAGCTCCATCAATCGAGACGTGTTGGATCTCGGATGCATTCTGGAGTCGAACAACAACCCTGCCAAGCATATCTGTGACTGTGATCTCGGCACCGGTGGCGCCGGCGATAGTCACAGCACCTTGTGTTGGGTTTGGATAGAGGGTTACAACCGAGCCGGATTCATCGCTAAATACGCTTGTAGTACCAACGAGGAAGTCTGCCGACCAGCGGTCGCAGCCCGTGGAGTCGATGATCTGTACCCGGTAGAGTCCGTCTCCATTGATGGCAACAGTCTGTCCCGTCTGGCCGTTGATCTTGACGCCTTCGCGATACCACTGATACATCACATCATCAACACTACAACGCAGTTCGTCGCCAACGCGAGTCACCGTTGGAACTGGGAGCCCCTTACGAACGACTACCGTGATCGTGTCGGTGTTCTTCACGCAATCATCGAATCCGGTAACCCTAGCATAGACCTGATAGGTTCCTTCTGTGAGACCACCGGTGATGTAGGTGTAGCTTACCACCGACGGATCCTTTGTGCCATTCACATACCACTCGTAGTTCGGATATCCGAAACGAGCTTGGATAAGACTGTCTTGTCCTTCACAGATGTCCAATTGTTCCTTGCGCGGTTTCAGCATGGTAGATGGTCCACAATCAAGGGCAGCCACAAACACATCAATGAATCTCTCGCCAACGAG
This sequence comes from Candidatus Didemnitutus sp., assembly GCA_035299365.1. GTDB lineage: Bacteria > Bacteroidota > Ignavibacteria > Kapaibacteriales > Kapaibacteriaceae > UBA10438. Next base: position 41,770 of record DATGWS010000125.1, read on the forward strand.
TTTGACATCTTCAAACATGGCCCATGTTTCGAATATTCCTGTTACGTATGGGACGTTCTTAGCGTCGATGACGATTGCACGGATCTCATCGTCATATGGACCACCGCAACTACGAATCCAATCGATATCGCCGTTGAACATGATACGTGCCGCAAAACCGTCACGGCCACCAGCCGACTCCTCAACGTTTGCACCAATGGTTGTTGTGCTATCGTAGTATCCGCCTATGAAGACGTTGTTTTTTGCATCTACTGCAACACTATATCCAACGTCCTCAAATGTTCCGCCATAGTTCTTCAACAATTCAATTGCTCCGTCCTTACTCATGCGACAAAGGAAGATATCAGATGCGTTCTCTCCGTTTGCGGTAAGCGTCTGCGTATCGAACGTTGTTGTCTGACTCATTGCACCTGTGAGTACGAGCTTGCCATCGGTCTGAGTTGTGGAGCTGATATACCGATCTGGGCCACTATAGCCGATACGTTTCACCCAACGCGTGCTGCCATTAGCATCAAAGGCACGCACAAAGAAGTCGGCCATGCCGGCAAAACTCTCAATGGTATTATTTCCACCAAAGTTCACCTGACCGATGAACGTGCCTGATGCATAGATACGATCTCCGTTGGGAGAAACGGAAATAGCTGTACCCATGTCATTCTCTGTTGAACCGGAGCCTTGCACCCAAACGAAATCTCCGTTGGCGGCCATTTTTGCAACAAAGGCATCCAGCTTGCCAACACTTTGGTAGGACTTTGACCCGAATTGACCACGTCCACCAACGCCCCCTGCTACATAGACAGAACCCAATGAGTCAACTGCAAGAAAGGGTGGTCCTTCGTCGTATGTAGGAGAGCCAAAGACTTTCACCCACTGAAGTGATCCCAGCTTATCGAATTTCGCAACGAACATATCCGTTGAGGACTCATCGAGAGCATCGATGAGTTCGCCGGCGATGAGAGCTTCAACTGCAAAAGAGCCACCGAAATAGTAGTTGCCGTTTTTGTCAACAACGATCGATTGGGCGTCATCGATATCGAAGCCACCATGACCATTTGCAGCAAGGATCTGCCCCTTATTGTTGTATCGTGCGGTGAAGATATCGTAGTTCCCATAGGCGGAAACGACCTGTCCACTGAAGTTCATGGAATCTGAGAACGTGCCTACGAGGTGAAGATCTCCACCGGGTGCAATACCCATGGACCAAACCTCATCGAAGCTCGGACCCGTAGCCGGCACAACCCAATTCCAGCGTTGTGCATGGGCTCCGATGGAACACACAACGATGGCTAAGAAAAGAACAAGCAAGCGTTTGGTGTGGCGCTGTTGCATCATAGACGATCTCCCTTCACAGCAGACTACGGCACTCGTGGTTAGTCCACAAGGCCGCGACCTGTTTTGTTGATGCGATGTTCCTTCTGCAGTTCTTCGATCACTGCATCCAGAATACCGTTGATGAATGTTCCGCTTTTATCGGTTGAGTACCGTTTTGCCAATTCGATCACTTCATTGATGGTGACCTTCACCGGAATATCGGCACAGACCGTGAGTTCTGCTACTGCCAATCGCATAAGAACCCGGTCCAAGAGAGCAATTCGCTCTAAGTCCCAATTCTTTGAATAGCGGTCGATCAGTTCCGTACTTGTTTCGCGCTGGTCACGAGCACCCCAGATCACGGCTCGAGCATATTCGATGTCTTCTTCAGACCATTGAATGGCAACGTCAGAGTCGAGCTCGTGTACCACATCAGGGTGAAGGATCCGCGAATCGGCCGGTGTTTCTTTCGCGTCAAAGGTTATCTGACGGAAGAACACATGATTGAAGGCAACATCGAGACTTATCTCGTCGCTCACAGTGGCTGCAAGAACTTGCAACACCTTCTCGCGAGCAAGATGTCGAGACCCCTTGATCGTTGTATTGCGACTGACGGGGAAGTCGTTGTCGGTTGGATTATTGGACAAGTGAGCTCCTAGGTTCAGACGCCGCGGATAGACGGAGATCCGATATATGTACCGTGTAGGTGACGAACCTTCATGAGACGCTCTTCAGCAATAGCATTAGATGCCTCAATGGTCAGAAGGTCGCGTTCGCGTGCCGTTACGAGAATGTTCATAGTAATGTCGTAAATGCTTTCTGCCTGACGCATCACCTTCTCGCGATCATAGCCTTCAACTTCTGACGCTACATTCATCAGTCCACCGGAGTTCACAACGTAATCTGGCGCATACATAATGTTGCGTTCCTTCAACATTTGTGCGTGTTTCTTCTCTTCTTTGAGCTGATTGTTCGCTCCACCGCAAACCACAGCACAGGTAAGGTTCGGAATGGTATCATCATTGAGGATGGCACCAAGAGCGTTCGGAGAGAACACATCACATGGAGTTGTGAAGACCGCGTCCGGACTGATCAATGTTGCACCGTGTTTGGCTGCAAGAGCCTTTGCCTTGTCTTCGTAGATATCCGTCAGAAAGACGGTGGCACCATCACGCGTGAGATGTTCAACGAGATGCGACGCAACATTGCCGGCACCTTGAACAACAACACGCTTGCCGGCAAGCGAATCCTTGCCCCACGTTGCATGTGCTGCTGCACGCATTCCCGAATACACGCCAAGGGCAGTAACGGGGCTTGGATCACCGGAGCCACCTTGTCCGCCAACACCTGTGACGTATTTGGTCTCCATGCGAATCCATTCCATGTCTCGAACGCTGGTACCAACATCTTCTGCAGTGATGTAGCGTCCACGAAGGGTCTCAACCATTCGGCCGTATGCGCGGAACATTGCCTCGCTCTTGTCTGTGCGTGGGTCACCTATGAGCACAGCCTTGCCGCCCCCAAGGTTCACACCGCTCACGGCAGCCTTGTAGGTCATACCGCGTGAGAGTCGGAGTGCATCCGTGATGGCCGCTTCATCGCTTTCATACTTCCACATTCGAGTACCACCGAGAGCCGGGCCTAAGGATGTGTTGTGAACTGCAATGATGGCGCGAAGTCCGGTGGTTGCATCTGAGCAAAGGACCACTTGTTCGTGACCCATTGACTGGAGTGTTTCAAAGATCTGCATGTTATTCAGTGTGTGTTGCGAAAACAGGTCCGTAAAATACGAACGGCCACCCAAAGGGTGGCCGTTCTAAGACTCGATCTCGTATTCGGGATCAATAGCGAGGACCGCGATCGAAACGAGGGCGTTCGTCACGTGGACGAGCCTCATTAACGACGAGCGGACGACCGCCAAGGTTGCGACCGTTCATTGCTTCAATAGCTGAGTTGCCAGAGGCAGCGTCGGCCATTTCAACAAAACCGAAGCCGCGCGAGCGACCGGTGAACTTATCCTTCACAACGGAAGCGGATGTTACGGCGCCGAACTCGGAGAACGTTGAGCGAAGCTCATTGTCATCCATTGAATACGGCAGATTGCCTACATAGATGTTCATACATCGACCCTTTGCGGAACTTTGTTGCGGCATCAACGTTGACACATTGAATTTAACTCGACCTGATGCCCCTACGCCGTAGTTCCGCCTACGACACAGTTATGCAAGATACCCCTAAATGCGAGCAATGCAAGAAGTTTTCCACATTACTTTTTAGAGATGCTTTCTAGGTTCTTTTCAACCTGAGCCCAGTTGACCACATTCCACCACGCGGCAACGTAGTCTGGCCTCTTGTTTTGGTACTTCAGGTAGTAGGCGTGTTCCCACACGTCAATTCCCAGTATGGGCGTTGTACCCCATGCACTTAGCTTCTGTTGATTCTCTGCCTGGAGCACGATTAACCGCTCATCATCGGGTCGATAGTGCAGTAGCGCCCAGCCGCTGCCCTCAACAGCTGCTGCCGCCGCACTGAACTGCTTTTTGAATGCATCAAAAGAACCAAAACTTTCTGCGATAGCCGCAGCCAAACGTCCGGTTGGTTCGCCCCCTCCACCTTTTCCGGCTGGTGCCATCACCTTCCAAAACATAGAGTGGAGCCAATGTCCACCTCCATGAAACGCAGCTTGCCGAGACCAATGTTGCACCAACGAGTAATCTCCGGAGATGCGTGACTTTGCGAGTTCCTCTTCTGCTTTATTCAGTCCGTTCACATATGCAAGATGATGCTTGTCGTGATGGATCTGCATTGTTTGCGCATCGATATGGGGCTCTAGGGCTCCAAACTCATACGGCAAGGGCGGAAGCTCATGTTTACCACCACCAGGAACCGGTTCAAATCCTATCGCATGGATGTATGGGGCTGTTGCAGCTGCAAGAGTGCCTAGTGCTGCTGTTGCGAGGAACGACCTGCGGTGGTTCATGGAAGGACTCAAAGTATTGTGGTCAAGAATGAGGAAGAACGTCCACGGATTCACCACGCAGGAAGCGTTCTGCTTCCAACACGTCTTCCTCGCTTCCCATGAAGCACGGTACACGTTGATGTAATGATTCCGGTGTGAGATCGAGAATGCGGTTCACTCCGTCTGTTGCCCGGCCACCGGCTTGTTCAACAATGAATGCCATGGGATTCACTTCGTACACGAGCCGAAGTTTGCCGGAAGGAGATGTATCATCACTGGGATACATAAAGATGCCGCCGTAGTGCAACGTGCGGTGAACATCAGCCACCATGGTTCCTACGTAGCGAAGAGAATACGGACGAGATCCGTCATGAGACGGACGGAGAAGGTGAGACACGTAGTCCCGCATTCCCTGTGGCCACTTGTAAGCATTGCCGCTGTTCACGGAGTAGATCTTTCCACGTTGCGGAATGCGGATCTTCTCAAATGTGAGCAGGAACTCACCGATCGTGGGGTCAAAGGTGAATACATCTACTCCATTGCCACTTGTATACACAAGCTGTGTGCTCGAGCCATACATGGCATACCCTGCTGCTACTTGTTTCCACCCCGGCTGCAAACAGTCCGCCATTTCCCCGGGTGTATTTAAGTCCGGATCGATACGCTTGTAGACCGAAAAGATGGTTCCAATGGAGACATTCACGTCGATGTTGGATGAACCATCAAGAGGGTCAAAGACGAGCACATACTTTCCCTTGCGGTACTCATCCGGTATAGCCATCAAACCATCTGCCTCTTCAGAAGCCATCACGCAAAGATGACCGCCGTGATCCATGGCTCTGAAGATCACCTCATTGGCATGGATATCCAATCGTTTCACACGCTCGCCGTGCACGTTGGTGTCTTCTGTTGCACCAAGAATGTCATTGAGCCCGGCACGCCGAACATCGCGTGCCAATATTCGAAGCGCAAGCGTGAAGTCACGCAGCAGGTATGAGAACTCACCCGTGGCTTCGGGATGGAGAGCCCCCTCTTCCGTGATATGCCGCTCGATAGTTATGAGCTTGGAGGTCTTGAGGAACGGCATAGCTCAGGGCTGATCTTGGCGAACACTCAGAACCGGACACGGTGCCTTTCGGAGGACGCGCTCCGTAGTGGAGCCGAAGAGGAAATGCTCCAGACCGCTACGTCCATGAGTTCCAATGGCGATGATGCTGATGTTGTTCTCTTTGGCGTAGTTACAGATCTCGTCCGAGGCGCGACCCTTCCGGACAGTGGTCAGCACAGTAAAGCCCTCTTTCTTGAGGTCTTCTGCGAGTGCCGCCAGCTCTTTTTCAGCATTTGTTTGTAGCTCCAGCTCGATGTCGGCAAAGCCCACTTGGGCATAGCTCCAATCGGCAGGGTAGACAACAGGTTCAACGATGTGAACAAGGTGAAGTGAGGCATTTGTGCCACGAGCCACTTCTTTGGCTAGGGCGAGTGCCTTTCCGGCGTTCTCCGAAAAGTCGGTCGGAACAAGGAGAGAGGAGACGGTGAGCATGGCTTTTGCTAGTTTGTTTGAGCTTCGTGCAAACTAGCAAACCACGTGATTCACCCGACAATTCGTTCTAAGACATCTCCATGACCTTTTCTGCGCGCCTCACCACACTTCATTTCTGGACCGTCCTTGCTACGGCATTCGTACTTCCGCTCGCTCTTTGTGCTCAACCTACGATTGACGGTTGGCAAGCACTCAGAAACAATGAGCTCTCTCGTGCAAAAGACTTGCTGACGCAGGCCACTGTTGCCAATCCCAAGGATTCTCGGGCATGGCTTGGGCTTGTCTATGAGGCAAGTATCCGTGGAAATGACTCTGCATCCTGGAATGCTCTTCGGCATGCCTTGGAGTCTGTTACAGATCCAGCCCCCTATCTCTACGCGTCAATGTCCACATCTCGATTTGGAACAGCGCTCAATAAGCCAACATGGGGCGCCGTGAAATTCTTGGAAGATGTGGTGGATGATCCTGATGAACAAGGCATTCTTGCGGCAATGGCCTATGAACGCCTCGGTTCGATTGATGAGTCCAAGGAGCGTATCAAGGACGCCAGGGAAAAGTATGGTAAGATCGGCGCGTTGATCGACTGGCGAATTGTGGGTCCGTTTGACAACATCTCAGGATCGGGACACGAAAAGGTCTTCCCTCCTGAACGAGTTGACGATACAAATGCTGTCTACAAAAACGCCAATGGTGGTGAGATCCGCTGGCAACATCCTCCGTCACAGCGACTTGATCTTTGGATCGATTTCACCTACTTCTCATCCACACACCGAGGTCAGTTCTACTCCGTAACCTATGTGAAGAGCCCAACGCAGCGAAAGGTTCAGATGCGACTCGGCACATCCGGATCGTTCAAGCTTTTTGTGAACGACAAGTCTGTTCGTGAATCGTTTGAGGAACTCAACAACGATCTCGACACCTATATCACAGAGTGCACACTGAATGAGGGCTGGAACAAGGTCCTCGTAAAGGTGGGTGCAAGCGAACTGGACCGCTGCAACTTCTTGCTCCGCATAACCGATGAACGTGGTGTGCCGATCAAGAACCTTACCGCGACAACAGCACCACAGCAGTTCGCAAAGACTGATCCACGTCCACGTGTCATAGACAACCCCTACATCGCCTACTTCAATGAACAGATCTCAAAAGATCCCGATCACGTAGAGAACTACCTTCTCTTAGCAGAATCCCACCTGCGCAATGACAATGTGAACGAAGCGATTCTTGTCCTGCGTAAGGCAAGACTGATCGCACCGGACTGCATACTCATTGACAACCTTTTCCTTGAAGCATACAATCGCAGTGATAGACCGGACGATGTTACCGCTCTTGTCGAACACATTTCATCGGTTTCACCAGACCTGCCCCTTGCCATCATGTATCGGTTTAACGAAGCCATTTCGCAAGACCGCAATGACGAGGCAGACAGCATTCTTACGATCCTTAAGCGACGGGATTCAACAAGCACCACGTATTTCGAATCGGCGATGTTGATCGCACAACGCAAGTCCGACCTTCAACGATTCACAGATCTTCTTCATCGCGCATACGAACTGTACCCTTCCAGTTTCCTCTATGCATCGCTAAGTGCAACGATGTCTGAACAGGCAGCACAAGGACCGCAACGCTCAATCGAGATCATGCAACGTCACCTCTCGGCAAATGTTACGTTCCGCGGACTCGAGGCATTGGCTCGCTTCTATGTTGAGGCCGGCGATCTTTCAACAGCACTAAAAACCTACGACCGACTCTTTGCCCTCGTACCAGCGGGTTGCGGCTTCCATTCGGCCATTGCCGACATCTACATCGACAAGAAGGAATGGGGCAATGCATTGTCATCGATCGATCGCGCAATTGCTATCGCTCCAAACATCAGCGCCTTCTGGTATAAGCGTGGTGTTATTCAGAAGAGTCTCGGACAGAACGCAGCGGCGATCAGCGATCTCGAACG
>DATGWS010000126.1:0-6784 GCA_035299365.1 Candidatus Didemnitutus sp.
TGATGCGCTTCTCATACGACGTTTCAACACCACTGAAGCCAAAGGCCGTTGCAATAGGCGCCTGATCATTATCACCGATCTTCGTATCGATCAGCATCAACACACCAACGTCGTGGTTCGAAGCACCACGGTTGAGAGCACTCACAGACATCCGAATGAATCCACCACTCGGACGTTTTACCGGCTCCATCGTAAAGGTCACACGCACGGAATCGCCTGACCCTGGCATGATGGCGACCATTTCGTAATTGATGCGTGGACGTCTCTCAACCGTATCTCGAAACAACCTCATCAATCGCAAGGGATTGGGAGGGGGCGGAGCATCTGTTGTAAGATCGGATTCAAAAGGGAGCTGGAAGAGGACGTTGTCTACACGCACGTGTATGTGCGAGGTGTAGTTCACCGGACGGTTCCCAGTTCCGTCTTCTCTGTAGATGATGGTCTTGGGTGTTCCCGTATATCCTGTTGAAACAGCGAAGTGACCATTGTTCAACAACACCGCACTCAACAAGTAGGGCGGCAACTGATCTGTGAGCGTGAGCGATGTCTGCGCAGCAAGATTCACAGCGCACAACATCAACACGGCGATGGCTGCGCGAATCATTCTGCACCTACCGGCGTTGCTACTTCGATAAGAACCGTCCGGTTGTACCAACGTCCTTCCGGAAGGTCGTTGTTATAGATGAGTTCTGGTCCAGCCCCCTTCACCGTTACACGCTCAGGAACGATACGCGTCTTGATTGCTGCGTCGATTGCCTGTGCACGTGCAAGAGACAGTTGCGTATTGTGTTCCGACGGCCCAATACGATCGGTAAGACCCGTGATGCGTATCGACGATGTAGTGCGGATGCGACTGCGAATAAGATCCACCATCGAGGTATTGAACGCGCTCACAGTTGGCGCATCATAATCGAAGAAGATCAATCGGAATCGTTCGATGATTGAGTCGTTCACCAGTTCGTTCGAATAACGTGTGGAGCGGATCTCACGTCGTACGGTGATGGGCGCTTGAGCGGTGCGTGTTGTCCCGTCGGCTGCAGTAATGGTCACTTGCGCCGATGAACGCGCACTACGTCTATCACCCAAGAGCTTTTGAAGCGAAGCCTCATTCGGCTGCCATGTGATACCACGTGGTCCTTCATCCATCGAGGCAAGGGGCGAGCCATTGTCACCTACTACCGCACCATTGAATGCGGTTACCTGATCGCGCTCCGTAACCGTAGCCAACAACACAACCGTGCGTGGTTCGATAGTGCTGATACGCTCAATACGGTTCACTGGGGCAAGAATGCGTGGGTCTGTTGATGAAAGTTCAGCGCGACGGTTCTCCATACGTCCGTCGGCAACTCCACGGTTAGAGTACACGGTTGGAAGGACACCAGTTTTTACATCAATCCGCGAGGCATTGATGCCCCATTGTGCAACGAGGTAATTCTTTACAACCTCAGCACGCGAAGCAGAAAGTGCTCCATCATTTTCACCATCAGCGGGTTCTCTATAGCCCCCTACCGTCAAACGAGCGTCGGGGTATTTAACCATTCGGGCACCAACGATATTCAGGAGTTGGTGATAGATACCGAGGACGCTATCCCGCAATGCTGATTCTGAGAAGTCCGGCGTTCTACCACGTGCGTATCTGTCCGGGATAACAGCACTTTGCGTGTCAAAGAAGACGAAGGGAAGTAGGGGCACAACATCACTTGAACGTTGTTCCGTTATCAGCACGTCACCACCAGGGATCGTGCTTCCATCTGTGAGTGTACTTTCTAGGTCGAGTTGCACTGTGGGGGCTGCACGTGGCGCTTCGATCACAGCCGGAATGGCTGCAGAAGGGGCAGTTGTTGGCGCAGGCTCAACGACGGGGTCGGGTATACCAAAGGCGTAGGCTACGTGGACGCCTGCACGCACGGCATTAACGTTCCAGGATGAACCGGAGAGGACATTGGTAAATGCATAGGCATAGCTCACCTCTGGTGAGACCACGAACCGATCCGTTACATGGAAGTCCCCACCGATTGCCGCAACGGCAGCAACACGGATGTTCGCCGATGTGGTGCTATTGGTGAAGTCTGCCGCATAGATCGTTCGTTCTGTTCCGCCATTCACAAACTCCATAAATGCCGGTTGAACTATGCGTTCACTTTGCTCAAAAGCTGTGCGCATTGCAAGACCGATCTGTGGTCCGATGCCGATATAGAAGTTGTTGATCGGATACCATTGCGCCAAGAGGTCAAGCGTGAGATAGTCGAGTGCAGTAGCTAGGTCATATTCTGTAACCAAGGGAACTGTTGTTCCATCCGGTAATGCTACCAGCGGTTGTACCGGATTTGCGGAAGTGAAGTCTCCATCACCATTCCAATATTGGAGTCGAGCACTTGCTGCCACGTCGGGAGTCAGCTTCAACCACGCCATATTTCCGGCAGTCCACCCCAGCGTGTTGGTTGATTCAAACGTGCCACACTCTGCAATGCCATCATAGGTTGTAAGTGGGCCATCGTGCATGTTGAGTGTTGCAGAACCTGTGAGACCAAATCGCCACACCTCCGTGCCGCCGATCTGCGCATTTGCACTCAATACACTACATGTAATGAGCAATACAAGGGATGCTAGATGTTTCATACTGTTCACGGCGCTATGATAACTGGGAGGGAATGGAACAAACCGGCATCTGACACAAGTCGCGCAATAACAACACCTGCCGGCAACCCATCAACCGTCACCCCGAGCGAAGCCTGTCCTGCCGAAGGGAGGATCGAGGGGCCGAGCAACACCTGCTTCAGCACTATGCCATTTACATCTACAAGTTCAACACGCATTCCGGGTTGAGGGAGATGAACAAGCACCTGCATGGATTCGCGAACCGGCTGTGGGAAGATCGTCATGGATGGTTGAGAAGTGAGCTTTACGCCGGAGCGCTCGCCGCCACAACCGGTGTCGACACGAACGAGTACGGTATCGCTCAAGAGGCAATCCGTTGTGTCATTGAGCCGAACGGCATACATACGTGCAAGTGCCTCATCACCACGCAAGACATCAATGTCGAGGTCGATGTTTGCTACGCCCCCTACAGGAACGGCAGACCACACGATGTTGATCGACGTGCCGTTCGACGCTGTTTGTGTTGAAGTGGAAGCATTGATAGGTGTTGAACCTGCAACACTTTGTGCTCCTCGCACAGAGAACATCCGTGGCGAGTGTCGAAGCAAGATCGATGTTGTGGTAGACGTCACACCTTCAAAGGAGATGCGCGTAGTTCTGCGGTCACCCGGCACGGCATCGATTGCTGAGGGACGAACGGTAACGGAAGGAAGAACGTCACCACTAATCGGCACAATAGAAGATCCCTGGGCACTCGTCAAATTTATGCGACCGTTGAGTGGCCCGGCTGTGACGGCATTGATGGTAACACGCACCTCAACAGACGAGCGTGGCGCAACGCTGAATGGAGCCGTTAGCGATAATGTTCCAGCCACGTTCTCGAGATCAGCAGTCGATATAACGATAGTATCGATGGCCGACGCATTGGTGTAGGTGAAACTTTTTGTCACTGAGTCGCCAACACAGAGTAGTCCAAGGTCCAATGAGCCTACGGATGGTATGAGCGTGCGCGATCGTGTAACAACACAAGTTGCATTGGTCATCGCACTGTCACTATTGGAAGTGCAGCGAATAGTGAACTGCTCTCTGCCTTCGCGTTGAACAACCACCTCAACATCTACAGGGACGGCAACACCCGGCTGGATCGTCAACGGAAGAATCGACGGGTTGAGCAGCCACGCTGTATTGGCAACAGCGGCATCAATGACAATGTCTGTGATGATCACTGGTCGGTCTGCGACATTCTCCAGAGTAATCGTGAAGACCGCCGAATCTCCGCGTACAGCAGAGATGGTATCGCAATCAACACCTACGCGAACAACTCCTGTTGTCCGAATGCCCCGTCCAATGATGCCAAACGGATAGGTACGGTTTCCGATGGAAATGGAACCCGACGTAGAAAGTGTGGATCGAGATGCAGGCGTGTACACAACACAGATGATCAATGAATCTCCGGGTGCAACCTTGGTTCTTCCCTGCGGAGATTCGATCACCACACCGAGTCCACCAGGAACAACGATAGAATCAACAATAGCCGTATCACTTCCATTATTCACGAGAAGGGGCAGGCATATTCTCGATGGTGTTCCAACATTCACATCACCGTGGTCTACAACACCGGCAAGGAGTTCAATCGTTGAGGCCAGGCCATTGCCGCGCAGCACTACAGTGTCGGCAACTGGACCCATTTCCAAGGCGAGACGAGCAAGGCGCGGTCCTTGAGCTGTGGGCCGGAACCACGCGAGAATGTTCCGTGATGCGCCGGGCGCAAGTATGATCGTATTGGTATCTGAAGCAACAAGAAAATCCGGATCGCCAACAGTACGAAGGGCATTGATGGTTATCGGCAGAAGCCACGTATTGGTAATGGTCACAACCACACTGTCGCTGCGCGCTCCCACTTCGGTGTTGGGGAAGGTCACATCCGGTGCATCAAGAGGTTGGAGGACCTCAACAAGATCACTCGGTCCGCCACCGATCACAAAGGGGAGATTCACTCCCGACATGGCAACACCGCGAAATGCGGCCGCCTGTTGTGTTGTATGAAACGTTTCGAAAGAGCCTGTTGGAGCCGTTGCTGACGGCATGACAAATAGTTCTGTGGTAGATAACGCACCTGTTGTTCCCATACCACCAACAACGAGGTAGGCCGGCGCCGTGTCGCGAGGTCCGGCCACGAGGGTTGTTCCCATACGCGAACGCGCTTCATTCATGCGTGGCGCCTGACGCCATCCGCTTTTGGGATCGTACCATTCCGTTGTTGCTTGCGGAATTCCGGCGTCTTCTCCTCCGAATGCCCGCGCTGTACCCGAGATGTCGCTTACATCTGCAAGAAACTTCCGATACACACGCGGTGGATTTGCTCTGCCATCCCACGTAGTACCGGCGAGGAGTTCTGCCGATGACGGAAGTTGTGCATCGCCCCCTGCTACGATAACGCGCCAGAGGTTCGTTGGGTCGAGAAATCTGTATGCTCCATGTGCTGACCGTGCAGCAACATGATCACCGAGTTGGCGAATAGCGCCATTCGAAACCGTGATCGACGAACTAACTGTGCTAGCCGGACCAGTATTCATGAGCCCGGACGTTTGTGTGGTGCCACCGGAGACAATGATCGAAGACGTTCCGTCGAACACTGCACGCACATCACCTACAGCTACCGGGAGTGTACCACTTCGAGAACAACGCCAGTTATTCTGTCCGGCATCGTAACGAATAACATCAACAACGTCTGATGATGCATATGCTCCGGATGAGCCTGTATAGCCCCCTATCACATACACAACAGATTCTGTTCCGAGCTGAACCGTAACCAATGCAAACCGTGCACGAGGAACGGAGAGTCCGGCAAGCGCCTGTACGCGCTGACCTGTTGCACCACGCACTACCCACACATCGGAGACTGTTGCGCCCGTTGCATCACTACCTCCAACAACAAGGAGATCTCCGGTATGGACCATTGTAACGCCATGTCCGGTTAGGGGGCGAGACAATCGTTGAACAGTTCTCCACCCGGGCACACCTGCAAGAAGTGTGCCCGAGGAGAAGAGTAGAAAGAGAGCAACGAATACGCGGTTCATCAGTGCATCACAAGGAAGGATCGAGTTACGATTGCCGATGGAGAAACAAGAACGACCGTGTACACGCCGGAAGCCAGGCCACCGGTAGGTACATCGATCGAGGAGGCGCTTGAACGATCAAGCTGCGCAGAGGTTGCAAACACTTCGTTTCCACGCATGTCAACAATACGCATCGTGATCGATTCCGATGTTTGTCCGGATACATAGACCCGTGCACGATCCGTAGCAGGTTGTGGCGCGATACCGATCGAATAGCCATGATCACCGGCAAAAACTACATCCTCCTCTACATCGGTTGTGATCGATATAGGTGAAGATGAGCATGAGCGACGTCCGCGATGATCATACGTTACAAGTCGGAGCTGTGTTGACTGATGTGCAGGAATGGTAACCGACACGCTGTTGTTGAAGGGATAGGCTGAAGTGATCAACGAGTCGGTAGTTGCATCCAAAACACCAACCGATGCAATACGAGCATCATCGATAGGAGTCCATGTGATAGTAGTGTTGCCCGTAACATTTGACTCAGCAACCGCATTCATCGGAACAGGAAGTGTTGCACGTGGGTTTGTCTGTTGTTCGGCCGCATAGTCTGCAAGGCCGACCGTTGGACCATTCACGATGGCATACACGCGGAACGTACACGGAATAGTGGAGTCTTGAAGAGCAACGGTGAACGTACCGGCTCCTGCCTGTGCCGTACCGATGAACGTACCATCATAACCAACATCGTCTGTATCAACGAAGAGGCTAACGTTGGTGGATGCGGGCACATCTGTCCCGGTCCATGTTGCTACAAGATCGTTTCCAACTACAGAGGAAGAAAGATCAAACGTTGGCGGTGGAACAGAACCTAGAATCGCGATTGTATCTGTAGATCCGAGGTTTGGACTGATGACCTTCCACGACCCTACCGGCGGTTGTGCAACAACCCAGAGCGTGCTCTTTCCGTCGGCAGATACTACACGATGAATTCCATTCGCAGGATCCGGCTCGGTGATGACCGTTGCATCCGGACGTGTGAGTGTTGAAGTAACACCTGCAGCATTAGCTTCGAGAATAACGATGAGCGATGTCTGACCTTCTTGCACGTTTACCGTACGTTC
>DATGWS010000127.1:0-4370 GCA_035299365.1 Candidatus Didemnitutus sp.
ACCGTGGATATTGCTGTGGATTCGAGAACAGTAGTAACTGATGAGATTGTTCCACCGAGGAGTAGTGCCACGACAGCAATGACGCCTACGGATACAACGGCCCATACTATTCCGATGCCGGCAAGCTTTCCACTTACTTTCGTTGGAACGATCCCCGATGCCATTGCTCGTCCATTCGGTCTGAGAACTTCAAACGATATCATGGCTACTACACACAGTCCATAGACCATGGACTGAATTTGCATTACAGCTTCTTCACCGGTTACAACCAAGCCAAGGAACAGGGAAGGGGCGAGCACAACACCAATCATTGCTACAATCCGTACCCACCAGATATTCAGTGCGGGGATCACCATTGGAGGATCATCCGAATGATAATGGCGATACCTACAGGTGCCAGATATTCACCTGACGGACGGAACTCACGAAGGAGGGAGGTGGAAACGGCAAGAATAAACACGATTGCTGAAGCCGTGGGTTCAAAGCCAACAAGTGCCGATGAAATGATCGTTGCGAGAGCTGTAATCACAGCCACTCGCATGGGTGTTCCAAATCCTACTCGGTGCATCCATGTCTGGATCATTCCAGCAAAGATCACAGAGATCGAGAATGGGGGAAGAGCATAGAACATGACCATGTACCCGCTGATGTGCAAGTAGTCTTCGCGAATTGTGCGACGAAGCCAAAATGCGAGAACGGTGCCTAGGATGACGAGGCAGGCGGTAATAATCCACATCACGTCGCGACCTATCAGGGCGGCTATCGAGAGAGAGATGATACCGATACTGATGAAGGCGATCACCAAACGCGACTCCCAGCGAAGCGCTGTGAGGTAGACGCTGGTCATGATCAGCTTGTTGGCGTTGACTGTTGAAGAGATGCGATATGATCAAGGACGATCTTCTTCATTGCTTCTTCAACTTCTTCATGTGCCTGCCCCTTGATCATGCGTGTAAGCTGCGGGCAATATGATGCGTAGTCGGATTCACCGCGCCGGCGGATGAGGATCTCGTAGTCGTTGGGATCAGTGCTTGTAGGTGTTTCCATGACGTTCTTTTCTGAGTGTTATCGGTACTTATCGATCTTCATTTGAACTGACGATCGTTGTGGATCGCGCATGAGTGAGTTCTGCCATGCGCGTATTGCACCACTAAGATCGTCAAGTGCCTCGAGGATGTCACCATAATGTTCGTAATGGGTGGCATTACCTCCAACACTGATCGCGCGTTCGATGAAGGTACGAGCACGTTCGTCATCGCCGGATCTGTGAAGGATCCAGGCATAGGTGTCCAGATAGGCTGCATTTGTTGGTTCAGACTGAACAGCCTTCCACGACATAGCACGTGCTTTCTCGAGTCTTACACCGCGTCCCGCTAACGAATACCCATAGTTGTTGTTGGCTAATGCATGGTCGGCGTCGATTTTCAGAGCCCGTTCGTAACATTCGTCTGAACTATCGATAAGCCCCTTTTGATCGTACAGCAAGCCTAACTGAACCCAAGCATCAACGATCGTAGGGTCCATGGCAAGCGATTCGCGGTAGTAACCCATTGCTTGATCGTCCTTGCCCATATCGATAGACGCACCACCGAGGAGGAAGGGAAAACGAGCGTCAGTTGAGAACCGATTCCGGCCCAAGAAGAGATAACGTTCCGCAGTAGTTGGATACCCGTTAATGAGGTAGATGCGGGAGATTTCGAGATAGGATTCAGGCTGCGACTCCGGACTCTTGATCGTAAGATCAAAGAACGATGCTGCGCGGGTGGTGTCCTCGATGCGCATGGAAACCGTTCCCGCCAAGGCCATTACAGGCCAAACTTGGGAGAACGACTCCTTTGCATCGTCGAGGATCATGGCAACTTCTTCGCGGTACATGCCCAATACGAGGCTGTCTTCCAGAATGCTGGAGAGTGTAACGCCCCATACTCGCGCACTACGATCAAGGTCGAGGTCCCGCCCGCGCCAAGATGCAAGGAGTACACGAAGCTCGGGAAACATTGCCTCGTGCACGTAGATCTCGCACGTGCGGGCAGCGATCTGCGGGTCAAAGGGGTCGAGCTTGCGAGCACGCTCTAACGAACGCAAAACTCCCTTTACATCGCGCCGACGTTCATACAGATCTGCAAGTCGCAGAAAGACGGTTTCATCGGGCTCCATTGCACATAAACGCTCAAAGACCTCAATGGCCTTGGCTGCGTTTCGAGGCTCGTAGAGTCGACCAAGTGTGTAAAGTTGTCGTCGACTCGGATTGAGGTCAAGTATCCGCTCATAGGCGGCGATACCCGCATCATACTGTCCACGTAATACTTCGATCTCTGCGATGAGTTCCCACGTATCTCGAGAGAGGGAATCGCGCTCAATAGCTGCCTCTGCGTATTCGCTTGCCATATCTAGCTTGCGTAGCTCGAGGTAGCTCCTGGAGATCGCCGCAAGCGTTGCCGATGAGCTATCGTACCGAAGTGCCTGCTGAAACTCTAGAATGGCTTCTGCGTGGCGGTTGCCTTGGATCTGCAGAGTGGTGCCGTTGATGAAAAACTCTCGAGCCTTGCGCATGCGTAGAGCAACATCATCTTGTTGACCACTACATGGCGCAACATGGGTCATACTCACCGTTAGAGTGAGGACCAATACTGGAAGATATGCGAAGGTTCTGAGGGCCAGTCTGTTCATCCGGATAGGAGACGAACCACGGGGTGGTTTTATGGCAGACAGAGAACGAAAAAAGGCCGCGGTGCGGCCTTCTTTACGAAGGAACGTTATTGAAATGCCACAAATGTGGCATTCGATTACTTCGCAGCGCGCTTCTTCATGGCGGTGTAGCCGATCTTGTCAAGTGTCTTGAGAGCACTTGCCGTGATCTTCACCGTTACCCAGCGACCTTCTTCAGGTACCCAGATACGCTTCTTTTGAATGTTTGGCATGAAACGGCGACGTGTCTTGTTGTTAGCATGAGACACATTGTTGCCGTACATGACGCCGACACCAGTCAGTTCACAGCGACGAGCCATGAGGGAACTCCAATTGAGGTTCGTTTTTATCAGACTTTAAAAATACGGAATCTTTCCTATGTAAAGCAAGTACCGTGCCAGCAATACCTTGGGTTGGCTTTTCGGCCTATTTTTGTGGCTCACCTAACCGATAGACCCTGTGGAGCCCCCTCTGTCCCCGGAATCAACCCTTGTGGACCCAAAATCCACGCCGAAACCCAGACGCCTGATCTCTATCCGAGGCGCTCGGGTAAACAATCTCAAGAACATCGATGTGGACATTCCTCGCAATGCCCTCACGGTGATCACGGGGCTTTCCGGCTCTGGGAAGTCTTCCCTTGCGTTTGATACGCTTTATGCGGAAGGTCAACGAAGGTTCGTAGAATCGCTGAGTGCCTATGCACGGCAGTTCTTGGATCGTATGAACAAGCCCGACGTTGACAGCATCAGCGGACTCCCTCCGGCTGTTGCCATCGAACAGCAAGCGTTTGCAAAAAATCCTCGATCAACCGTTGGCACAACCACAGAGATCTACGATCATCTCCGACTTCTTTACGGACGTATCGGCATCGTGATAGATAAGGATACGGGCGAAGTTGTCAAGAAGGACAGTGCTCAATCCGTTACCGATGAGGTGCTCCGCTGTCCGGAGGGCACACGTTTCTATATCATGTACGAACTGTCTGCCGAACATGCCATTGTTGGTATTGTTCGCGAGGGCCTTTCAGCAAAGGGCTTTACCCGAGTTGTGATCGGAGATTCCACAGAGTTCGTTGAAGTAGCAGAGCTGGTGGATTTGCCAACTGACGGAACGCCGGTTTATGTCCTCGTGGACCGTGTTGTTGTCCGTCACGATGATGAAAGCACAACTCGATTCACGGACTCAATTGAACAGGCATTTGATGCTGGTAGTGGTAGAGTTGTAGTGCGCAACATCGGCACCGGCGAAGACATGTTCTTCTCATCGCTGTTTGAGAGTGCACGTACAAAAACACAATACATTGAACCGGAGCCTCGACTCTTTTCCTTCAATAGCCCGTTTGGCGCGTGCCCAACATGTCAGGGTTTTGGCCGCAGTGTGGGTGTTGATATGAACCTCGTAGTGCCGGATAAGAGCCTGACGCTGCGCCGAGGCGCACTTCATCCATTCCGTGGCGAAACCTTTGGCAGCCATCTCAAAGCGCTGATATCAGACGCAACCCTCGAAGACATTCCACTGGACAAACCGTTCTTCATGCTCACACCAGACCAGGTGTCTGCGGTAATGACCGGGTTTGGGAAGTACATCGGTGTAGATGGCTTCTTCCGCATGTTGGAAGAGAAGTCGTACAAAACGCATTACCGTGTGATGTTGAGCAGGTATCGTGGGTATACAACCTGTCA
>DATGWS010000128.1:0-16659 GCA_035299365.1 Candidatus Didemnitutus sp.
GCCGTCGATTCGGCTGTGATCAATGGATCTGAGATCATTCGAGCGTGGTTCGATCACGCCCTTAGCAATGAACCACGCATGGTCATGTTCGGCGAGGATAGTGGTAAGCTCGGTGATGTAAATCAAGGCACGTTAGGGTTGCAATCGGTCTATGGTGAACTCCGGGTTGGAGACACTGGCATCCGAGAGTGTACCATACTTGGTCAGGCAATAGGACTTGCCATGCGTGGACTACGTCCAGTGGCTGAGATCCAATATTTGGACTACCTGCTGTATGCGCTGCAGC
The DNA here is from genome assembly GCA_035299365.1 of Candidatus Didemnitutus sp. Classification (GTDB taxonomy): domain Bacteria; phylum Bacteroidota; class Ignavibacteria; order Kapaibacteriales; family Kapaibacteriaceae; genus UBA10438. The sequence goes on from DATGWS010000128.1 coordinate 287, forward strand.
TGATGAGTGATGATCTGGCAACAGTGCAATGGCGTACGAAGGGTGGGCAAAAGGCTCCGGTAATCATTCGTACTCGGGGACATCGCCTCGAAGGCGTTTGGCATTCCGGTTCTCCAATGGCCGGCATCATCAACCTCGTCCGCGGCGTTCATGTGTGTGTACCTCGCAACTTCGTACAAGCGGCGGGCATGTATCAAACCCTTTTGCAAGGTGATGATCCCGCTCTGGTGGTGGAAGTTCTCAATGGTTATCGTTTGAAGGAAAGACTTCCATCGAACCTAGGGACGTATACCGTTGAAATTGGCGTCCCAGAGACCCTCAAACAGGGGACAGATGTTACGCTTGTTACCTATGGCGCTACTGTTCGAGTTGCACTCGAAGCAGCCACAACGCTTGAGTCGCTTGGCGTATCAGTTGAAGTGGTCGACGTCCAAACACTTTTACCGTTCGACAGACACTCCGTGATCGTTGAATCACTCAAGAAAACAAACAGACTCCTCGTTGTAGACGAAGACGTCCCCGGTGGGACTTCTGCCTATATCCTACGAGAGATCTTGGAAGTGCAGAACGGCTATCAGTGGTTGGATTCGGCCCCTCGAACGTTAACGGCCAAACCTCACCGTCCGGCCTATGGAACAGACGGGAATTATTGGTCGAAACCAGAGGCTGAACACATTGTTGAAGCCACATACAATCTCATGCACGAATCCAATCCTTCTCGATTCCCGCAGTTCGCATAGGACTAAAACCTATTTTCGCTTTAGGAGTCTTAATTCTTCTATACGATCAGCGACAGGTCAGACATGATGCTATCAAAGTCATGCATCTACGGAATCCAGGCGGCGATCCTTGTGACGTCCCAGGGGAAGGGCGAGTACGTGGCGATCAGTCGCATAGCGGCTGAGCTGAACATCTCGTTTCACTTCCTTACCAAGGTGCTGCAACAACTCACGCAATCGGGGATTATGGTCTCCTATAGAGGTCCAAAGGGCGGAGTAACGCTTGGCAGGCCGGCAAAGGGAATCACGCTCTACGATTTGATCGCCGCGATCGACGGGACAGACATCTTTACGGAATGTATGTTAGGGCTTCCTGGTTGCGGAGAGGCCGAACCATGTCCTGCCCACGAACATTGGACCGAGGTACGCGTCCGATTTGCCGGTATAGCCAAGAAGGTCACGCTCCTCAGCCTTGGTGCAAAGGCCAGTGAGTTGAATGTTCGTCTCGCACAAGAGTTCAAGAAAACCCCAGATGTAGAGAAACCATGACAAAAGTCATGGATATATGACGTGGTTTGGTGGAAAGTTTGCGTTCAGCAACATTCATCTGCCTTCACGTGACAATTGTACCCCCATCTCCGACAACCCCTGCCATGCGTTGCACGCATTGCGGGGAGCCCTGTTCGGATCGGTCCATCGGCAACGAAACGGAGATATTCTGCTGTACCGGCTGTAAGAGTGTCTACGACATTCTCCAACAGAGCGGAATGTGCGAATATTATGCATTCGATGGTGCTTCAGGCGTATCGCAACGGGGTCCGGCTCGCGACCGATCAGTGTATGATGTGCTCGATGACGCTGCCACAGCCGCACGATTTGTTGACTATACAAGCGGTCCGATCACACGCGTCCGCCTCACCTTGCCGGGGATGCATTGTGCCAGTTGTGTGTGGCTCCTCGAACAGCTACATCGCTTCGATCAAGGGATCCGTTCATCCCGGGTTGATCTGATGCGGAAAACCGTAGAGGTGGAGTTCGTCAACACGCGCACCGGACTCAAATCCATAGCCATCATCCTCAGTTCCTTGGGATATGAGCCCCTTCTCACAAGTGAAGGGACTGAACATGACAGAGATGTGGAGCGACGGGAAGCAACGAGGAAGATCTATCTCCGCCTTGGAATTGCCGGATTTGCAGCCGGGAACGTGATGATGATCAGTATCGCACGTTATGTAGCCGGCGAAGATGGTATGGACTATACTCTCGTTAGTCTGTTCTCTGTGCTAAGTATCGCCCTGAGTATACCGGTGTATTTCTTCAGTGCGTCACCATGGCTTACGTCGGCAGTGGCAAGTCTACGTCGACGTGTTGTAAACCTCGATGTTCCCGTTGCTCTTGGCATCACAACACTCTTTGTACGAAGCATTATTGATATCGTGTCGGGAGGGGGCGAAGGATTCCTTGATTCATTTGCCGGACTTGTATTCTTCCTCCTCATTGGACGCTTATTCCAGCAAAAGGCCTTTGACGCGGTTTCCTTTGACAGAACCGTACGTTCATTCTTTCCACTTTCGGTCAGACGCGAACACAAGGGTTCTGAATCCGTGGTTCCGATCGATACAATTCGAACTGGCGATCTCATGATCGTGCGAAATGGCGAGGTTATTCCTGCCGATTCCGTATTGATGAGTGCCACGGGCTATGTTGACTATTCTTTTGTCACAGGTGAGAGCGTTCCGGTTGAGTGTACCTCCGGCACGATGATCTATGCCGGTGGCAAGGTAGTAGGGACTGCGGTTCGTCTAACGGCTACACGCCCCGTTTCTCAGAGTTATCTCGCATCCTTGTGGGAACGTACGGCATCTCGCACACCTCGGTCCTCCTACATGAAGTTGAGTGATCGTTTCGGCTTGTGGTTCACAGCTGGCACCATGGTGGTTGCTTTTGTCGGTGCTGCCTTTTGGTTGCCGAACGTAGCTGTAGCTGTGAATGTCTTCACTGCAGTGCTCATTATCGCTTGTCCGTGTGCGCTCACACTAGCAGCACCGATCACGTTAGGCACAGCCATGGGGGTCCTCGGTAGATTTGGGATGTACATCAAGAACATTGGAGTACTACTTGAACTCAAGAACGCCAACACGGTTGTCTTTGATAAGACTGGTACACTAACATCTACGTATCACGACGTGGTGTATGATGGTACGCCCCTTACACAGGAAGAACAAGAAGCCGTTGAGGCAGTGGCATCACATAGTGCACATCCCGTTAGTCAAAGCATTGCAAGAAAGATGCAACCCTCGTCAACAGCTGATGTTATGGTAGAAGATGTTGGAAGGGGCGTGCGAGGACGAAGTAACGGCCACGAGATAGTGATAGGTTCTACGGCCTACCTTTCTGAAATTCTCGGAGATTCTGCAATTGCAAATGGAGTAGGCACAGCCGTTGCCATAGACGGAGTTCTCATGGGCAGATTTGTGATGAGATCTCATGTTCGCAAAGATGTTCCCGGTATGGTGAAGGCACTTCGTGCGTCATCTCTTCGTGCACGATTGGTGACGGGAGACACGGACAGGGATGAAATCATGCTCCAAGACGTGTTTGCCAAGGATGAGATGCAATTCCGCGCCTCACCATCTGAGAAGGTGGCTGCGGTAGAGAACATGCGTAACAATGGAGCTACCGTGCTCATGGTAGGAGATGGCTTGAACGACGTTTCAGCGATGGCAGCCGCTGACGTCTCTATCGCTGTTACGGATGAGACATCAACACTTGCGCCGGCCAGCGACCTTGTTATGCCGGCTGCGCGGCTTGCGGATCTGCCGGGACTCCTGAGGTATACCCACGAACTCACGTGGGTAATCTCCACAGCATTGTGGTTCACAATGGCATACAACGTAGTTGGTGTTTCCTTGGCTCTTGCCGGAATTCTCACTCCTGTCATCACAGCCATCATGATGCCTGTGAGTTCGTTGCTTGTTGTTGGGATGAGTGTTGTTGGAGCACGACTGTTTGCAAGGAGGTTCGCATGAGCGTGATGCCATTGCTTGTGATCTGTAGCATTCTGGTTGCAGGTGGATTCCTGCTCGCCTTTTTGTTCGCCACAAAGCGAGGTCAATATGATGATCTCGGCACACCGGCAGTTCGGATGCTCTTTGATGACGTTCACAAGAAAACTGAGATCAAATAAACAATTCTTTTACGCTCACTATTCCGGGTTGGGAATATGGACACAAATGTACCGTTAGGCAATGAACGCGGTGGACGTGTTGAAACAGTTGCCTACGATAACAACATCGTCCGGATGTTCGCCATCGCATCGCTTGTCTTTGGGGTCGTAGGATTCCTTGTAGGCATTATTGTTGCGATCAAGCTATACATTCCGGGATTCTTGGGAGGAATAGACTTCCTCTCCTATGGTAGACTCCGTCCGTTGCACACCAATGCAGTGATCTTTGCTTTTGCCGGCAACGCCATATTTCTTGGTGTGTACTATTCACTCCAGCGCCTGTGTAAAACGCGCATGTTCAGTGATACGCTGAGCAAGATCCATTTTTGGGGTTGGCAACTCATCATCGTTAGTGCGGCGATAACACTTCCGCTGGGCATCACTACCAGCAAAGAGTATGCTGAACTGGAGTGGCCGATCGACTTGGCGATCACACTGGTATGGGTTGTCTTTGGATGGAACATGATTGGAACCATACTGCGCCGCAAGGAAAAGCATATGTATGTGGCCATCTGGTTCTATCTGGCAACGTTCCTCACGGTAGCACTCCTGCACGTTGTGAATTCCTTGTCGCTCCCGGTACACTTGCTGAAGAGCTATTCGATGTATGCCGGTGTACAAGACGCACTCGTTCAGTGGTGGTATGGACACAACGCTGTTGCGTTCTTCCTTACAACGCCGTTCCTCGGCATCATGTACTATTTCATTCCTAAGGCTGCTGAGCGTCCGGTGTTCTCATACCGACTCTCCATCATCCACTTCTGGGCTTTGATCTTCCTCTACATTTGGGCCGGTCCCCATCACTTGCTCTACACCGCACTGCCAGACTGGGCACAGTCCTTAGGGGTGGTTTTCAGCTTCATGCTTATTGCACCGTCTTGGGGTGGTATGGTCAACGGCCTGCTAACGCTCCGCGGCGCATGGGACAAGGTTCGCACAGATCCCGTTCTGAAATTCATGGTTGTTGGCGTAACAGCCTATGGCATGTCTACGTTTGAAGGACCGATGATGTCGTTGAAGAACATCAATGCCCTAACGCATTATACAGACTACATCATCGCTCACGTTCACTTAGGTGCGCTTCTCTGGAATGGCGGTCTGACCTTTGCGATGTTGTACTACATCTTCCCGCGCATCTATCGCACCAAACTCTACTCCATCTCAATGGCGAATTGGCATTTCTGGCTCATGACGCTTGGGGTGTTGATCTACGTGATCCCTCTCTATTGGGGAGGAATCACGCAATCTTTGATGTGGAAGCAGTTCCTTCCGGACGGCACGCTGCAGTATCCAAACTTCCTCGAGACGGTTACGCAGCTCATCCCGATGTATGTAATGCGTTCCATTGGCGGTACGCTCTACCTGCTAGGTGCCTGTGTTGGAATATGGAATTTGTATAAGACCGCACGGAGCGGCAAACTTCTTGCCAACGAAGAAGTGCAGGTTGTGAACAGAATGGCAGAGAAGTCGCACGAACCAAAGGAAGGCTGGCACAGACTTCTTGAAGGTACGCCTGTGAGATTCAGCCTTTTGATCTTTGTTGCCGTTCTCATCGGTGGTGTCGTTGAGTTTGTACCAACAGCACTAGTTGAGTCGAATATTCCAACTATCGCGAGTGTAAAGCCATACACACCACTTGAACTGGAAGGTCGTGACATCTATGTCCGAGAAGGATGTTATACCTGTCACTCACAAATGATCCGTCCGTTCCGTAGCGAAACAGAACGGTATGGTGAATATTCAAAGGTAGGCGAGTTCGTTTATGACCGACCATTCCAGTGGGGCTCCAAACGCACTGGTCCAGATTTGCATCGCATCGGTGGGAAGTACCCCAATGCGTGGCACTGGAAGCACATGAATGAGCCACGTTCAACTTCTCCGGGCTCAATCATGCCAGGTTATGGTTGGATGTATACGGTAGATCTGGATGTGTCGCACACAGAAGGCAAAATCCTCACCATGCAAAAACTTGGCGTGCCATATCCTGAGGGATTTGCTGCCAATGCAGTTGCGGATCTTCAGGCTCAAGCTGCAACGATCGCCGAAGAGCTCGGAAATGCCGGGATCAAGAATGTAGATCCAAAGAAGGAGATCGTTGCTATGATCGCATATCTGCAACGTCTCGGTACCGATATCAAGAAGATGCCGCCAACGGCATCTGGAAACTGAGGTGCGCCATGTATAAAAACGTTCTAGCAAGCATACCAGGTATCGAATGGTATCCTGTGGTAGCCTTACTGTTATTCTTCAGTTTCTTCGGCGTCTTGGTTGTCTGGTACTTCCGTGCCGACCAGCGCCGACTCGAGGCCCTCGCCGCCTCCATCCTCAATGATGGAACGCCGAGTGCCGATCCCAACTCTCCATCGAAAACAATGCAAGGGAGCTGACTATCATGGCACAACAGGAAAAAGATCGGTTGATGGATCATGAGGCAGATGGTATCCGTGAGTATGACAACGACCTGCCACGCTGGTGGCTCTATGGGTTTTACTTCACGATTATTATGAGCCTGATCTATGTGTTCTACTACCACATCTATTCCGGTCCGGATTGGAATGTGCTCTGGTATGGTCCTCGCGGCCAGGTGAATGAGTACACTGCCCAAGTGAAGGAAGCGCAGGCTTCATTGGCGGCGGCGCCGAAAAAGGCTGCTGTAAAGGCAGTACTTCTCACTGACACTGAATCGCTTGAGAAAGGAAAGGCGATATTTAACGGCACTGATAATCTCTGCGCTACCTGCCATCGCGAAGATCTTGGAGGACAGGTTGGTCCGAATCTTACGGATGATCTGTGGATCCATGGTTGTTCCCTAGAACAGATCATGGCAAACATCACCTCGGGATTCCCGGACAAAGGAATGCTGCCGTATGGTAGTAGCAACAAACTCTCAGACGAACAGCTCATGCAGGTTGCGTCGTACATCATATCGAAGCGCGGCAGCAATCCTCCTGAACCTAAACCAGTTGACGAGACGCGAGAGATCCTCTGTGACAGAGAGGCTGCCCCTGCACAGTGAGTTCTGTCATAGAATTTCGTTCGCGGCCGTTGTAGGTTAGCGTATCACCACCGAAAGTGCTTTCCATGTCGATCATTGACCTCGATCTTGTAGAGGATCACGAGCGTTTCCGAGCTGAGCTTGGAAGTATCCAACCGGACGGAAAACGTCGGTGGATATATGCTCGCCAACCAAAGGGTCGGTTCACAACGTGGCGCACCATCCTCGGATGGCTCTTGATGGCATTTCTGGTGCTCGCCCCCTTTGTAAAGGTGGGTGGGCACCAGTTTCTCTTGCTGAACATCATCGACAGAGAGTTTGTGCTTTTCGGCATGCCCTTTTGGCCCAATGACTTCTACTTGGTTGCGCTGCTGTTTCTAACAGGCGTGATAACGGTTGTGCTGTTTACGGCAACCCTTGGGCGAATATGGTGTGGATGGTTGTGCCCGCAAACGATCTTTATGGAGATCGTGTTTCGACAGATCGAATATCTCATAGAAGGTGGACCCAAGGAGCAAGCACAACGTCATGCAGGGCCTTGGAACTTTGATCGTATTTGGCGCACAAGTCTCAAGATCGTGGTCTTTTTTGCGATCAGCTTTGGCATCGCCAATGTGTTCCTGTCGTATGTGATTTCCAGTGACGTGCTCCTGCAGTATGTTAAGAACGGGCCTTCGGCACACGTAGAGCTCCTCGGTGGACTCCTCTTTTTCACCTTTGTGTTCTTTATGGTGTTCTATCGGTTCAGAGAGCAGGCCTGTCTGATTGCATGCCCATACGGACGATATATGTCTGCCCTTGTGGACGAGAACACGATTGCCGTAACGTATGACTTTAAACGTGGTGAGAGTCGTGCTAAATGGACTAAGGCTGATAATGAAGCGAAAAAGCAAGCAGCCACAACGACATCAACATTCTCTCGTCCGGAACAGAAGGGGGACTGTGTTGATTGTCACCAATGTGTGACGGTCTGTCCAACCGGCATCGACATCAGAAATGGCATCCAGTTGGAATGCGTCAATTGTACTGCGTGTATCGATGCCTGCGACGAAGTAATGGATAAGGTTGGGCTGGATCGTGGATTGGTGCGGTATAGCAGTCTCAATGCCGTTGAGAACGGCCGCGCAAAGGTTTTCACCAAGCGAATCAAGGCCTACCTAGCCGTATGGTTTGTGATGGTTGCTGCCGTGTCAACACTCTTCATCTTTCGTCATGACCTTGATGTGGTTGTGTTACGACAAGAAGGTACCACGTGGGTAACGATGCAAGAGGGAATTGCCAATTTCTACAGACTTCAGATCATCAACAAGACAGATCACGACATTCCGTACGAGATGCATGTAACGTCGCCTCACGGTTACACCATCAAGAATATTGGCCTACCATCACATGTGGGCTCGGAAGATATTCTGAAGGGGCGATTCATCATAATCCGTGAGAATGACGCACCGAAATCCAACGAAACAACGCTTACCATTGAGATGACAACGAATGGAAAGGTGTTTCACAGCATCACCACGTCGTTCATCGCACCTTGAGGTACTTATGAAAAGATTGCACTGGGGTTGGCGCATCGGGATTGTCTACACGTTGTTCGCAAGTGCAACCCTAGGATTTGTGGCATTTGCGCTAACGACATCAGTGGATCTCGTTCGGCCAGACTACTATGAGGAATCTCTGAGGCATGATGGTATGATGGCAGATCGGTCCAGAGCAGTTGCGAGTGGCAGCCGAATGAACGTTGCGTCGAGACAGCTGATCATTACAACGCCTATGAACGCTATGCCTGAAGGCCCAATTCGCCTTAGCTTTTACAAGCCGGATCAACCGAATCTTGATACCAAGCTGCAAGTATCGGCCAACTCTGAAGGAATTGCCAACGTCAGCCTTAACTCACTGGCCGCGGGCAAATGGAAGATCACCGCTCAATGGTCAAGGATGGGGACTACGTTTGAACTCACCAATTCGATCATCTTGGAGTAGGACGTGTTAGAGCCCCTTGCTGGATTCCTTCTTGGCTTGGCCGGTAGTCTGCATTGTGCTGGTATGTGCGGTCCTATCGCCATGTCTTTGCCAAGTGCTGGGGGCAGGGGAGCACGTCGAGTTATTGAGAAGAGTACCTACCAGATTGGTCGGGTCGCAACCTATGCACTCCTTGGGCTTGTAGTAGGGTTCGGTGCAAGCGCTTTCGATCTGGCCGGATATGGCAGGATTGCCTCCATTACGGCAGGTGTTTTGATGATTGCCACGGCAGTCATACAGATTGTATGGCATCGAAGTCCAATTCCGTCTGGTCCCATCCATACGCTAACAGCACCCGTACGGCGATGGCTTGGAGAACTTCTCAAGCAACGTTCCATGTTAGCCTTAGCCGGCATAGGAGCACTGAATGGTCTCCTACCGTGTGGACTAGTAACATCGGCTTTGCTAGGTAGCGCGGCAACGACGCAGCCCATCGACGCAATGGTGTTCATGACCTTCTTCGGAATAGGCACCATGCCTATGATGCTAAGTATCGCATTAGGTGGGGCGTTCTTAACTGAGCGTATTCGCGTGAAGATGCGAGTAGCATTGCCCGTGGTGGCCTTAGCGGTAGGTGCAATCGTGCTTTTGCGCGGAATGGCTCTGGACATCCCATTCATTTCTCCGCCCGAGGCAAAGCCGACTGCCAATGTTCGTTGTTGTGAAGAACACTAAAATTCAGACATGAACATCTTATATTTGTAGACGTACAATCGAAGAATCTTTCACATTTCCTCCTCGGACAGACATCATGAAGAGAATCGTCGGCATTATGGCAGGCCTGGTCCTGTTCGCCGCCTTCACCACAACAACTCTCGCACAAGACAAGGCCGCCCTTATGGCTAAGGGTCAAAAGGTGTACAATGAGTACTGCAAAACCTGTCACCAAGCTAATGGGCAGGGATTAGGTGCAGCATTCCCACCTCTTGCCAAAAGCGATTATTTGAAGAACACCTCGATGGCTCAGATCATCAAGGAAGTGGTAAACGGAAAGAGCGGCAAGATGAAGGTGAACGGCAAGGAATACAACGGCGTAATGGCTCCGCTCCCTAAAAAGTACACCGATGAGGATATTGCCGGCGTCCTGACCTATGTTTACAACAGTTTTGGAAACAGTGGTCCGGTTGTAAAACCTGCGGACGTGAAAAAACATAAAAAGAAATAGGTCGTCCCTATCACACAACGACGCCCTGACGGACCCGCTTCGTTAGGGCGTTCGTATTTTTGTTGGAGGGGGCAGGTGGCCTATGGCCTAACCTGTTGAAAAGTTTGGGGCAACAGGAGCCCCGTTCACAGTATTTTTGCTTTATATCATTTAGGACGCAGTTCAATGCCCAAGGTTCTCTTTCGTGTATCATACTCCATTGCCGATGGCAAGCGTACTGACTATCTCGCTGCCATAGCGAACGTGCGCTCGTTTTATAACGGGACGGAGACTCAGTTCGCCCTTTTCGAGACGAAGGGGAAGCACAACCACTTCCAAGAAGTGTATACGTACGCAACCGCTGAAGCATACGATGCCTCTGACGATCCGGAGACAACAGCCCCGATCAGTGCAGCCATCGAAAAGATCTACAGCTTGGCGAAGGATGTTGTTTACGACGTTGCCACTGAAGTGGTTTAACAATCAGGCCTGAGTTGTGAAGCGTCTGATCTACGGTATGTTGCGCCGATGGTATAACCGTCAGCCAACAACAGAACCGTTAGATCCTGCAATGGTGCGTCGTATTCTCATTCTGAGATATGATGCCATTGGTGATATGATCGTGACCTTGCCGATGATTGACTATCTTCACAAGCTCTGTCCAAACGCTCGCGTTGATATTGTCTCATCTCCGTCAAATGATCAAATCCTTGAGAATGAGTCGTCGGTATCGATGCGATTTGTTTTCAGAAGATCGCTGATCAGTTTCCTTGCTCTTAAGCAAAAGATGCCACGCGAAGGGTACGATGTGGTGTTTTCGCTCGTTATAAACAAGACGACGTTAGCGGGATTCCTCGCCAACGCACTTGGTGGTCGGCGGTCTACCACGGTAAGCTTTGAACATCCTGGTCGGAGAGAATTGTATCAGACATGGTTCAATGTCCAAATGCCCCATGTCCGCGGTGTGGATGTGATGGCAATAATGCAATTGCGTCTAGCAGGGTATGTCTTCGGTAAACGTCCGGATCTAAACGTCTATCCGCTCCGGCTCTCACTTGGTGTGCAGAATCGCACATTCGCGCGTATCGGCGTATCGTGGATGACGGGATTGAAGATTATTCTGAACATCTCAGCCGGTAATCCCTATCGTATGTGGTCGGAAGAGCGCAATGCCGACGTTATTGAACAGCTATTGACTGTCGGCAGACCACTTACGATCTCAATATGTGGGTATGGCGACCGTTTCGCTATGGCGCAACGGCTATCTGCGAAATTTGATGATAGGGTTAGAGTACTCCCTCAAGGGACATTTCTTGATACTGCAGCCTGCATAGAACATGCAGATGTTTTGATCTCACCAGATACATCCATGGTTCATGCCGCATCTGCGCTTGGAACCCCCGTCTTGGTTATGTTCACAAAGAAGGCGACGTTCATAGGAGAATGGATGCCGTATGGTGTGCCCTTCACGTATGTGATAACGGATGATAGGGAGGATCTTGAATCGATCTCCCCTTCGGTAGTACTTGAAGCCTTCATGAAGTTCTTGCCACAGCTGCAAGAGGTGTCGTTGTGATTGTTGGTTTTGATGCAACGAGTTTACTCGGCCACAGCGGTATTGAAGTGTATGGTCGCGAACTTATCCGCGGAATCATTGCGTTGAAGGATCCGACTATTGAGATGGTACTCATGGGCAGACGCAGAAGGGAAGGCGAGCTGCGATCATTTTTTGGAAAAGAAGTCCAGATACGTGCGGTTTTGCCCCATGACCTTATGCTCGGTGAGACACTTCGCCCCATTTCGAGATTGCTACAGAAAGGAGCATGGAAGAACAATGCGCGTGATCTAGACCTTGTGCATATGCCTGGAAACACACTGTGGCGTATTCCCTCAAATAGACATGTCGTTACGATACATGACGTCTTTCCGCTCATGCCTGAGTTAGGAATTGCTGCTTCCTCTGCACGAGAATTCCAACGTTATGTAGAATCCGCTGTCAAGCATGCTGAGCGAGTTATCGTTCCCACACAATGGGCTGCCGAGTCCGTATCGAAATTTCTTCCTCAAGCAACGGAAAAACTTCGTGTGGTGTATCACAGTATCCGAGAACAATTCGTGAGAAGCCCGCTTGGGTTACAACGTCGACGTGAATTGGGGATTCGTGATGACGAGGACTTCCTCTTCTTTGTTGGACGTGTAGACCCAAGAAAGAATCTAGATCGGATCCTCGCTGCTTGGAACACTCTGCCATCGTCGTTTCGAGAAGGACGTCTTCTGTTTCTGGTGTTGAGTGGCGCTCCACGGGATATCGCTGATCTTCGAGTAAAGCATGCCAAAACGCTCCAAGACCCGTCGATAAAGATTCATTTTGGTCTCTCAGATCAAGATATTGTTGGTCTCTATTCCTCGGCTCGTGGATTGGTGTTTACAAGCACAGCCGAAGGTTTCGGTCTCCCAGTACTAGAAGCAATGCAATGTGGCTGTCCGATTCTTACCTCTACAACAACATGCCTCCCAGAGGTAGGGGGCGATGCAGTGCTTTATGCAGATCCCTATTCTGTTGACGAGATATCCAATGGAATGTATCGACTTCTGACCGATGATACACTTGGATCAATGTTGAAGGAACGTGGTCTCCATCGAGCTTCGCAGTTTACGAGAGAGGCAATGGCCAAGAACACACTGGCCGTTTACAAGGAGATTGTAGCGCATTGAGCCCGCTCAAACCCATCGAACTCTGGATACGCAGACACTTCAACCGACACATCGGCGCACAGCGGATACCGATTCTTGTTTCGTCTCCACAGTTGGCCATTCCAGTTGAGGATCCGGTGAGAATTCTGGTTCTACGCCAGGATCGAATCGGTGATGTATTGGTGAGTGTTCCAGTGATTCGTGCGCTGCGCGAAAGATTCTCGGCTGCGACGATCGACATGGTGATGTCTCAAAACAACATTGCGGTTCTTGATGCCGTGGCACCATTCATCAATGATGTTATTGTGCACCACAAGGGGCTTCCCGGCCTGCTTCGAACACAAAAAGAATTGCGATCTCGGCGATATGACGTTGTTATTGATCTCATGGATAATGCATCGTCAACCTCCGCCTTGCTTATTCGTTCATCTCGAGCTCGGTACGCTGTTGGTATCGATAAGGAGAATCGCGGGGTCTACACGCATGTTGTGCCGCTGGCAGATCGCGCTTCAGTTCATATCGTCGATCGCATTGCGCGACTTCTCTGGCCGTTTGCCATAGACCCTTCTACAATTGACCTGCATCTTGCGTTCCCATTACGTGGTCAAGATGTGCAGGATGCGTATGCAACAGTGCGAGCCCCCTCATCGGCAGTGAAGATCCTTGGTGTGAATATCTCTGGGTCTGATGTATCGCGGATGTACACTGAAGTGGGGATCATTGATATTGTGAATCATTGTATGACATCACATACGCAATTCGAGACGGTGGTGATGTGCGCAGCTCAGCATCAAGAAATGCAGGAACGGATTTCTCGTGCAACAGGAGCAAGGGCAATTCCTCCAACAGCGTCGTTTGGAGCATGGGCTGCCAACATTGCACAACTCGATGCGTTCTTCACGCCTGATACCTCCTCCGTTCACCTTGCTGCGGCCTTCAACATTCCGAGCGTGGTGCTCTATGTTCATGACCGTGCAGATCTCATGCCTTGGTATCCGTATGATACCCCTTGTTTCCCCGTGGAAACCACCACGGGAACGATTGCGGAGATACCCATTCGCGATATCCTTAGGGCCGTTGACCAGTTGCTTTCGTAAATTCATGGTTTACGAGAACACAGAAATGTCATGCGATTCGAACAACGAACAGTAACGTGCGGAATTCTTCGCCCCGAGCACGCCGGGCAACAGGTTGTCTTGAACGGTTGGGTCAATGCCCGCCGCGACTATGGAGGCATCATTTTTATCGATCTCCGTGATCGTGATGGTGTTACGCAGGTTGTGATCGATACCTCCCACCGGCCGGAGCTCGATGAGCAGATACGCGATGTTCGATCGGAATATGTCCTCTGGGTGAAAGGGGCTGTCCGGTTGCGCGAAAATCCAAACCCCAAGATTCCATCCGGACTCATTGAGGTTCTTGCTGACGAGATCGGAATTATCAATTCTGCAGATGTAACGCCGTTTGAGATCGTTGACGATCTGGGAACGAATGAGGAACTGCGTCTAACATATCGCTACCTCGATCTGCGCAGACCTGTGTTGCAGAAGAACTTCCTAGTTCGTAATAAGCTCTATCAGATCACTCACAGATTCTTTGAAGAAGAAGGATTTGTGGAGATCGAAACACCGGTACTTACAAAGTCAACTCCTGAGGGTGCACGCGATTTCCTCGTACCGAGTCGTATCAATAAGGGACGATTCTACGCGCTTCCACAGTCTCCCCAGTTGTTTAAACAGCTGTTGATGGTGTCCGGCTTCGACAAATACATGCAGATTGTAAAGTGTTTCCGAGACGAAGACTTACGAGCAGATCGTCAACCGGAGTTCACGCAGATAGACGTTGAGATGTCGTTCATCACCCAAGATGACATCATAGCGCTCACTGAACGATTTGTTGTGAAGGCGTGGATGGAGATTCTGAACTACGAAGTCTCCACTCCATTACTCCGCATGCCATTCAAAACAGCCATGGAGCGTTATGGATCTGACAAGCCGGACTTGCGATATGGACTTGAGCTCACGAATGTGACGGCAACGGCTGGTGCGTGCGGTTTCTCGATTTTCTCGGATGCTGTTGCATCCGGCAATGTCGTTATGGCACTAAATGCGAAAGGTTGTGGTTCCTTCTCGCGCAAACAGATCGATGAACTTGGTGAACATGCCAAGAAATATGGCGCCAAGGGACTTCCGTGGCTCAAGGTTTCTGGCGGTGAAGTAACCGGTTCGTTTGTGAAGTCCCTCTCTGACGAACACAGAGATCTCTTGGTACAAGAGCTCAAAGCCGAGGACGGTGATCTCCTGCTCTTCTCGCCCGGAGAGTGGGAACGAGCATGTATCATCTCCGGTGCTCTAAGGACAGAAGTGGCCCGCAGAACCGGAATCCTCGACGGTGTTGCAGGAACGTATTCGTTCCACTGGATCACAGAGTTTCCGCTGCTTGAGCACAGTGATGAAGAGAATAGGTGGATCGCACGCCATCATCCTTTCACCTCTCCTATGGATGAGGATGTGTCGTTGCTTTCCAATGATCCAACACATGCACGTGCTATTGCGCACGACCTTGTGATTAACGGATACGAGGCGGCAGGGGGCTCCATCCGCATCCATACAAATGACGTGCAACAAACAATGTTCGATCTCCTCGGCTTTACGCGTGAAGATGCCGATGCAAAGTTCGGTTTCCTCCTTAACGCTCTACGCTTCGGTGCACCTCCCCACGGCGGGATCGCGTTTGGCTTTGACAGACTTGTTATGCTACTGTGTCAGACCGACAACATTCGGGATGTTATTGCGTTCCCAAAAACAACATCAGGACTGTCTCTTATGGATGGTTGTCCCTCTGATGTTGATTCAAAACAACTTGGTGATCTTGGCATCGCACTAACTCGTCAATAATCAATGCAACGCCGAACCTTCCTCTCGTTGTTGGCTGCCCCGTTGTTCGTTCAGAATTTGCGTCATAGCAGAAAGAAGAACTCCGACCCACAGGCCACATCGCGATACATCTATAGTCAAGCACTTCGTCGGTCGCGCAACGATGGCTGGAACAAACTTGCCATGGGACCCCTTATGGGCCACATTGGTGAGTTGTTTCTCGGAACGCCATATGTAGGTGGCACACTAGAGGGCGACGGTCCGGAAATCTGTCGAATTGATCTCACCGGACTTGATTGCGTTACATTCTTTGAGAATGTCCTGGACATCTCGCGAGTGATCAAGAAGGGAAAATCGAGTTGGGAAGATCTTGTGAATGAGATCACATTCACTCGGTATCGAAATGGTACGCTTGGTGACTATACTTCGCGACTACACTACACCTCGGAGTGGATAGAGGATAACGTTAAGAAGAATGTTGTTCGGGATATCTCGAAGGAGATAGACGGTGACCTTTTCCCGATCCGTGTGAACTTTATGTCTCAGAATCCTCGTTATTATCGACCACTAAAGGAAGATTCGATCCTTGTGAGTCGCATGGCAGAGATCGAACGAACTCTCGGCACTACCACGCGGTACCTCATCCCAAAAGAACGCATCGAATCAGTAGAGACGAAGCTCCAAACCGGGGATATTG
>DATGWS010000129.1:0-5729 GCA_035299365.1 Candidatus Didemnitutus sp.
GTATGGACTTGCTGCATCGGTGTGGACCACAAACGTAGGTCGTGCACACCGCACTGCCCATCGGTTGGAGTCGGGCATCGTATGGGTCAATACATGGCTCAATCGAGATCTCCGAACGCCATTCGGAGGCGTTAAGAGCAGTGGCGTTGGACGCGAGGGCGGGACCGAAGCCCTTCGCTTTTTCACAGAACCCAAGAACATTTGTCTCCAGGTTTGAATGGACAAGATCGTCATCAATTCCGATCGTGCACCGGAACCGGTAGGTGCGTACCCCCACGCCCGCAGGGTGGGAGATTTGCTCATTCTTAGTGGAGTTGGGCCGCGCGAACGTGGAACAAAGGTCATTCCGGGAGTGACACTCGGCGAAGATGGCACTATTCTTGACCATGATATCACAGAGCAGACGTTGAGTGTGTTCCGGAATATTCGATACATCATTGAAGATGCCGGTTCGCGCTGGGAAAATATCGTTGATGTACAGGTCTATTTGACCGATATGAAGAACGATTTCCCGGTGTTCAACAAACTCTATGCAGAACATTTCGCAGGCGTAGACGCTTGCCGGACAACGATCGAGATCGGCGCACTACCAACGCCGATCGCCGTCGAACTGAAGGTGATTGCCACGATATGAAGAGCCCCCTCATCCGCTTCCTCTTGGTTTTGATGTGTGCTAGCGTCGGCGTAGGGATGTTGAGTGCGCAACCACGCATCTCGTACATCATGCCCGACATCGGCACTACACGAATGGCCACGTATATCGAGATTATTGCTCCACACACTGCCAATGGCGGATATGGGGCTGATGGAGTCTCTCTGAATAATCCGGGCGATGCCATTCGTGTTGTTTGCGAGCGCAACACCGATACAACAAAGGTGAAGATCGGTCCGGCGGTTGTGAGTTGGGACGGACGTCTCATCTCCACGCACATCTTTGTTGATCCGCTCGTAAAGCCGAACAGTGCTGATTGGCAGTTGTTGAATGCTGAATTCCGCATTCCCATCAAGGTGATCATCAATGGCGTTTCGTCAAACGTTGATACGTTCTACATCGTGCGGCCATGGCCACTCGGAAGTGTGGCATCCATTTCTGAGCGTGTCCTTGGTGAAGGTCAGCTTGGAAAACGATCGCGTAGAGGCGCGATGATCGTTGATTCGCTCATCCTCATCGGTGGCGAGTCGTATAACGTGTCATTGCGCGACTGTGATGCCAATACAACCGGGAATCAAGCCTTTCTCCCATTTGTGTTGCTATCGCCAACAGTCATTCGTGGAGCAGGAACCGCAGAGATACATGCTGATGCAAGTGGCCTAGATGCCGGTCCGGGTGGTGGTGGTGGTGGTGGTGGTTATCACAATCTCGGTGGCGGAAGTGCCCGGGGTACCAATGGAGGCAACGGCTACACGGGCGGTGGTCCGGGTGGATTCAACAACAATGGTTTGCCCCTTCCTCCCAATGAAAAACAGAAACCTGGGGTTGGATCCGGAGAAGACCTCGCAAAGAATAATGCCAATACGCGCGGTTCGGCTTCGCTCAACGGCGTGCAGGGTGGTGAGTCTACAACGGCGTATGAAAACGCCGGCGGAGGAACAGGACATCCGTTTGGCCAAAGTGGTCAGGGCTGCGATGCACGGAATACGTGCGTTACAATCGGTCAACATGGAGCAGGCTCCGGTGCTCGTGAGGGCAGACGTGGTGGCGCGGGTGGGTATGGAGAGCCGGGTGCGTCTGAGAATGGATTCGATCATGGTGGGAAAGTCCATGGTAACGCCTACCTCGTTCCTCTTGCCGGGGGATCCGGCGGAGCCGGAGGGAATCCCGATCTCACCAACAAAGCAAGCGGTGGCGGTGGTGGTGGTGGTGCAATATCGATCCACGCCAATCTCACTGCAGACCTAACGATCTATGCAAGAGGTGGAGCTCCGAGTAGAGAGGACATTCTCGGTGGGTGTGGTTCGGGTGGTGGAGCCATCATCGGTTCGCGTCTCGACAATGCCGCACTTGGATTTTTCTCTGCACAAGTAACGGGCGGTACGGATCCGAACCCGAATCCCAACAGCAGGCACCTTGCCGGTGGACTTGGTCGTCGCAGATATGAAGGCCGAATTCCCCTCGACATTCCGGTACAGGTAGGACTTCTTACCGATACGCTCACTAACTCTCTGCGACAGCATCGCTACAGCGGGTATGCAAACGGCAGTGACCTGCAGGTCTATATCAAACCGGAAAATGGCCCCTGGCAATTGGGTCCGGTAATCAGTGCCTACCAAGCCGGCACGTCCGGTGCATGGCGTCAAACCATCACATGGCCAGGCAAGGACACACTGTATTATGTAGCTGTTGGACAGCGCATTGCTTCACCTGTTGCAGGTTCGTACACAGATGAACCCGAGATCGTGTTCTCACAATCAGCGTGGAACATCATCCGCATCTATGGTCCGGCAATCATCTCCGGCAACCGCAATCTTGATATGGGGCTGTACCAATGCCCTGGATCCAAGATCCGCGATACCGTATGGATCAGCAACAAGGGCGAATCTCCCCTTGAAGTGAGCTCTGCTACTTTTCTTACACCACCAGGATTCACCTTGGTTGAACCTGCGGTGTTTCCTGATACGATCTACCCATTTGATTCAACCGCCTACGTGGTTGAGTTTGCACCTGTTGCTGGACAGAACGGGCTTATCAACACAACCCTTCGACTCGTGAATTCGGACACAGCTGCCGGAGCGAATCCGTTTGATATTGCTGTGCGTGTAGATGTTCGTCCGTACGACTTCACCTATTCCTGGCGCGGAATTCAAGCAGACACAATCGATATCGGTCGACTGTGCGTCGGTCGTCCGTTCACAGATCCCGTTACGATTCGTAACCTCGGCTCATCTTCCGTAACGATCGTTGGATTCACATCCACGAATCCTGCCATACTTGGCGCAAGTGGAAACGCCCCCTTTGTGGTGCCGGGTCCACTCGGATTCACCACAGTGAACATCACCTTCATCGCGCGTGGTCTTGGAGTGAACGTCATTCCGGTACTCGTGAAGCTCAAAGAGTGTGCGGAGCCGGACACCTTATGGGTCCGCCACGAAGGTGTTGAATCATCCATCACCATTGTAGGCACCGGTCAGTTTGGAACGGTTCGTGTTGGTGATACCCCACAGCTCACGCTCGAGGTACGTAACACCGGTACGAGCGATATGAGTATCCCAACCTTGCCCCCTGCTGTGGCACCTTTCCGACTCGTATCAGCTTTGCCACCTCCGCCTACAGTGATCGCACCCGGGGAGTCGATGTTCTTGACCTATGCCTACGAACCAACGGTAGTAGGCTCCAGTGCCATTGTCCTCAAACTTGTTTCTGACTCAACCTCTCGGAGTTGTCCGGACTCTGTGCTCTATGTGCTTTCTGGCACTGCGAATACGTCTGTGCTCTCCGTTTCAAAGTCTTCGGTGAACTTTGGCTCTGTTGCTTCTTGTGATTCGTTGCTGGATAGTGTAACTGTGCGTAACGCAGGAGCTACGCCTGTTACATTGCTCTATCCTCCGTTCTTCAACGGTCCTGATGCTACATCGTACAAGATCATCCGGCAGCCACTATCGGATGTAGAACTCAAGCCGGGTGAGGAAGTAACCTATGTTATTGCCTTCTATGGCACCTTAGGTCCGGATGGTATTAAAACAGCGATCCTTTCCATCCGTACAAACGATCCGTCCGTGTCATCGATCAATATCCCAATCACGGGGCTCCGCGTTTCCTCGGAACTACAAGGTCCACGTATTGTCGATCTTGGCCCAATCCTCGTGGGCAACTCAGCATCATCTACAGAACGCTACACCAACACCTCTTCGTCAACGATTAACGTTTCCGGCAATTCGTCCTCAGCACCAACGCGCACATCCGCTTCACCAGCTTCCTTTAGCATTGATGCATCGTTGTTCCAGGACATCATCTTCACAACCACTTGTACATCTGAAGGATTTGTTGAGGATACCGTTCGGATTGTTGTTGATCAACCATGTCCGGATACGATCATCGTTTTGGTTCGCTCTGTAGGTGTATCACGGTCGATCAGTGCACCAACGATTGTCAACTTTGGCATCCTTGCCGAATGTCAGTTCAAGCGCGACAGTATTGTGTATACCAATACACAGCCCGTACCCTTGGACTTTATAGACGTCGTACTCACGGGTCCGGACCCTTCTGCCTTTACGATTGAAAATCCGGGTGCGGTTAGTTCCCAGATTGTTGATCCGGGAGGTTCCCGCACGATCTATATTCGATTTGATCCACGTGCCATGACTGATGGCATCAAGACGGGGTACGTTACTCTTCGCATACGTGTTGGTGGTGTTCCTGTTTCCATCGTTACGGAACTCAGGGGTGAACGTCGCACAATGCTTCCTGCATCGCCGGGCAACATTACCTTTGGATCCGTGAACCTGAATGTTGTTGCTTCACAGCGATTGGTCTTGGTGAACTCCTCGCCACAACCAGTGCGTGTAACGAACGTTTCTATGCGTGGTACGTCGGGAACGGTCTACACGGTCACGTCAAACCCAGCAGCGCCTACAACCATCGCTCCCGGCGGATCCATTGAGATCACGGTGAACTTCACCCCTGTTTCTCAGCAGTTGTATCTCGACTCCATCTTGGTTGCATTTGACCAGCCATGCGCAGATACGCGCGTTATTGCTGTGAGTGGAACCGGTCGACTCAATGTTGAAGTGCTCGTTAGACTTCCCAAGGATACGGTTAGCCCAGCAACAGAAGACTATCGCATTCCTATCTACGCAACTATCGTAAGTGGTGGCGGTGTTATCGCCGATGGCAAACTCACTATGACAGTGCGCTATGCCTCTTCCGTCTACGCGGCCCGCACGCTTTCAACAGGTGTAGTCCTGCGTAATGAGGTGATAGGGGGCTTCACAGAACTCGATCTCGAGATACCGACATTCACCGTTGGAACCACCGAGACAGTGATTGGTGAACTACTCGGTGATATGACGCTTGGTTCTGTTGTGTCAACAGATCTGGAGATATCCAATGCGGTGATCATCGCAGCAAATGTTACTCCTACTGCTCGACCAGAGAATGGGTTGCTCATGCTTGATATCTGTGAAGAAGGTGGTCCGCGACTCATCACAAAGGCCGGGTCACTCACGATTATGGCAAGACCGAATCCAGCAACGGAAACACTCGAGATCGTTGCAGACACCTATGAACGCGGTGATCATCAGATCCAAGTTGTGACGCTTACCGGTGACGTTGTTGCCACGTATACCTTTGTTCGCGGCACAGATGCTACTCCTCGCTCCTTTGCTGTAGACGTTCGGGGGCTTGCCTCGGGAACGTATCAGATCATCCTGCAGACTCCAACCAAGCGTAGAGTTCTGCCGCTGTCCATTCTCCATTGATCATGCAGACCATGCCCATCCGTCGCACTACTTCCTTCCTACTTGCCCTTGCCATTCTGACGTTCACCGCATCTTCACAGATGCGTCGGTTGAACGCAGAAACAGGGCAAACCGAGACGCTCGAATATCTCATTGGCGGATACGTGGCCTTGAATTACAACATTCATACGCCCAACTTCGGTGCGTTGCCGGGCTATCCGTCCTGCTGCACATCGTATGGTAACAGCACTTCCATTGGACCAGCGTTCGGTGCTTCATTGGAGATCCCGCTTGCAGAGATGTTACGGTTCCAAACTCGCCTTGGATATAGCTCC
>DATGWS010000130.1:0-10411 GCA_035299365.1 Candidatus Didemnitutus sp.
AGTCGCCGTAATACCGAACGTTAATGCGCTGATCAATAGAAAGTTCATCGTTGAGGGAGCCCCCTGCCTGACGCCATACCCAGGCATCACGTTGCATGGCTAGGTTGTCCTGCGAGGTAACGTTGAGTTGTCCGCGTTGCAAATCAACACGTTCAGCGATGCGGAGGCCAACACCTCGCGTTACTACTACTCCACTATCGTTAATAACTTCAAGGATCGGAATGAGTCCACGTCCGGCAATATCCTGAATGGAATCACCGCGGAGTTTCATTGTTCCGTCTCTACGTCCGGGGTTGATCAGTCCTTCGTGACGTAATGTGCCATTGGTCTCGATCCAAGTAAGGGGCGAGAGTTCAAACACTACCGTCGTATCTGCAGACCAGAAGAGTTTCGTGGAGACAACAGGTCGAGCTGCGTCGATCATCATCTTTCGTGATCGACCGTTAAATCTGACTTCTTCGTAGGTGGTATGTGCCACGATCTGAGTGTCGGCATTGTCACGCAGATACTCAACAATGCTCTTAATCGTATCCTGTGCAATGCGTGCATCACCATAGATCTTCACCGTGCCCGAGTTATGGATCACGCCATCACTAATGAGCGCACTTGGCAATTGAGCCAAGGCAAGGCCGCTCATGAAGACAAAGATTGCGATATGGAGCATGATCCGTATCACGGTATACCGATCTGAAGAACGCCGCCGTTATGTGCTGTTGCACCAAGTGTGAGTGTAAGGTTCGGTGTTATGAATGTTGACCCTTGATATACAACCAGTCCGGCATCAAGGGGCAAGGCCGTAAGATCTTGCACATCAACCGGTACGAGTGTGGTACCAACCCTGTTGGCAACCAGGGCAACCCTTCTATCCGGCACAAGCGAGAATGTGTTGAACGTTCCGGTGCTACCAAAGGTGAGAGCTGTATTGGGACTTGTGCCAAGGACAACATTGGTAGCCAGACTGTCCGGATAGGCCTCCGGAATGGCATAGTTATCACTCGCGCGAACATATCCTGTATGTACCGTGAACCCGTCGATGATAACTCGATCGATCGGTTCCGGTTCTCGCGCTTCGTCCCAGGTAAACGGATTGCTCCAACGACCGGTTGCCACGGCTTTTAGAACATCACGGCTTGCACGGAGCAAGAGGTCGTTGTTGTTATCAAGACGAAGATTGTCAGCACCGGCATCCTGTATACCAAAGAGTTCCACGTAACCCAGACCTGTACCGCCACCAACAGGCTTACGGAAGTACGTTGGCGGAACGGTGGGCGTAAGCTTTATCGCACGTTCATTCGGAGGGCCATAGGCGTTATACATCTTCATCAAACGCTCAGCTGTTTCAGGCGCCCACGTAGTAGGAATGTCCGTGGCTTTATACGCTGCGCGGACCGTTGCTTGCCATGCACCTACATAACTAACCGTGATCTTACGAAAAACATCAGTTGTTGGGTCGTAAGCATTCGGTCGGGTGATCGGTCGCACATCCATGGTAAGTTCTTGAGGTACCGTGATGTACTTCATGAACGTGTGTTCGTTGTTAAACCGATACGGAACATTGGTATCTGCACCGGCAAGTACTCTACGGAATGAACCAACAACCTCGGCGTCATTATAGTAGTACGCCTCACCAAGTGTGAGACTCATCTTGTGTGGAACCATTACCACGTCCGTGTCGTGGACGGATAACGTAGACGCTACGAACACGTCTCCGTTCGATGTCTTTGTGCTCTGAGCTGTGCGGAGGTGACCGTAAGGATTACTTGCAGACGTGGCCTGCATCACCTGTGGTTGTTGCGTTCCGTTATAATTCACAATCGAAGACGTATCGAACACAGCATTGATAAGGGTCGGAAGTTGATTCACATAGAGACCCAACACATCAAGTCGTGTTGAATCGCCCATGAACAACTGGGCAGAATCATTGGATCGCAAAAGAAGGTTTGCAGCAGGCATCACCACAACGGTGTCTGCATCGTCCGGAACAACAAACTGGCCATACTCTACTTCTAGGTCAGCATACAACTCACTGATATCCCAACCGGATGTGAGCGACCCTTTGTTTCTGATGCGTATAGGTGCACGCGAAAATGATCTCGAGCCCCAGTACATATCTCCGTTGACCAGGAACTCGCTGAATTGGTCGCTATTGAAGACGCCCTCCATCCGAATCTCATCACTATCGCGCACAACCTTTGGTGAGAAGAGCAATGTGAGATTGTTGTACCTGTTCACTGTACCACTCAATCCGTTCTCCTGCGTCACAGTCTGCTGCAAGGAACCATCGTAGAAAAACGTCCCGCGGTAGGTGCGAGGTCCACTAACGGTTATGGTGTAATCCTTCCCGACAAATACGGAGTCCGGCACAAACTTGCCTGCAGAATCAGCAACTTCAAGGTCAGTATAGAACCGAGCCTGGAGGTTCTGTGTATCGAGTGTTCGTTTGTAGCGAACCAAGCCCGGAACACGCCATGTCCTATCCTGACCAAAAGCCGTGGATAACGATGGGTAGCCATCGAGATCTGTGAACATGTTATCCGTACCCGTGAACTCCACAACATTGTTTGTGAATTCCGTGTATGGGGCAGCGTTCTTAAACTTCCCTGTATCACTCTTAAATCTGATGGTACCATTGTTACGCACCGTGCCCATACCCCGGTTCTCGAGGTGTTGCGCTAAGGCAACATTCCCCACCGCCGAGGTGAGGAATATTGCAACAATTACCACGATATGGTGAAGGAAGGGGCTCATGGTTGACCGATATTGATCTCTCCATCGTTGTTGAGATCGCCATCGTTATATATCGTACCATAGACGTTCATCACGCCAGGATCGTATCTCCAGCACACACCATCGAGTCCGATTGTGAGGTTCTGCGTTACTGTAACCTGACTATCCTTGAGCATGTACAGGCCGCCAAAGAAAATCCTCACGTCGCCATTAAACTCTACTCTTGCAGAATCATACACGCGGATCTCTCCTTCGCGGTTCTCTGAGGTGCCGTTAACGTGTACGAGTGCACCTTCCTTGATGTGGATCACTGCACCACGATTGACAAGTGTCTGCCCCGATGCCTCAGCCCCAAAGAGGGCGAGCACCACAAGTATGACCGTTATCGTGATGTACCAGCGCATTAACTACGACTTTGCAGACACTGTTTGCCACTTTGCACTGTCCCAGACCATGAAAATGGCCTGTCCCGGTTGAATGGTTGCATCAGCTGAAGCAACCTCAACGTTCGTCCCAGTAATGCGGATGTAATAGCCCGACGTTGTATTGTTCTGGATAATGAGTACCTGACCCGTGGCTACTCCATTCTCCAGCGTGATATCCTTGTTTACATCATTATTGGTCACTTTGATATACGAGGCCGTTGCGGTTGGGAGAACGGTTGCCGTTCCGCCTACGTTTGCTTCCGTAAGCGGATAGCCCGTGAAGTTCAGCGGAGACACTGCACCTACATACCATCGCGAATCAATCCCTGAATAGTGCACCGTAACGGTGGAGTAAGATGGAATCGTAATGGCATCACCGCCCGGCGTGATGAATCGATTTGTGGCAGTACTGCCTGCATTCTGATTTGAGATCGTTAACGGTTGCGACGAAGCATTGAGCAATGTGATGGTCTTACCTGCAACACCACCTGCGAAGCCAGTGAATGTAAACGGAGCCGTTTGTGTACCACCGATGCGAACAAGGGCAGCCTTGTTCCCTGTGCCCGTGAAGTCCATATTGTTGTTGGTGGCAGAGAGCGTTGTGGTATAGCTGAATTCGGTATACGACATGTCACCATTGATCTCCACGGTCGCAACCGGAGTGGTGGTGCCTATGCCAACATTGCCGCCACTGAATGTTGCGGCATAGTTATTCGTACCACCTGTGGCTACGATATCAAGGCCGACGTTTGTACCGACCCATGAACCGGTAGAGCTGATCTGCAATCCGCGCTTCGTAGCGGATGCTCCTGCGTTTAAGGCTGCGTTGGTAAGTGTAAGTGCTGTTACGTTTACACTGAACGATCCCGCTTTTGAAATCGAGAGAAGGGGCGAAGAACTCGTACCGTTTGCGAGTGTCAGAGTTCGAGTCGTTTCATCCCACAAGAAGTCGGTAGAGGTTGAAACCTCATCGTTAGATTTGAAATATGCCACTCCCGGAGTTGTCCCAGTAACGAGTGGGATGGCAGCCCATGACAAGTTTGCTCCACTTCCTGATACCGTCAACGCTCGCGATTGCCCAACAGCCAGTGTAGGCACACTGGCCGGGAAGGTCAATGTATAGGCTGTTGTACCGGCCGCGGGTCTGAGCTCGATCATAGAATTCGTTGTTTCATCCTCGAGCCTGATGCCGTAGAATGTTTCAACGGATTGTGCCAATATGGTTGCAGAAGCAAAACCAAGGATGACAAGAGTGGTGATGATGCGGACCATGAAGGCCTCCTTCAATTAACCCGTTAATTGTTACGACGTGAAATTTCTAGCCACGTCGTTGTTGTAGCGTCCCACACAAAGGTTATGGTGTCATCGTTCTGAGGGAGGAAATTGCCGGAAAGCTGAAACTCATCTCCACCACCGGCTCCATCTGCAATACTCACCCCATTGCCGGCAGCTGCCCCAATGACCCGTACGATAAGTACCGTCCCATTGGAATATCCCACCGGCGCTACAAAGGTCACAGGAGCTGCACCAGGTGCTACTGTTGAGGTGATCCGCAGGTAGGTAACACCTGCGTTGATGTTGATGGCGGTTGCTCCGGCTACTGCGGCATTCTGAACCACCGGTCCACCCTCATCGTTTTGCCATTGAGTTGTGGCGTCAGTACCAGCAACTGCAGTGATCTTCAAAACCTGACCTACAGTTCCAACAGCAGTTGGCAACGTATACACATTGTCGGCGGCCATCACCCCTGCCCTGAAGGCAGCAAAGTTTGCCCCTGCCGCAGGATAGGTAGCAGTGGCATTAGGCTCGAGGAAGATCAATCGAGAAGCAGTGCTATTGGCATTGGTCAGAAGGACGTCTGCATTATGCAAGAATGCAGAGTTGCCAGCCGTTACACTGAATGACGTGAGAGTACCAGACCAGATGAGCGTATTGCTGCTATTCACCGTAATACCACGACCACCCAAGACCACGCTATTGCTGCTTGGCACATCATGATTATCACCAGAGAGAATAACGCTGGCATCACCATCGATCTGAAGATCTTCGCCAGTAACGATCACAGAACCATCACCTGTAATGATGGAGTTGTCTCCATTGAGAACTGCTGAGCGCGTTCCGGAGACTTCATTCTCTTCACCATTGATCACGGTGGAATAGTTTCCGGAGACCTCATTCTCCTTGCCGTTGAGAACAAGTGAGTAGTTAGCACTCGCTAATTGGTCCTCACCATTTCCAATAAATGCATAGTCCGAAGTCGATCGGTTTGTCTTTCCGCCAATCGTCAACGAATAGTCTGCAGATGCCGTATTACTCTCACCGGTGAAGATCCCGGAATAGTTACCGGAAGCAGTTTGTGATGCCACCGATCGTCGGCTCTGCGCATCAAACGCGCCATTGCCGGGAACCCCCTGTACACCACTGATGAAGGGTGTTCTGCGTCGAATATTCAGATCTCCCGTTGTTTCTTCTTCAAAGACCAAAGGAATATTCAATGCGGGAGCAATGATCCAGTCAAGTGTTGCGGTAGTGCCCGCAATGGCTGTCACTTGCAAAACTGCATCAACGGCCGGAGCCGGAGTTGCAGGTAAGAGGATACTATAACTCTGCAGTTGTGTTGCGGCACCTTGAGGAGCAATGAGAACGGTGTTCTTTGTTCCGCCCGCAACTCCCCCATCGTTAAGGATAAGATTGCGTCCACTCACATCGCCAAGTTGCTGCCCGTACATTGTTGCACACGCAGCTATCAGGACGGTCGATATGGTCAAGGAGATCTTCATCAGTTCGTCATCCGTGTTGCCTTGATAAACGAGCCTTGTAGGATCCGGATCTGATTGCCCGCGGTTGTTGTTGCCGCCTGCATCTGAATGGTACCATCTAGTGCACCGATAATGAGAAGCCCCTTAACATGCACAGACATATCCGTACCAAAGGCCGTTGTATTGGTTGGTATATCGGTGATGGCGGTTCCACTTCCCGTAACTGACACCGGAGCTACACTAGCACCTGCGTTACCGAATGCACTCCAACGAATGCTGAGGGTGTTGGTTGTTACGAAAGCGATCTGGAGATCTGCACCGGCGTTGAGTCCGTCATAGGCAATCAGCGCTTCAAACTCATAGACCCGTCCGGCAATGAGTCCGGTGAGCACAAGGTCCGTAACGTTGGCCAATGCATTAACAGCAAATGTTTGGTCGGCCGTTACGTAGGCAAACTCCGGCGCAGGTGCAGGGGGCTCCGGTGACCACGCAAGCGTTGCCGTTGTACCGGCAACGGAGAGAATGCGAAGGGCCGCACCGGTTGCACCTATAGCGTCCGGCAGGATATAGTCGTGCGTCGTAACGGTGGCTGGTGCCCTCATGGCCAGAGTACCAGCAACAGACCCTACAAAGATCTGCGAGCCACTGACTCGAGAGTCATACATGTAGGTTGTATTGAGGTTAGAAGCACCCACAAATTCAGAAGCAAGTGCGGCGGGCTGGTCAAGGAGTGTGGATCCCAGGTAGACATCGGCATCATTCGCACTTGAAACAACAAGTGGGAAGAGATCGCCGGTATTTCCGCTGGTTGAGAATCTACCTGCAATACCAAGCGACCCAACGGCTGCGGTTGCATTTGCATCTCCAAGCACACCATAGGCTGTACCACCTGAACCGCGCGAGTAGAATTCAGCACCGATACGTGTACGGGCTCCGGCTAATGTTCCAACACTAACGCCTACGCCTGTTGCTGTTGAATTCGGAGTGACATTCAATCCAATGCTGCTCATCGTTACATCAATACCCGTACTAGGAGGATTGAATGTAGCCACTCCTCCGATGCGAATACCGGTGCCAGTACCAGCTGCTGCCGTACCAATGAGTACACCAGCATCATTTGAACCTGTAGCGCCAATGTTACGAACCACGAGGCCGCTCGATGTTGTTGTGGCTGTCATGTCGATATCGATTGCTCTCCCGGATGTTGCCGGAAGATTGGTGATCAACATGCGCGAGTTAGCCAGAGGCGTTAATGTACCGGACGTGATCGAACCATCTGCACTTACTGCAAATGGTTGGTTCAGTCCAGAAGCGTTGTACCGAAGGAAATACCGGTTCCCTGCACCAGTTGGAATGTTGTTTGCATTAAATGCTGCAACATTGTTCAGCGTCCCGGCGGGTGTACCCATGTGGAAGCCAAAGAGGTCGGTGACTGTTCCGGCGCCGGGAAGTTCAGCTCTAAAATGATAGAGAGTAGAAACGGTATTATTCAAGGCACCTGATTGTCGCTCGGACCAATACCCGGTTATCGAGTTCACAGTAGCGGCGTCTGTTGCGATCCATTGGAAGTAGTCACCAACAAGATCGTTGTAGGAGTTCCCTGCCCCGCGCTGCATGGAAAGCTGAGTCCAGTTGCTAAACAACGTTCCCGTTTGTGCTGCGCCACCTGGACCTCCAGTGCCCCAGTCGATCGCGTTGATGAAGCCCCTTGTATTGTCCTGAGCAACGGGATATCCGGTAGAACTCTGGAAACTCATACCGAGACTTAATGCAGAGTACGATCCGTCCAGCGTTGTTGGACGTGTTACGTCAATTGCACCATTGAACTCCTGATTCACCCGAAGTCGGATCTCATTATTCGATCGAAGGATGAGATCCATAGCATCCGTTGTTCCGAGGAAGTTCGTTACGTCGCTGGTTCCAGTATTACCTGTGAGCAGCCAATTGCTGCCTGCTACCCACGTAGGGACCCCTGCTACAACGGTCAACACTGTGTTATTTGCTCCAGGAGGTAGCCACGACAACGTGGATGCACTTCCAGTAACGCTGCTGCTCAACAATGATCCCGTAACACCAACATCCGGAGGTAGAACCAGATACCATGGTGTAGCGGGAGGAACGGCAGCATTCGGGAGGAGTGAGGTTCTTCCGTTCGTTGCATTGCGCAGGACGAGAGAATCCGTGAGTGTTCCTTGAGCATAGGCCGTAGACGCGCCTCCATAGAGAAGCACGAATGCGACCAACAAGAGAAGGAAATATCGTAGAGACTTCATCATGGATTAATGATCATCCAATGCAGGCTGAATGTTGCGTCAACTGTTGCCGACGTGACAACTGTGATCTGGTTCGCCCCGGCATCTACGTTCGTAACCATGGCGTGCACGGCTGCACCTGTTGGGCCGAAGACAGTAACATTGATCGTTGCCCCAGCAATCAGATCAAATGTACCTGTTGAAATCACATGAGATGCACTTGCACCAGCCGGGGTGAAGATACCTCTTCCAATTCCGAGGATCTGAAGGGCGTCTGCAGTTGAACGTCGACGTACATCACCAGAATTGTCGGCCGTGACGATTCCTTCCGCCACGATCGGATCGGCAGAAACTGCCGACAACGAACCCGCGCGGATGTTCTCAACACCTGGTGTACCACTCACGGTAAAGATGCCTGTGCCTGATGGAGTAATGGTAACAGCACTATTTGCTCCGCCAGTGAGAAGCAAGGTTGTGTTCGCTCCACCATCAGACGTGAACGACAGGTTCGAAGCGTCGATGTTCACAAAACGATTTGTGAGGAACGGACTATCAGTGTTGGCTGCTCCACCAAGACGATAGGCATTGGTTGTATATACAATACCTTCTTGGGCAGATCCGGCAATCGGTGAACGACGAACATTGTTCGATGCATCGATCGTGAGGAAGTCTGTTGCTGCAACACCAACGTCTACACCATTCAAGACGATGTTCCCTGCTGCCGATGCCGTCAGTATCACTCCGCTGGCCGCTCCACCCGTTACCACGAGTGGTACTTCTGCGCCGCCGTTAGCTGTGAATGAAAGATCCGAGGCATCTACATTCACGAAACGATCCGTCAACAACGGATTGTCTGTGTTGGCTGCACCACCGAGTCTGTATGCGCCCGATGTGAAGACGATGCCTTCTTGTGCCGTACCGCTCAATGTAGAGCGACGTACTTCATTCGTTGCTGTGATCGTTAGGATCTCTGTAGGCGTTGCTTCTGTATCAACACCGCCCAAGACGATGTTGCCTGTTGCTCCTGCGTTGAGCGTAACAGTAGTTGCACCAACACCTGTGTTACCGATCGTTGTGTTTGCCGTACCCGTGGTGTTGATCGTTGTTGCGCCCGTTACGTCTGTCGGACCCGTCATGGTGATCGTACCTGTGCCGGCCGTTGTCATCGCAACACCACTGTTCGCGCCGCCGGTGAGGAGCATCGTTGTGCTGGCTCCACCATCGGATGTGAACGAGAGATTCGAAGCGTCGATGTTTACAAAACGATTCGTGAGGAATGGATTGTCAGTGTTCGCTGTTCCACCAAGTCTGTAAGCACCTGTTGTGAAAACAATGCCTTCTTGTGCTATTCCTGCGATCGGTGAACGTCGAACATTGTTCGATGCATCAATCGTAAGGAAGTCTGTGGCTGCAACACCAACGTCTACACCATTCAGCACGATGTTTCCTGCTGCCGATGCCGTCAGGATCACTCCGCTGGCTGCTCCACCTGTTACCACGAGTGGTACTTCTGCGCCACCATTAGCTGTGAATGAAAGATCCGAAGCATCTACATTCACGAAACGATCCGCCAACAACGGGTTGTCTGTGTTCGCTGCTCCGCCGAGTCTGTAAGCACCTGATGTGAAGACGAGGCCTTCTTGTGCCGTACCCGACATCGTTGAGCGTCGTACTTGTCCACCGGCTGTGATGGTCAGCAATTCTGTAGGCGTTGCATCTGCGTCAACTCCACCCAGAACGATATCCCCTGTTGTTCCGGCGTTGAGGGTAATCGTGGTTGCACCAACACCTGTGTTACCAATCGTTGTGTTGGCTGTGCCCGTGGTGTTGATCGTTGTTGCGCCCGTTACGTTTGTCGGACCCGTCATGGTGATCGTACCTGTGCCGGCCGTTGTCATCGTAACACCACTGTTCGCGCCGCCGGTGAGGAGCATCGTTGTACTTGCTCCACCATTCGAAGTGAACGA
The DNA here is from genome assembly GCA_035299365.1 of Candidatus Didemnitutus sp. Taxonomy (GTDB): domain Bacteria; phylum Bacteroidota; class Ignavibacteria; order Kapaibacteriales; family Kapaibacteriaceae; genus UBA10438. Next base: position 10,131 of record DATGWS010000130.1, read on the forward strand.
GAGGTTCGAAGCGTCGATGTTCACAAAACGATTTGTGAGGAACGGATTGGTTGTGGCATTGGTGCCGCCTAAACGATACGCACCCGCGGTAAAGACAAGTCCTTCTTGTGCTGTACCACTCAATGTAGAGCGACGTACTTCATTCGTAGCGGTGATCGTCAGGATCTCTGTTGGGGCAACTTCAGCATCAACACCACCTAGGACGATATTCCCAGTTGTTCCGGCGTTGAGGGAAATCGTTGTTGCACCAATACCCGTGTTACCGATGCTGGTGTTGGCCG
>DATGWS010000131.1:0-2910 GCA_035299365.1 Candidatus Didemnitutus sp.
GTGAACGCGGCAAGCATCTCATCATCCACGGGCGTTGCATCCATTGTTTTTGACGGCATGGATGTGTGGCCCGAAATCCGAAGCATCATCATCAAGCTTGCTGAAGGCACTGGAGCGCCCACGTGGGATGCCGCACAACGCACTCTTACTATCCTCCTGCCAAAAGGCGAGCAGGCATGGATCCTCTTCAGTAGTTCGCTTGGCGAGAAACAGGCCGAAGCAGACACCAATCTCTCGTTGCTCGGTCACAAAGGCACACTTCAGGCGGCCGGCATAGCAGCAGGCGCAATGGCTGCAGCATCGCGCGGCCTGAACTGGTTGATCACACCGGGCAGGACCTTGCATCTTGTCCACGCAACACAGAAGCCCCTTAAAAAACCGGAAGTGAAAACGGCCAAGGTTGCACTGCGCGAGTTTGGTTCCACAAGTGCTACGATCGACATCACAGAAACCTATGTGCATGGTCGCACCACGCAGAAGATTGACATGAACGCCGAATGGCTCATGAAGGAAGACAATCTGAACAAGAAGGGTCCAGAAGATCTTCAGCAACAATCATACTTCTACGAGCAGCACGTTGAAGACAGACTTGTAGACAAACTTGCTAACGAAAAGACGCAGGAGTTTGGCGACACAAAACACCGCCACATCACCTACATACCAACTGCAACAACGCGATTCCGAGAATACCTAGCCGAGACGCTTCGGAAAGATCCTGCGAACCTCACACGCAAGGGTATAGGCAAAGCACTTCACGTGCTCAGCACCAAACGTCCGGACGCAGTGAAGTTGTTATACGTCATCCCATCCTTTACGTGGGTAGAGGAAGAAAAGAAACTTGTTGGGAACTCCGTTACATCAACACGCAAAGGTGGCGGACTACGCGTTTGGATGGAACGTCCATGGTATTCTTCCGGCAACGAAGAAATGGTTGGGATCATTCTTTATACCGGACAGAAGTTCAAGCCCGGCAGCGGTGGTGGTGGCGGCAAAGACTTCAAGGGCAACTTCTACAGCAAGGGGTATGGTATAGGTGCAACCAAGGGTACGGTTCTGAGTGGGCTTACAAATGCGAAGGTGGATATTCCGGAAAGTCACTCACCGTACGTAACGCAGTGGGGGCTAGACCCCGTGTGGCTCAGTGCACCAACACCATCGGACTCCACTCCTGTTGTTGCAAACTTCAGCGACGCCGATCATGTGGAGAGTGGAGTAAGCCTTGACGAACTTGGTGTAACTGAACGATTCACCGTTGTTGCTTACAAACCCAAATACGACGAAGACCGTCAGCTCTGGTATTGTGATGTAACCATCGACCCCGGTCAGTCATACTACCCGTTCATTCGTCTTGCCCTTGTGCGATTCCAGCCATATTCGCTTGACGATGATGCTACGGGAAGAGACGTGTATTGCTCACGTGCCGTACTCTCTGAGTTCTGCCAACTCGCACCGGACCGACAAGCAACTGCCACCATTGATGCAGACCGTCAGTCCATCAACATCCAGGTGGTGGGCCCAACCTATCGCATCAACACCACAGGTCAAACCGGCAGCGACGTAGAAGTAACAATCGAAAAACGTGATGCCGCCGCAGGTGGTGAAGACATTGGCTGGACACCTGTCATAACCCAACGTCTCGATCGACTCTCCGCAGCCAACATGTGGGGCGGCACCTTACGCGTTCCAAGCGGTATCGACGGAGTGCAACATCGCGTTGTGATCAAAGAGTACGAACAGTTTTACTCTGATCCACTCGACAACAGAAAACGCGAAGGCAGCCTCGGCCTCAAATCTGCAAGTGGAGGGGGCGACATGGAATTCACCCTCGACCGCCGCATCGTCTACGCAGACGTCCTCCCTCTCTATTAGCACATTAGCACACTAGCACTCTAACACATTAGCACACTAACACATTAGCACACTAGCACATTAGCACCATGAAACTCCTTAAATGGATCGGCATCGTCATCGCCAGCGTTGCCCTCATCATCGTTGTTGGCGGGCTCCTTCTCTCTGATAAGGGGCATGTGGCTCGCACAGGTTTTGTGGACGCATCTCCACGTCAAGTTCACGCCTTGGTCAACGACCTAAGCCTCATCAAGAGCTGGTCTCCATGGCTTGCAATGGACACCAATGCAGTACTCACCTTCTCCGGCCCTACATCCGGTGTTGGTGCCAAATACACGTGGGTCAGTGAGAAGCTCGACAATGGCTCCTACACCATCGCATCCTCTACACCTGAAAAGGTCGAGATCGACTTGGTCTTTGGCCAGATGGAACCAGCGCTGGCAACGTTCACATTAACACCAAAAGGGAACGGCACCGAGGTCACGTGGACACTGGATACCGACGCCAAGGGCAATATCTTTTCTCGGTGGTTCAACGTCATGATCGACAAGATGGTTGGTCCTGACTTTGAAAAGGGCATTGCCAACATGACCGCCCCGGCCAAAAAGATCGCCATGGGCAAGATCGTCCAGATGGAAGAATACACATGCGAAGGTGGCTTTGGTCTTGGCATCCGCTCCACCATAAAGGCCTCCGAAATCGGGACAACACTTGCTCGCAACTATGCTGCGATTATGCAATTCATGGCCCAGAACAACATCGCCATGGAAGGCTTCCCCATGGCCATCTACCATACGTGGGATGGCAAAACAACCGATATGGAAGCCGTGATCCCCATCAAGGCACCAGCAAAAGGCAACGAGACCATCCACCCAGTCCTGCTCGACAAGGGGCCGATGATCATCGCTCACTACTACGGTCCGTACGAAGGCTCTGCCATGGCCCATGCCGCCTGCGACACGTGGCTCAAGGAACACGGCAAAACAGCCCGCTCAGCCCCCTTTGAAGAGTATGTAACGGATCCGGGAACAGAGAAGGACCCAATGAAGTGGCTCACGAAGG
>DATGWS010000132.1:0-2127 GCA_035299365.1 Candidatus Didemnitutus sp.
GTCTCTGGTTCGCCGGATATGCCGAGGCACTTATCGAAGACATGCGTGTATTGGACATGGCCATTGATGCAGCCAATGCCAATCCCCTTGGTAGTGCGGCAGGGTATGGAACACGTTTGCCCCTTGACAGAGAACTCACAACGCGTGCATTGAACTTCGACCGCGTACATGTGACAAGCACCTTTGCTCAGATGTCGCGCGGACGTACAGAGAAACTCGCAGCCCTAGCCATTGCGCAATGTGCATCCACCGTTGGCCGATTCGCTGCTGACGTAGTGCATTATGCAAGTCAGAACTTCGGCTTCATCACCTTGCCCGATGCGCTCACCACCGGGTCGAGCATCATGCCGCACAAGAAAAACCCCGACGTGTTTGAGGTTCTGCGTGCACGATGCAACCGCTTGCAGTCGCTATCAGTTGAAATCGGCGCAGTGCTCGGCAATCTTCCGTCGGGATATCATCGAGACCTGCAGTTCATCAAGGACCGCATCGTGCCCGCCATTGATGAGTATGGGTTGATTCTCCGAGTGCTTCTTCATGTAGCGCCACAGATCCAACCCATCGACGGCATCCTCAACAACCCCATGTATCAACACCTTTTCAGCGTTGACCGTGTTGATGAACTTGTTAAGAACGGCATGCCATTCCGTGATGCGTATCGTCAGGTAGCCCAAGAGATAAAGGAAGGGGCTATTATGTCCGCACCACAGGCCAATGTCAACGACGCACAAGCTGCGCTTGGGAGCGTAGGGAATGTTGGGGTAGGGGAGTTGAGGAAGAGAGTTTCTAGTTACTAGTTACTAGTTACAGGTTACGAGTTACGAGTTACAAGTTACTAGCTACTGATTGCTGACGAAGGAACTGTGGGAACACGCTTAGTGAATGTTGTTTCTCTAAAGCCCCGTAGGGGCGTAATTACCCTAGACCACGACGAAGCTAGATTGGTAGATTGGGAGATTGTTAGACAGATTCTGTGCTTGAGTGTGGGGTTTGCATGAAACGTTCCACCCACATCGCCACAAAGCCCCCTAACATTCCTCCGGCGATAACATCGCTTAGGTAATGGGCGTTGAGTGCGACGCGACCAAACACGATGGCTAAGCCGATGGTCCAAAAGAGCCAGCGAAGTCGCGGATAGATATATGAGCCGGATATGGCGATGGCGATTCCGGTTGTTGCGTGACCGGATGGAAAGCTGTTCCAAATGTAGTCCATCTGGAATCCCAGGAAGTTCCACTCGGTGATGCCACGCTCGATGAAGAGAGGTGGGCGAGGCCTACACGCAATAACCTTGATAACGTTTGCAGTAATCCCGGAGATGGCAACACTCGCAAAGAGTGCGAGGTGCTTGTGTGCAAGGGAACGCATGGATCGCCATGCGATGATGATCATCACCAGGCAGTAGGCAAGGATCCAGTGAGACCTGCCGATCTCCTCGATGTGTTGCGCGCACGCTGCAACCGCTTGCAGTCACTGCCTGCCGAGATCGGCTCCGTACTCGGCAATCTCCCTTCCGGATATCATCGCGACCTTCAGTTCATCAAGGATCGCATTGTGTCTGCCATCGATGAGTTCGCATTGATCCTGCGTGTGCTTCTCCACGTAGCGCCGCAGATCCAACCCATCGACGGCATCCTCCTCAACCCCATGTATCAGCACCTCTTCAGCGTTGATCGTGTTGATGAACTCGTACGTGGCGGCATGCCTTTCAGAGACGCCTATCGTCACGTTTCTGACGAAATCGCTTCGGGGGCCATCACGCACTCGTACCAACCATTTGAGGGGGGCCCATTGGGCAGCATTTGCAACCCAGGTCTCGATGTGTCGAGGAAGAGGGTGGGGTGAGTGATAGAGCGACAGAGCGACGGAACTACCGAGCTACAGAGTGAGACACTGAGGTGGGAGTTACAACACGCTCATTTTACTTGCAAATGTGCGTGGGGGGGGAGTAGGTTGGTGGTGTTGAGACGATTGGGACAATGAGACCGCAGAGACGCTAGAGACAATACGAATGCTGGGGCAACAGGAGCGGTCGAGACAAGCAAGGCAGTAGCGTAAGAACGGTAAGAACGTAGTACCATTTTCAAAAGGGAGCGATCATGAGCTGTGGGTGTTCATCGAAAAGCC
>DATGWS010000133.1:0-6214 GCA_035299365.1 Candidatus Didemnitutus sp.
TGTTCCTGCTCGGCGCGATGGTAGACCAGCTGCTCTTGCCGTGGATCGTATCGATGACCGATACTATTTCCGTTCCCGGCGTTGTTGGTAAAAATGTTGCAACTGCATCTCAACAACTCGCCGATGCCGGACTTGTAGTGATGGAACCTCGCGAACAATACAGTGCTACTGTTGCTCGAGGCACTGTGATGTCGCAACTTCCCTATGCCAACACAACAGTTAAAGAAGGACGTCGCATCTACCTTACCATAAGCAAGGGAATTGAAACCATTCGTGTACCCTCGCTCTATGGTCTTACTGTGCGTGATGCCCGTCTATCGCTCATGCGCATAGGACTTCAACTCGGGGACGTTACATATGAATCCAATGACGCTATTGCTGTAGACCGCATCGCCGCCCAGGGCGTCCCGGCAGGAGCAGAGATCCCATCCGATGGTATCATCAGCGTGGTTGTGTCAAGGGGCTCTGCAGGTATCCGAGTACCATCACTTGTTGGCCTCTCCCTCGAAGAAGCACAAGGCATCCTTCTCGATGCCGGACTCATCGTTGGCACAATCGTTTATAAAGAGTCGGGCGCTTTTGATTCAGGCGTGGTTCTCTCACACGACCCACCGGCAGACTCGTCTGTGGCCACTGGTTCGGCTATACTGATCACAGTAACTCGTTGAAGAAATCGAGCTATGACGTTATGACAATCATGACGTTATGACAATCATGACGTTATGACAATTATGACGTCATAACGACATGATAGTCATAACGTCATATCGTCATGATGGTCATAACGTCACAATCTTCAACCACACCCACCCCGCATCTTCTCGCACCTCATAGGTCTTTAGGCCGCCGCCGCCGGAGGTGTTGGCGCCGGTGCAGATGTCAAAGCGCCATGCGTGCATGGGGCAGGTGACGGTGCCGTCTTCGATGTAGCCGTCGTAAATAAGGGCGATGCGTTTGTGCGGACAGATGTTGGTAACGCAACGCACTATGCCGTTCACACGGAAGAGTGCAAGGTCGTGCTCGATATCAAGCTCAACGCGAAAGCCGTGGCGTTCAGTTACGTCGATGGACCGACAAAGTCTCGACCACTCTGTTCCGTCGATGACCTTCGTTACACGGTCGTACATCATGCTGTAAGCACGATAGGTTCGGATAACATCGGCCCCTTATCACCCAATACCACACGTGCTGCGTCGCGGAGTGCATCGTGTTCAAAAACAACGATCCACTCTTCATCGATGATGCGCGGAAGGAGTTTCTTCTTCTCTGCAATAGTGGTGAGTGGATGGTTATCGTAGCCCATCACATAGGGCACGGGAACATGAGCTCCTGTGGGCATGAGATCTGCGGGATAGAAGAGTGTGGTCTGTCCGTCGCTGACGTTAATACCTTGCATGGCCTGAGTGTGACCGAAGAGTGGCTCTACGGAAATGTTCGGCAGGACCTGACCCGGACCATCGAGCAGCTCCACCATGTTGCGATCGAACAACGGCTGATACATTTCCGGCATAAAGGACGCTCTGTCCTTCTCCGTTGGGTTGAGCGCCCACGCATAATGATCGCGCTGAACGTAGTGTTTTGCGTTGGCAAACCGTGGAGTTCCATCGGCTAACACAGCGCCCCCTGCATGATCGAAATGCAGGTGTGTGAGAATCACGTCGGTAACATCGGCGGCAGCTACACCATGCGCAGCAAGAGAGGCCTCGAGTGTGTAGTCTGCGAACGTGATGCCGTAGATATCCTGGAGTTTCTGCGACATAAAGGGGCTATTCCCTGTGTCAACTAAGATCGTTCTGTCGGCTGAACGGAGAAGAAGAACCTTGGCAGCCATCGGTATACGGTTCTTTGCATCAGCCGGGGCATAGGCACGTTCCCACAGCGTTTTTGGAACAACGCCGAACATCGCTCCTCCGTCAAGTCCGAAGCGACATGTTTCCAACAGCGTTACGGTGTATGGTCCGATGGTGATCATTGCAGTGGTGATAATGGTACTGGTGTTTGATGTTTGCGACACAGATCCCAGTTCGTCATGAGCTCTTCCTCATGGAGAATGATCCACGCCTGTACAAGGGCAAGTTTCTTTGATGGAAGTGATCCGGCAATGATCTCCGCATTGAGGATGGAGATCGAAGCAGTGTGCTCCGCCGCCCGCACATGAATATGAGGCAGATGGTGACGTGATCCCTCGTCGTAGACCATCATAATGATGATGCCATAGAACATTGATATGATCGGCATGGTGTCTCCTTGTATTGGAGACATCGTGCGTTCTACGACCGGGAACGTGACATTTTGTGTTGCTTCACGTGGGAGGGCATATGCCTGCACCAACTCGTGCAGTGCATCTGGCGACATATCAAGTCCGTTCGACCACGTGAGAAGTCCACACACAACGGCCGGATGCAGGGCCACCTCACGATCCTTGAGGATCGAAAACCCCGGAATGTTTGCAAATGCTTCGATCGGAAGGAAACATCGCTCTTCGGTTTCGAAGTGCAATTCCACGATCTCTCCATTGGAACGAGCCGATTTGAGCAAGGGGCTAGTCATCAAATACAAAGACCGGTTCGTGGTAGTACCGCACCTTTCTGGCAAGGATCTTTGACGTTACAACATCTTGAAGCCAGGCGTTTTTTTCTTCGATGGGTGTGGAAGCCATGAGAAGATGGAGCGAAATATTCAGGTTCAGAGCCCGACCAGGAATGATGTGTCGGGTAATTCCGGCCGGGAGATAGTCGGCATTCTGTGCTGAGTAGATGATGTTTTCGGGCGTGAAGGATGGAAACATCACAATAGCCGGACATTCGGCCTCGTTGCGAACAGTGCTAACAAGATCTTCATGAACAATGCGGTAGATCTCACCGCTGCCACCATAGAGTGCAACCAGTTCTCGAAGAACGTGTGGCGTAGAGATCTCGGGGCCAGACGGGTGCAGAAGCAGAACGTCCTCCTCTCCGCGTACGATGGCCGCACATGCCCGACCAGACACACCCGGACGAAAATCCTGAAGGGCCTCACTAGCTCGTGCCAGCGTTGTTCGTTCCACCACACTTGCCGGATGCTCGCCCCCTTCCACCGCTTCGATGACTTTTTTTGCCGCTTGAACTGGCAGCATATGGTACCATGCTTGCAGTTCCACTCCGTCATTTCCGCCATAAGGAACCTGCTGAACCAGGAGGTCTCGGGCACCCATCAGCTTTAAGGCTGTGGTTCGTGTGGCTCCGTCAAGAACTACTCCCGAGCCCACAATTGGTGGGTTTCGAAGGACGCCATCATTGTCCAGCGTGGCTCGAATACGGTTCACACGGGACGGATCCGTCTCCTCATGGAGGACAACCTCATCCGCCGGAACAAAGCGAAGATGAAGCTCATGGGGCTCAAGTCGTTGATTTGCCATGGCACAAGTTACCAACGGGGACTGTTTGAGAACCCCGAACACCGTATATTTGGAGCTTGTCCTAAAGACAGCAGCATAAAGAACCGTTTTTCTCGTTCCTTACGACGGAGGAGTACCCAGCATGGGTGCCATTACCAAGATCCGCCAGATCAGCCCGTATTTCCTCGGCTCTGTAGCCGTGCTCTTCATCGCCTTCATGGTGATCCAAGATTCGAGCTGTACAACGATTTCCAGTTCCCGTAAATCACCGGAGAACGTGGAAGTAGCAACCATTAACGGTGACCGCATCACGTTAGCCGAATACGAACGTCGCGTCCGCGATGTCGTAGAAGCACAACGTCAGCAGAACCCGAACCAAGAGATCGACGACGAAACGATCCGCCAGCAGGTGTTCGACGAGATGGTGAACGAAGTTCTGCGTAAGCAGGAAGCCGCCAAGCTCGGTGTTGTGGTAACCCCACAGCAGATCATCGACGTGATGGTCATCAACCCGCCGGAGCAGCTCCAGTTCTTCAAGGACTCAACGGGTAGATTCGACAAGCGTCTCTACCAAGAGCTTGTAACGAACCCAGACCGCATGGGCGAGATGCTTGCTGCACAGAAGGCTCCGCAGGAAGAAATTGACCGTCAGGTACAGCAATGGAAGAAGACACTGTTCGATATCGAAGACGGCCTTCGCTCGCAGATGCTTCAACAAGCATTGGCATCGGCTGTAGGTGCATCGGCGAGTATCCCTTCCCTCTCCGCAGCCGAACAACAATACAAGATCGATAACAGCACAGCCGATGTACAGTTTGTAGCCCTCAGCACAGATCGTATTCCGGACAATGCCGTTACGGTATCGGATGACGAAGTGAAGGCATACTACGAGAAGAACAAAGAGTATTATCTGCAGAAACGTTCACGCAAGATCAAGTACCTCGTCTTCCCACAGCTCCCGTCCCTCAAAGACACACAGCAGGCTGCAAGAAACTCACAACGTCTTGCTGAAGCTTTTGCAGCTCTCCCAGACCCTGTTCAAAAGGATAGTGCGTTTACAGCCGGAATGTCTACGTTCAACGGTCAAACAACCGACTACACGTCGCTCAGCCAGATTGACCCGATGGCAGCAACCGTTCTTGCTTCACTCAACAAGGGTGAAGTGTTTGGTCCGCTCAACACGGCAACAGGCATTACCTACTATCGTCTCGACGATCGTCGCGATGGCCTAAACCCTGTCGTCCGTGCGTCCCACATTCTCATTCCCTTCGGTACGGATAAGGATTCTGCAAAGGCCGAGATCACCAAACTTCTTGCTCGCGCAAAGAAGGGTGAAGACTTCGCAGAACTCGCACGACTCAACTCCAAAGACCCGGGATCCGCCCAACAGGGTGGTGATCTAAACTTCTTTGGTAAGGGGCGCATGGTTCCTGAATTTGAGAATGCCGCATTTGGTGCCGCCGTTGGTGAAACCGTTGGTCCAATCGAAACACAATTCGGTTTCCATATCATCAAGGTCACAGACAAGCAGTCAACAGAACTCAAGTACTCCCAGATCGTGATCAAGCCAATCCTCTCTTCGGCAACAAAGCAGCAGACCATGGCTAAGGCACAGAAGGCAGCCGACGATATCTCTAATGGTCGCCCGATTGATTCCGTTGGTAACGCACTTAAGGTTCCTGTTCAAGAATCGCCCCTTTTCACGAGCGACTCCCCTGTTCTTTCTTCGCGTGAGCTTACGTCGTGGGCATTTGACAGCGATAAGGGCGACGTGATCCGCAAGGATGTGAAGTACTACGGAACCGTTGTTGCTCAGGTCTCTGATGCACGCGAAGTAGGTATTAAGCCACTCGAGGATATGAAGGACAAGATCAAGAGCATACTTGTACAGCGTAAGAAGCTGGATATGCTCAAGGGTCAGGCAGATCAACTCGCAGCATCATTCGGCGCCGACTCCTCACAAGGCCTCGTCACCCAAATGGGCGTAAAGGACAATGGAACGCTCACCGGTTTTGGTGGAGAATACATGGCAACTGCCAAGATCTTCCAAACAGCTCCGGGTTCAACCACAGGTGCTGTTCGTGGAGAGCGTGCTTGGTTTGTGATCAAGGTTCTCAATCGCAGCGATGCCAACATGCAGCAGTTTGCAGCAGACCGTAATGCTGTGATGGCCAACATGTCGAACAAGGTTCGCAACCAAGCCTTCTATGCATGGTTCCAAAAGGTGAAAGACAATTCAGAGATCGAAGACCTGCGCAACAAGCGCAACGACTAACATGATCTCCGTCGATGAGGCCTATGCTCATTGCGCAAACGTCGCTCGCCGTCATTACGAGAATTTTCCAGTAGCATCGGTGCTTGTGCCTCTTCGGATGCGCAAGCACCTTTTTGCTATCTATGCCTTCTCCCGTCTAGCAGATGATATCGCTGACGAGCCGTGGACAACAGACACCTCCGCTCGCATCTCAGCATTGGATGAGCTGGAACAGAAGCTGCTTGGATCAGCCGACATTTCAGAAGACCCTGTCTTTGTGGCGTTGCATCAGACGATCAAGGAGGCGCGGCTGCCCCTAGCCCCCTTTCAACGACTCCTCACGGCCTTCAAAAGCGACGTCAACTTCGTCACCCCAAGAACTTGGGACGACGTGCTTGCCTATTGCAGCAACTCCGCCGATCCCGTTGGTGAACTCTTCCTCCGTCTCGATCATAACGGTCAAGAACCCTCTGCAGAAGCCATTGCATGCAGCAACGCCATCTGCACAGCCCTTCAGGTCACCAACTTCCTGCAAGACCTCGGCACAGATCTCCAACGCGGAAGACAATACCTGCCTCTCAGCG
>DATGWS010000134.1:0-1698 GCA_035299365.1 Candidatus Didemnitutus sp.
GTGAGTTCACCATCTGAACCAACTGTGTCTCATGAATCAACACAGTGTACCGGCAAAACGCAGAAGGGTAAACGATGCTCACGTATGACCACTGATGCCAGTGGCAAGTGTTATCAGCACAAATGAACTACGGCGATCTGAGGATCACTCGGAACTCTTGAACATCTCCTTGAGAGAGCCAAGAGATCCCATCACACCGCTTGCCTCAAAGGGCATAAAGACCGTCTTGTTTCCATTCAGGCCAAGTTCCTTGAGCGCCTCGATGTAGCGGATTGCAATGAGATATTGTGTTGGGTCGCCGCCCGACTCTTTCACTGTTGCAGTAACGAGCCTAATTGCCTCAGCTTCCCCTTCTGCCACTCTTTTACGAGCTTCGGCTTCACCTTCTGCAATGAGAATCTGCGAGCGCTTTTCGCCCTCGGCGTTGTTGATCTGCGATTCGCGCTGCCCAAGAGATTCAAGGACGGCGGCCTGTTTACTTGCATCGGCGGTAAGGAGCGTTGCTCTTCGGTCGCGTTCTGCACGCATCTGCTTCTCCATCGCATCCTGGATATCGCGCGGTGGAATGATGTCTTGCAATTCAACACGATTGACCTTCACACCCCACTTGTTCGATGCCTCGTCGAGAATGATGCGGAGTTTACTGTTGATTGTATCACGTGATGTTAACGTTTCATCAAGGTCCAATTCGCCGATCACATTCCGCAGCGTTGTTTGTGTGAGCTTTTGGATAGCGTCCGGCAGGTTTGAGATTTCGTAGACGCTCTTCATAGGATCCATCACCTGGAAGTAGAGCAGTGCGTTGATCTCGATGGATACGTTATCCTTGGTGATCACATTTTGCCGAGGGAAATCATACACACTCTCACGCAGATCGATCCGCGGTGTTTTAGAATGCATGTAGGCATATTTTCCCGACGGATCGGTTTTCACATACCGCCAATCGATGAGACGGGGCTTATCAATGATCGGAAGGATCACGTTAATGCCACTTTCGAGCGTTTTGTGGTATCGACCGAGCCGTTCAACGATCATCGTCTCTGCTTGACGGATCACAACAACAGACTTGAAGAGCAAGATCAGTACAAAGAGAACGGCTATAATGAGTACATACTCCATGGGTCCCTCAACAGATGATGATGGTGACTTATTTCACGTGTTCAACGTACAGGATCGTGGAATCCACACGCACAATGCGCACGGAGTCTCCGGTCTTGATGGTTGCATGATCGATTGATATTGCTCTCCAAGAATCCCCATCTACCTGAACGCGGCCTTCAACGGATGGAACAGATATCTCTTCCGTTACGCGAACGATCCGGCCAAGGAGTGCATGTGCGCCCGTTGCGTGGTGTTTAGCCCCCTTCATAAATGTCTTATGCAGTAGGGGGCGAACCGTAACAAGCGAGATCAGTCCGGCTACGATAAAGACGATCACCTGGATGGTGACGGAGGCGCCGAACCATGCAGCTGCACTCGACGCCATGCAGGCAACGGCAACGTTCGCAAGGACGAAGCCGGGTGTTACGATCTCCAAAATGAAAAGGATGATCGCAGCGGCTAGCCAATACTGGGCAGGTGTCATGTTCACTTATTGTACGCTAGATACGCGTCAAGATTGAGCGATTGACGGAGCAGGAACTCCGCATAGAGTCGTTTGTAGTTTTGAATCTCCGGTGCAGCGGCCATCGCGTCGCG
>DATGWS010000135.1:0-10543 GCA_035299365.1 Candidatus Didemnitutus sp.
TACACCCGTCGAGTATCATGATCACGTCTTTACGCGACGTGCGGGCGCTTCCGTTGTTCCAGAATGGCCTTGTAACGGTCCAGGATGCCAGTGCAAGCCTCGCAGTGCAGCTAGCCCACCCTCAGGCCGGAATGATGGTGGTAGACCTCTGTGCGGCCCCGGGTGGCAAGGCGGTCCACGCAGCCGAGCTCATGAACAACACGGGAACGGTTATCGCTCTTGAGAAGTATGAGTCCAAACTTCGATTTATCGAGGAGAATGCTCAACGCTCAGGAATCTCGATCGTGGCCGCTTCACAGGGTGATGCACGTGAATATTCGCAGAAGGAACAGGCAGACCTGGTTCTTGTGGATGCACCGTGTACTGGTATGGGGACGTTGTCCAAGAAGCCCGACATCAAATGGCGACGGGATATCGACGATATTCGCAAGATGTCTGTGACCCAGCGTGAGATCCTCGACCACGCTGCAACACTCGTAAAACCGGGTGGGGCTATCGTTTACAGCACATGCACTATAGAACCCGAGGAGAACACTGGAGTTATATCGTGGTTTCTTGAACGGCACCCAGAGTTTGAACTGGACCGTGCAGAGAACCATCTACCGGCAGAAGTCTGTGAAGATGGATTTCTTCAGACCTTTCCACACAAGCATAAAACTGACGGCGCTTTTGGCGCTCGACTCGTACGCAGATCGTAACGCACTTTACACATCATCATCTATCGGGAGTTCTCATGAAACGAATTGGAATGGTTATCGCAGCAGCATCATTCATCACCCTTGTTGGTTGCGGTAAGAAGGAAGAGCCACAGCCAGTGCCTCAAGAAATGCCTGCACCTCCTGCTGTGGTAGACACAATGCCAAAGGTTGATACGTTGAAGTCGGTTGAAGAATCAAAGACGACCACAACAACCAAGAAGAAGACAACCACCACTGCCGTGCAGAAGAACCCAGACGGCACAGCAACGGGCGTTCAGACTCGTCCAAGTCGTACAGAGAAGAAGGAAGACGACGCGTCTTCAACACAGATCCGCAAGAGTCGCTAAAAGAAGCACGCACATCTAAAACGAAAAAAGGGCGTCCGAATGGACGCCCTTTTTATTTGTCTTCTGTGTATTCTTCTTAGCGTGCTTGTGCTTCGCGACGGCTTGTTTCGAAACGAATATGATTCTCGATACGCTGCTTAATAGCGTATGGAAGATCCTTCACGTTTTGATACGAGATGTCAACGGAGATATTCGCGCCTGAGCCCGTGCCCTGGATGAACGTACCGCCAATACGCTTAACGATGAGCTTGCCATACCAGTATGATACTGGTGTCGTGCTCTCGTCCTTCCACGCAAGTGCATAACCCCAGCCCGTTGAACCACCGATGGAGCTCAGTTGATACATCAACTCAGTTGTTGGCACTGGATTCGTGTTGAGCGCTTCTGACTCATAGATCTCATCAAGTGAGTTGATCCCAGTATAGGTGCGGCCAGTATAGACCACCTTTGAAGATTGACCGTTCGGGAACTTGTACGCATTGTCAACATAGGCAGACTGACCAGGCGAACCGATGCGTGGATCAGTTGGATTGAACTTATCGTCGAAGCAAACATCCCACTCGCCACCGTTAGCGATCTTGAGAACGGCTGGACCGCCAGTGCGGAAGATGCCGAGGCCGCTACCCTCAGTTGCGTTGAGCGAAGAATAGAGCTTGAATGTTCCCGAGCCACGCTGTGCAGGTGCCCAGTCAATTTCATTCGAAGCATCGGAACGTGTTGTGTCGTTCAGCGCATGCACCATACACTCATAGATCTTACCTTCTGTAAGACCACCAACAACACCCGTTGAGCTGCTTGAACCACTAACGATTACTTCGCGCTTTGCCCCTGTACCGCCGGCTACCTTCTCAATAGCCATTAGGACATAACCTGTAACATTCGATGTGTTTGTAGGAGGTGTCCACTTATAACGGATGGACGTTCCCGACACCGATTGAACCATTGTTCCGGACGGAGCCGATGGCTTCTCATCAGTAGGTGTGATTGGGTCGTCATTTGTATTACAACCGACCATTACGAGGGCAGCGATAGCGGCCATCACAATGTTCATACGAAAAATGTTCTTCATGGATTTCTCCGAAATGGATGGAATGACACTGTAGAATTCAACATGCAAATTTGTCAAGATGATCGTTACAGACGGCAAACATTATCAGTTCATGTTCTTGCCCGCCACGGAACGTCACCTACTCCTGCCTCTGCATTTACAGCCCGTGCTGCAGTGAAAAGGTAGTCCGAAAGTCGATTGAGGTACTTCACGACGTAGATCCCAACTTCTTCATGCCCAGCCAATGCAACTGCACAACGCTCTGCCCGCCTGCAAATGGTCCGGGCAACGTGTAAATGCGCCGCAGCTTGGGTTCCGCCCGGCAATATGAAGGCCTTAAGGGGCTCCAAGTGTTCGTCGAACCGATCGATCAAACTCTCTAACTCCTGAATGTGTTCCATCGTGATCCTGGGGATCTCAAAGGAAGGGGGCGGATCTAACGGTGTTGCGAGGTCCGCTCCAAGCGTAAAAAGCACGGACGAGATCGACGCAAGCTGCTCAGCAATGGCGTCGGGCATCACACACGTCCGCACCACGCCGATCGTGGCGTTCAGTTCGTCTACCGTACCGTATGCCTCGATGCGCAAATCATCCTTGCGGACACGGATACCTCCAAAAAGGCCCGTTGTTCCGTCGTCGCCCGTCTTTGTGTAAATGCGAGTTGCCATGGGCCACGAAGATACCCCACCAGAGGGTTTCGTAGGTTTGTGGTCTATGCGAGTCTTCAATCTGCTCTTTATCGGTGATGTGGTGGGCCACGTTGGCCTGCGCGAACTCCTCCGGCTTCTGCCGTCGCTCAAGGAGCAATACAAGCCGGACTGCCTTGTGGTCAACGGCGAGAACATCGTTGATGGCAAGGGGCTTTCCGAGAAGGAAGCTGCCGAACTCTTCGACGCGGGCGTTCATTGTATTACTACCGGAAACCACATCTGGGAAAATTGGAAGGCTCGCCCCCTCCTTGCCTCCAATCAGAACGTCCTTCGCCCGATGAACTATCCGATAGAAAATCCGGGAAGGGGCTTCACCGTCATCACACTGCCGGACCAGCGCACCGTTGGGATCATGCAAGCACAAGGGCGCGTTTACATGCAGGCGATCGACTGTCCGTTCAAGGCGGTTGATGCGGCCATCAATAAGATTGCTCCGAGAACAAAGATCATCTTACTCGATTTTCATGCGGATGCCACGGCGGAAAAGATCGCCATGGGTTGGCATTGTGACGGGAGGGTGAGTGCTGTGCTGGGAACACATACGCATGTTCAGACGGGAGATGCACGTATCCTGCCACAGGGCACAGCCTACCTTACGGATACGGGAATGACGGGTCCATATGACAGTGTACTTGGAAT
Organism: Candidatus Didemnitutus sp.; assembly: GCA_035299365.1. Taxonomy (GTDB): domain Bacteria; phylum Bacteroidota; class Ignavibacteria; order Kapaibacteriales; family Kapaibacteriaceae; genus UBA10438. The sequence goes on from DATGWS010000135.1 coordinate 3,443, forward strand.
GAAGAAGGACGTTGCCATCAAGAGGCTGATCCTTCAAACAGCACACAAGTATGAGGTTGCAGAGCACGACGTTCGCGTCTGCGGAGTGCACCTCCAAATCGACGAGGATACGGGCAAGGCTGTTTCCATCGAGCCGTTTATGGTGCCTCGCCCCCTCACAACCACTCTTACGAAATCATAAAAGAAGGCTATCATGGCATCCAGTAGAGTCATGATGCATCAAAAGGCAAAGATCCTCTGTACGATGGGTCCAGCCGTTGCGTCCACAGAAAAGGTAGTGGCTCTTGTCAAAGCCGGTGCCAATGCATTTCGCCTCAACATGTCTCACGGGGCGTATAGTGGTCACGAGTCGTATGTAAAAGCGATTCGTGCTGCAGAAAAAGAACTCGACGTATTGCTGCCAATCATTGCCGACTTGCAGGGTCCAAAGATCCGCGTTGCTGATTTTTCAGATCGCGAATCAATGTCGCTTGTTTCCGGGAGAGAAATCCGTCTCGCAGATGTAGGAGTGATGCGCGCCCTGAAGCTCGGTCCAAAGGACAACGTGGTCCCGGTGCAATACCCAACCATCGCCCAGGATGTAAAAAAAGGCGATGTATTACTCTTTGACGACGGATTGCTCAAGATCCAAGTGAAAGAAACAGATGGCAGTGTGATCCGCGCCATCGTGGTCCACGGTGGAACGTTGTTGCCACGCAAGGGAATCAATCTTCCGCATACGGCTGTCTCGCAACCCGCCATGACAACGAAAGATCGTGCGGACGTGCGGTTTGCAATTGAGCAGGAGTGCGACTACATCGCATTGTCGTTTGTACGCTCTGCCGCGGACATTGAGAATGTTCGGAAATACATCACCAAATATGGCGGCACACAATGGGTGATTGCCAAGATCGAAAAGCCGGAAGCACTTACCAACATTGAGGCTATCGTTGATGCTTCAGATGCCGTGATGGTAGCACGTGGTGACCTGGGTGTGGAGATCGCCGCTTCTGCAGTTCCAATCGTTCAGAAGAAACTCATCCATCTTTGCAATGCAAAGGCAAAGCCGGTGATTACGGCTACACAAATGTTAGAATCGATGATCCGCAATCCGCGCCCAACGCGGGCTGAGGCAAGCGACGTTGCAAACGCTGTACTCGATGGCACCGATGCGGTCATGCTTAGCGCAGAGACCAGCGTGGGCGCTTACCCCATAGAGGCCGTACACTACATGCGAATGATCTGCCAAGAGGCAGAGGCAGAACTCATGAATGATGGAATCCACCACGCCGGATACGAGCCCGAGTGCGACGGGAAACGCACGAACACGGAATCCGTGGCAATGGCCGTTGCACACATTGCCGAGGAACGCAGAGTATCGGCCATTGTCAGCCTTAGCTATAGCGGCGAGACCGCACGCCTGATCTCAAACAGACGCCCGCGAGCAGCGATTTTTGCCATCACGTCAATGCTGGCCGTAGCCCGGCGCATGGGGCTGTTGTGGGGCGTTACGGGCATGGTGCTGGACGCAATAAGTACAACAGATGACACCATCGAGCACATAAAGTCTCTTCTTGTAAAGGAGAAGAGGCTTGCACCGGGTTCTACCGTAGTATTCACAATCGGGCGTCCACTCGTTGGAAGAGCACGAACGAACATGCTCTCTATCGAGACGCTCGATAAATAGCATCATCAATATCAGCCGTGTACACAAACGGCGCATCAACCGTATGGTTGATGCGCCGTTGATCGTTTCGTATTCAACTACTTCTTCTTTGACTTTTTCTTCGGAGCCGGTGCCTGAAGCGTAGAAGATGCAGGCTTCGGTTCGCTCGAAGCAGCTGATTCTGGCTTGAGGACGAACTCGGCGAAGTTCTTACCATCGAGATACTTCTCTGCCGTTTGTTTGATCTGTGCAGGGCTAAGTTCCTTGATGAATTTTTCACGAAGGAAAACGTTAGCATACGGCTCGCCATCGTGATCAAAGCGCGACAACACCTGCATCCAAAAACGATTGGTCTTGATTCCCGTCTCGCGCTCCTTGGTCTGCATCTCCTTCACCTTGGCAATGAGCGAATCCGGAACGGCCTTGGTACGAAGTGAAGTCATTTCGTTCTTCACTGTTGAGACAAGCTCATCCACACGGTCAGGTGCGCATCCAAAGTAGACGCTGATCGAAAATTCTTCTGAAGGGATCTTATCGAAGTTGGGCTGTACAGAAACGAAGTACACGCCTCCCTTTTCTTCACGCATTTGCTCGCGCAACGTGATCTCCATCACTTCGCATAAAGCCACGATGTCGTAACGACTTTCGGGATTATACTTCATCGGTCCGGAAGTAGAGAGCAACACCGTGCTCTTTGGCTCTACACCCTTATATACCGTTTTACGGTATTGACCTTTCTTTGTGCGGATGCCAACGTCCTTCCATTGTTCTCTCTCCGGGGCCGCAGGAAGTGAGGCGATGTACGTCTCCGCATACTTCTTCAGCGCTTCTTCGTCGAAGTTCCCAACAAAGTAGTATGTAAAGTCAGAGCCGTACTTGTACCGCTGCTTGTAGAATTCGAATGCTTTGTCCAAGTCGATCTGATCTACACTCTCTTCTGTTATCGAACGGCTGCGTGGATGGTTGCCTGTAGAAACGGCCATCACAGTATCGAAGAATACACCTTCCGGACTCTTGCTCTTGTTGGCAAGCTCGGCCTTCATCTTGGCCTTCCACGATTCGAATGATTCCGCATCCTTGCGAGGCGCGGTAAATCCGAGATAGAGAAGTTCAAAGAACGTACGGAGGTCTTTTGGCGTGGACGAACCGTTGATGGTTTCTTGATACATCCCAACACCCGGTCCGATACCAACGTTCTTCCCATTCAACATTTTCATCAGTTCATTGGTACTGAAGTCACCAACCCCACCAGCATCAACGACCGTTGCTGCTACCATGTTCGTGATGTGGTCTTCTTCGCGTCCCATCGATAGTCCGCCCCAGCTCTGAGCTGAGAAGAGAATCTCGTCGTTCTTGAAGTCTGTTTTCTTGTAGACCACACGTGCACCATTCGACAACGTGAGCTCTGTTGCTCCAACGTCGGAGAGTGTGCGTAGTGCAGTGATCTTTCCGGCTTCTGGAGCCTTCTCCATAAGGGGCTTTGTAGGTGCCTCGTCAACGTAGGCGTCGATCTTCTTTTCCTCTACAGCTGCGAGAAGATCGCGAACCTGTTGTTCGGTTGGCTTCACAAAACCATTGCCTTCCGGAACCGAGATTGTGATTACGCGATTTTCCTGCGTGATCAATCCACGTGCAGCAATATTCACGTCATCTATCGTGATGCCGGGAACAAGACCTTGATAGATCTCCCACTCATGAACGATACCCGGAACAGACTCCACTTGAAGTACGTGGCGTGTAAGTTCTCTGGCGAATTGCTGCGATTCTGATTTGTCACGCTCATTGTAGTACTTCTCCATGTTCGCCAAGGTTGACTCCTTAGCACGTACCAGCTCCGTAGCAGTGAACCCATGACGTTTTGCACGCTCAAACTCCGTGAGGAGTGCATTAAGACTTTTCAGGACATTCTTATCGGATGCCGTAACAATTCCGTAGGTGGCCGTTGCCTCGCGAGCGATTCGGAACTCACCTGTTCCTGCACTCGCAAACGGAGGTGGGTTCTTGCGCGACAGCTCTGCAAGCCTGTTGTTCAACATCGCCATCATCATTTGTCGGGCAATGTTTTGCTTATAGTCCCCATACGTATGAACGGTATCTGCCGGACGTTTGATAAAGATCTCTGCACGAGCACCTTGGAGTTCCGGATCGGACGCGATGGAGATTAGGGTCTCTTTGTGAGGGGGCAGGGTAATCTGCGGTCTGTTCGACGTTCGCTCTCCCGACGAGGCAGGTGAACTAAAATATTTGTTGAGATACGTTTCGAGCGTAGCTGGGTCAACATCACCCACAGCGATAATCGCAAAGTTCTCCGGACGATACCAGGTCCGATAGAAGCGACGAAGATTATCTCCGGGTGCGCGCAGCAACACATTCGTATCACCGATCACATTGCGCTGCGTGTACTTTGAGCCCCAGTACATAAACGGACGGTGCTTGTCTTGCATACGCTCTTCAGCCCCTTTTCCAAGACGAAGCTCCTCCATGATCACACCACGCTCGGCATTGATAGCCTGTTCGTCATACGTAACGAATCCTGCCCAGTCGCGAATAACCTGGATACCGCGGATGAGGTTCTGTGGTTTATCAAGTGGAATCGTAAGCATATACACCGTCTCATCGAGATTCGTATACGCATTGAGATCTGCTCCAAAACGCACGCCCATGGACTCAAGGAAATTCACAAGCTCTTGTTTTGGGAAACCCTGAGTTCCATTAAAAGCCATGTGCTCGCAGAAGTGGGCAAGTCCATTCTGGTCATCATCTTCAAGCACTGCACCGGCATTCACAACAAGCATCAGCTCCAAGCGATTTGCTGGGCGACTGTTCTTCATGAGGTAGTAGGGAATACCGTTCGAGAGCCTTCCCTTCTTCACATCGGGGTTAAAACGGACAGTGTCCTTAAGATCGAATGATGTCTGTGCCGTTGCTGCAAGTGCAGTAAGGACAAGACACAGAAGGGTGACCATGCGTCTGGTCATGCGTTTCTCCGTCAGAGATGATTGGATTCGTGCGGCTCAACGCCCCGTAGTACGAAATGTTACACTTCGCAGTGGGAGGGACACAAAACTACAAAGCAGAATCAGCGCCCCGTTACTCCCCGGCTATAGGCAGCCTCGGCCATAGACCGCAGCGACTCCTGTCGGTCGGCGATATCAAAGCCCAATAGGGTGCTGAGAGCTATCATGACATCCGAAGGCCGCTGATTGCGCAGCAACTCCAGCAAGGCTGCGCGTCCATGGTATCGGAGCACAAGGTCGCAGATAACAGCTCCAAGGACATACTCGTCGGACTGATCAATATGGACACCGGTAAAGAGTTCCACAAAGGACGGAATACGTGCATTGGAGTGGGCCTCGAGGTATTCTGCCAATGCATCGGAAAAGTCCATCACACCGGTACCTCCCAATAGTGTTGCGAGACCTTCACGCAGGATGGGATGAGCCCCGTCAAAGTCTTTGAAGACAATGTGTGCAAGCTCATGCGGGTGATAGGTCTCATTGCCGGCCTCAATGATCAGGTGTGCTTCGGGGAAGGACAAGGCTTGTGGGGGAAAAGCATAATACTCTAACCCGAGGATACGGCAGAGCTCATCCCGGTCATGTGTAAGGATCACCTGAATGGATGCTGGCGCTTGCAAGCCGAACCTTTCAGCGATGGCTTTACAGAAAATGGGAGACTCTTTGGCCCGATCCTCGTCAACCCCGATATCACGAGGGTGGATGTAGGAGATGCCGTCCACACGGGTGGTGTCCCACAACGCAGTAGCCTTTTTGAGGGCGTCTTCCAATTGCCAGCCAATCATTCCGGAGGCATCGGCGGCGAGGACAAATCTGGCACGAATGATCCCAAGCGGGATCACGATCCTTGATGTGGCATCGAGACGGGCAAAGATGGTGCGGACCACCCAGCCCCCTCCATCATACTCCACACTCATTACCGTGGCCGGGAATTGCATCACCACGTCGTTATCCTGAGAAAACCAGTCTCTAACGATCGACCCGGTACTCGTAAAGAATCCACTGTTCTGCGAAATGTCCCCTACGTCTCCTCGCCAGTGGTGGAGGCTATCCACCCACCTCTGCAGCACCTCTCGAACATGCGGATGGGCTGTATCCACTCGCTGCATGATCCGAACACCCTCCTGCTGTCCACTGGCCGTAGAGGCTAGGAACAGGAGAAGAGCAAATGCAAGGATATTGAGAGGGTGGCGCAGCACGAACTCTTTGGAATGTTCTTGTGTTGGGGACGATGATACGAAGGGAAAACCGTTACATCTCACTCGGCCGGACCTTTGTAGGTTTGCAACTCGGATTCATCGACACCACTCCCCGGCTACCCAACATGGACCAAGAAACATCTGGAATCTCCTTCGACCTAACAGAGGATCAAGAGGCACTCCGCTCACATATCCGCGCGTTTGTAGAAGAAGAAATCAAACCTGTGGCCCTGCAATACGATGAGTCGCAGGAGTTTCCCCACGAGATCTTTCGCAAGCTTGGTGACCTTGGTTACCTCGGCATTGTAATGCCGCCGGAACTTGGTGGGGCAGGCATGGGATACATGGAGTATGCCATTGTGGTAGAAGAGGTAGCACGCGGATGTCCTTCTATCGCACTTGGAGTGGCAGCCCATAACGGCCTGTGTTCCGGACACATCAATCGTTTTGGATCTGATGAACTGCGTGCGAAATACATCCCACGCCTTGCCAAGGGTGAGACGATGGGCGCTTGGGGTCTCACAGAACCAAGTGCGGGCTCGGATGCTGGTGGTACACGGACCGTGGCAGTGCGCGATGGTGATCACTACGTGATCAATGGTTCAAAGAATTTCATCACGCATGGCAACGTTGGAGACATCTGTGTTGTAATGGCCGTTACGGATCAGTCCGCCGGCAAACGCGGCATTTCTGCCTTTGCGATCGACAAGTCTATGCCTGGATTCTATGGCTCCAAAAAGGAAAACAAACTGGGCATGCGTTGTTCAGATACTGCCGGACTCACATTTGACAATGTTCGCGTTCCGGCATCACACCTCATTGGAAACGAAGGCGAAGGATTCATTCAGGCCCTTCAGATCCTTGATGGTGGTCGAATCTCTATTGCTGCCCTGAGCGTTGGTCTGGCCCAAGGGGCGTTTGAAGCAGCGCTCAAGTATAGCGTTGAGCGAGTCCAATTCGGCAAGAGATTGGCAGACATGCAGGCCATGCAATTCAAGCTCGCAAAGATGTCAATGGAGATCGAGGCTTCACGACTCTTGACGTATAAGTCTGCGTGGATGCGAGACCAAGGAATGAACTTCACTATTGCCGCTTCTGAAGCAAAACTCTTCTCCTCAGAAGTTGCAGTGCGTACGGCAGAAGAAGCCATCCAGATTCATGGTGGCTATGGCTACGTGAAGGAGTACCCAGTTGAGAAATACTGGCGCGATTCCAAACTCCTGACTATCGGCGAAGGCAC
>DATGWS010000136.1:0-2897 GCA_035299365.1 Candidatus Didemnitutus sp.
CTGCGGATGGCAGAATCGGTTACACCTTCGTCTACAAGCATCATCGGACGTTGGTGCAATCGAACAAGCGTTTCCACATAGGAGAGGTGATGCATAGGAAGCTTCATTCTACGGAAGATGCGCTCCTGCCATCTGGCACCAACTTCTTCGTGACCATGAAATGTCCAGCCAGTTCCTTCAATGAACCGTTTGGTACGGGGCTTCGCAATATCATGCATCAACGTTGCAAAGCGTAACCAGATATCATCTGACCACTCCGCTACGTTATCGAGAACCTGCAGTGTGTGGTAGAAGACATCCTTATGCCTGAATTCGCGCTTGCCTGCCTGCACCAGATCCACGCCTGCTAGGTTATGGACTTCGGGGAAGATGTGCTCCATGATTCCTGTCACAAAGAGGATGCGCAAACCAATGCTTGGCTTCCTTGCGGCAAGGATTTTTAGGAACTCATCCGTGATCCGTTCCTGTGAAATGATCGTGATCCGTTCTGCCATCGATGAGATCGCTTCCAACACCGTTGGTTCAATCTCGAATTCCAACTGTGCAGCAAACCGTGCGGCACGCATCATCCTCAATGGATCGTCGCTCATGGTAACAATCGGATCGAGTGGCGTGCGCAAGATCCTTTGTTCGATGTCATCAACTCCGTTGAAGAGATCAACGATGCGTCCAAGGTCTTGCAACTTCAAGGATGCCGCAAGGGCATTGACGGTGAAGTCGCGCCTACGCAGATCATCCTCCAACGTACCCTCGATTACGATCGGGTTGCGCGAGTGTGCTTCGTATTGTTCGCTGCGCGTTCCAACAAATTCAAGATGGTGCTCTCCCACGGGGACAAGTGCGGTTCGGAACCGTTCGTATTCAACCGTCTTTGAGTGAAACACATCGGCAACAGCTCGTGCAAACGCAAGAGGGTCGCCCACAACGGTAATGTCGATATCGGTGCGCAGGCGCCCCATAATCGCATCACGCACATAGCCCCCTACAACGTACACATCAACACCACGCTCTTCGGCTAGTGTTGCAATACGAATAAGGATCGGATCCGTGATGTCGATCCGGATCGGATCTCTCTGAGTTGACATGTGGTGGCTCGTTGATTCGATCAGGCAGTATAGACAGGCACGTCTTTGATGGCACGCACACCGCTGCTTCCGGTATCCCTACGTTCCATCGCAACAAGAGCAGATGCGTAGATCTCTCTCCATGTGAGACCGAACTTGACCATGAGTTCTTCGGGCTCACCCGATCCGCCGAATGAATCTTTCACCCCGACGAATTCAATAGGCACAGGTGCATTCTTTGCAGTACACTCTGCAACTGCCCCACCGAGTCCGGCATGAACCTGATGTTCTTCGGCCGTTACGATACAGCCACATTCTCTCGCGGCAGCTGTTACGGTCTCAAAATCAAATGGCTTTACCGTATGCACATTCACAATGCGAGCAGAAATCCCGCGCTTGGCGAGTTCAACAGCGGCAAGGTGGGCTTCCCATACAAGGGCGCCATTAGCAATGATCGCCACGTCTGTGCCTTCACGCACAACATTTGCCTTGCCTAATACGAACGGCGTGTCGGGCGTTGTGAAGAGTGGTACAGGAGAGCGGCCAAAACGTATGTAGGCCGGCCCAACCATCTCACCCATGGCAACGGTTGCCTTCTTGGCTTCTTCATAGTCTGCAGGAACGATCAACGTCATGTGTGGCAACGTGCGCAAGAACGCAACTTCTTCCAACACCTGGTGCGTAGCACCATCGGGACCAACACTGATCCCCGAGTGTCCCCCGCCGATCTTCACATTGGCTTCGTTATAGGCCACCGAGATTCGCAGTTGATCAGCATTGCGAAGGGCACAGAAAGCCCCATACGACGCAAAGAACGGAATCTTTCCACTCAAGGCTAGGCCCGTAGCAATAGTTGTTGCGTTCTGCTCGGCAATACCGATAGAGAAGAAACGATCCGGAAATTTGTCTCTGAAGAGCGACGTCATCACAGACCCGGTGATATCACCACCAAGTACAATGATATTGCTGTGACGCTCGCCAAGTTCAACGAGTCCGTCACCAAATCCGAAACGCGTGGGCTTTGATCCGAGAAGTTCCATTGTAGGCTTAGATGAGTTACGAGTTACAGGTTACGAGTTACTAGTTACTAGTTAGTGGTTACAGGTTACGAGTTACTAGTTACACGTTAGAAGTTTAAGGTTCCGGTAACTCGTAACTAGTAACTGGTAACTAGTAATTCGAAAGTTCTTCCAGCGCAGCCATTGCCTGATCCTTGGTAGGGGGCTTGCCGTGCCACTCGAATTTGTCGTTCATGAAGGAAACGCCGTGACCCATGAAGGTTTGGCAGATGATTGCGGTTGGTTTTCCGGAGCCGTTCTTTTGATTTGCGAGGAAATGATCGAAGCCGCGTTGGAGATCTGCGTGGTCGTGACCATTCACAACGATGGTATCGAAGCCAAAGGCCTCACATTTTTTATCGATTGGGTACACGTTCATCACATCCGGCACTCTACCGTCGATCTGGCAGTCATTGTTGTCGATGAGCCAACAAAGATTATCAAGCTTGAAGTGTGAAGCGGCCATGGCGGCCTCCCAAACGGAGCCTTCCTGGAGTTCACCATCACCCGTGAGGGTGAAGACGCGATGGTCGTTTTTGTCAACGAGCTTATCAGCCATAGCCATACCCACAGCGATGGAGATACCTTGGCCCAGTGAGCCGGATGACGTTTCTATGCCCGGCAGGTGCATATCTCTACCCGGGTGACCCTGAAGACGTGTGTCATACTTGCGAAGGGTTTCTTGCTCCTGTTTCGGGTAACAGCCCGCATTGGCCAATGAGGCATACATGACCGGTGCCATGTGTCCCGCCGAAAGCACAAATCGGTCGCGAGG
>DATGWS010000137.1:0-1861 GCA_035299365.1 Candidatus Didemnitutus sp.
CCTGCAACGTGCTCTATTGGCGCAATGAGCAGGTGTCCGGCATTGTATGGGTATCGGTTGAGGACAACGATTGTGGACGGGAACCTCGCTACCACAAGAACGGATTGAGGGTCATCAAGCTCAAGAGCAGCAGCACACAAAAAACATTCGTCTGCAGATCGCTCAGCCGTGGATGCGATGTAGGTAGATCGCCAGGGTGACCAGAGTTGTTCCATCACGATGCTTGGGTAAAATGAAGATGCCCGCCGAGGCGGGCATCATTCGTCATGTCATGTTTTCAGTGTACTTACAGGGCGAAGCGAAGATCGAATCCGGCCTGAAGTGCGTTGATGCGAAGGTTCGCAGATGGACTAACCTCGGTGATACCGAAGTTGTAATAGATACACGGAACAAGCAGGAGTCGACCAAGGGGCATCTCATACTGCACACCGGCCTTCACAGCAATACGGAGGGTAGCGTGATCAGGGATATCATCGCGACCTGTGATCACCGTTCGGCCATTATTCGTGTATTCACAATCTGCACAGAATGTAGGGTCAAATGTTGCGTTAAGGGGCTCAACAAGATTCATCTGCTGAACGCGCTCAGAATTCATAACGAAACCAACTGTTGGTCCCACCACGATGCCGAAATTCGAGTTGAACAGATTGAGCTTGTAAATAACCTCGAGATCGAGGAATGAATACTTGATATCTGCGGTATGCTCTACCGTTGACATCACAACTTCTCCATCACTGTTGAGCGAAGGGAGCTGATCCCCCGGTTCGGTGTACGAGGCTGGCATATACTCATATACCACCCGGGCAATGAGCGAGGACTTTGAATCCCGAGGCTTTCCGAGTAGATATTCCACGGAACCACCGAAATAGTATCCGTTGCCGGTACCTTCGGTGAAATCCGGACAGAGAACATCTCCAGCTACGGATTGGAATCCGGAAGACTGAAGCGATCTGTTATATCCGACCACAGGGCCCACGTAGATGCGTGGTGCGCTCTTTTCCGGCACAAGCGGATTAGAACGAGCACCAAGCTCCTGTTGTGCAACCATGCTCCCCGTCGCTGCAAGAAAAACCACGACGAAGGCGGTAGCTAGTCTCCTCATAATCCTGCACCCTAGTTGACGATGATGATCAATCTATCCGTTACTCCGATTCCATGCCTGAATATCAAGCGATAGATACCAGATGCCCAACCGGAACATGAAAAGTTACAATGCCGAATCCCCTTTTGCAAAGAGAATTGTTCCGAGAGCACAAATCTTTGTCCACCAAGACTCTCACATTCCACCAAAACATCCATGTCGTGACTTGCTATAAGCTCAATTCCGATGACATCAGAAGTTGGCTGCCGAAGCACATTTACTCCGAGTTGCGGAATGGCACCAAGCCTCACAACCCGCTCTACAGCACCGCATGGAGCCACTTGAACCTGCGCTACGGCAACTGGTGATCCATCAAAACACCGTGTTTCCCCGAGCTGGGCTCGTATCGGAAATGGCATCGGATCCTTCCACAAAAATATACCCGGAATATTGAGGTCCAGCGTCCACGCTCCACGGGTCAACATCCTTGGTCTGCATACGGCTGAGGTTGGTGTAAGGAGAACGTCTACTGGTACAGATGCATCGGAAACGTCTGCGTCTGTGATCCTCGCCACGATGTTGAGCGTTGTATCGACCAAAAACCGGTCATCATCAACAGTGATTACGATCTCAGGTTGTGTTGTGTCATCTTGTCCGGCAGCCATGGTCGCAAGAATGTTAAGGCTTACGGGACCAGTGAGATAGGGGGCTGGGGCATTAACAGAAATTGCTACGGCTCCCGATGGAATCTCTGTCACCACAACTGAGGATGCCAGCTGA
>DATGWS010000138.1:0-10090 GCA_035299365.1 Candidatus Didemnitutus sp.
GGAGATCATTCCACCAAAGCCCGACATCTGGCGTTTGGCGATCTCGTGCTGTGGGTGCGATTGAAGACCCGGATAGTGGGTGGCCTTGATCGCTGGATGTTGCTGGCAATATTCAGCGATACGCTGAGCGTTTGCTGCGTGACGTTCCATACGGACGGCCAAGGTCTTTGAAGAACGAAGAAGCAGCCAGCACTCGAATGGTCCGGGTACGGCCCCTACGGCGTTCTGGAGGAACTTGAGTTGCTCAGCTACCTCGGCGTCGTTCGTTGTTACGATGCCGCTCACAAGGTCGCTGTGTCCGCCGAGATATTTGGTTGCGGAGTGGACCACGATGTGGGCGCCAAGTTCGAGTGGACGTTGGAAATACGGCGAGGCAAAGGTGTTGTCAACCACCATGTAGGCATTGTTCGCTCGGGCGATCTCTGCAACGGCGGCAAGGTCCGTGATGGTCATCATCGGATTTGTTGGGGTCTCGGTGTAGATCATGCGCGTGTTGGGTTGCAGTGCAGCCTCAACATTCTTCACATCACGCATGTCAACATAGCTGAAGGTGATACCAAACCGTGTAAGCACCTTGCTCGTGAGCCGGAACGTTCCACCATACATGTCTTCGGCCATTACTACGTGGTCGCCGGCAGAGAGGAGTCGCATGATGGTATCCACCGCAGCGGATCCACTTCCAAAGGCGTAGGCGTGTGTGCCCCCTTCCATAGCAGCAAGATTGGCCTCCCACGCAAAACGGGTGGGGTTCTGCGTGCGGGCGTATTCGAAACCTTTGTGTTTGCCGATCTCTTCTTGTGCGTAGGTAGATGTTTGATACAGGGGGACCGTTACCGCGCCGGTGAGAGCTTCGGGTTCCTGACCGATGTGGATGGCCTTTGTAGAGAACTTCATCATTGCACCTATGGAGAAAGAGAAAAGCCGCCGAATGGGCGGCTCGTTGGAGTCGTTGGGGATGTCAGCAAAGGTTTAGCGGCTGAAGAAGAACTTCTCAGCCTTACGGAAATCACTACCCTGCATAATGCAGATATAGACGCCTTCGGGAAGATCCGGGATCGGTTGGGTGTAGTCGTGTTGACCGCGAGATGCATATCCACGATAAACGTCCATCACCTTTTTACCAAGCATGTTGTAGATGCCAATGTCGATCGAACCTTGGTCATCCGACAATTCAATGCGAGTTGTGAAAACATCGGATGCAGCACGCGCAAAGATGAACTTGTTGTCCCTGCGCGAAGTGTCTGCACCAACATTAACTTTTGTTGACTGTTTGGATGTATTTGGTGTGCGTTGATTGCCAAGAACACGGATCGTAGTACTCACGGCACCATTAATCGGGCTGGCATAGGTCGTTGCTGCCTTGGCTGTACGTTCTTTTGCCGTGACGGACTTGGACGACGCAGCCTTCTTTGCCTTGTCTGCAATAGCAGGGGCATATCCCAACGTTAGGATCATCGCACTGATGGCGATTCCCGCGAGTAGGGGGCGAATATGGTCGAAGAAGCGAGTCATGCTTGTTTGGACGTACCTACGCAATGACACAAATGTAGGCAGGAAAGTTTCATGCACCAACAACTATGCCAAAACGAAGAACGGCAGCCCCACTTGTGAGGCTGCCGTTGCGGAATTGCTCTGTGCTTAGGAAGCAGGGTTAATCTACGATCAAGACCTGCTGGGAGGCCGTATAGGCGGCCGTACGCATGCGGAGGAAGTAGACACCCGACGCCAAACCTTGTGTTGAGAAGGTCATTTCGTATTCACCGTCCTGAAGACGGGTGTTAACGAAGGTCTTCACAACCGAGCCTTGGGCGTTCACGAGGTCGAGGGCGGTTTCGGATGTTATACCAACGCCAAACACCACGCGTGCCGTTCCGGAGCTGACTGGGTTAGGTGCAACTGGAGCAAGATTGGCCTGCGTTCCGCTGATCGAAACAACGCGACGTGTAAGGGCGCAGTTGAAGATGGCTGTGGAGTCTCCAGTAGCTGAAGGGACAAGGCACGGACGGGAAAGCGTCAGAACCAAGTCTTGCGGGCTAGAGAACTTATCGGCCAGCAACAGTGTGGTCTTGAATGAGAAGATCGGTCCATCGGTTACGATACGCGTTCCGCCTGTACCCGTGAATCGCATTTGCGACTGCGTTGGGTTGATCTGCGTAATCACGGGATCGTTGACTGTCCAGCCGCCTGCAAGGGAGCTGCCGATGGTGACCGATCCATTCGTGTATTCAAGATTTTTTGTGTCGTAGATAACGTCAGCAATGAAGGACGTTACATCGCCATTGGCCCACAATGCGCTCGAACCATTCACATTGAACGAGACGATGGTTCCTGGCTCCTTGGTGCCGCCGGCTGGAATGTCATTGGTCAGATCAAAGCGAACCGGAACCACGTAGCCAATGCCACGGATGTTAGCCGTTACTGTCTTGAGTGGAGCTGCATTGCCTTGACCGTAGCCTGTGATCTCGTACTGCACTGAGTATGGACGGTCTACCCACGGCGTGGCATTCGGCTCCGTTGGTGTGAACTGCACTTCAACATTGTACGTGCGACCTGCGAGGATCGTCAGTGGCAATGATGTAGGTGTTCCATTCTCATCAAGGATGCGAACGATAGCAAATGCATTGGTATCGGCCCCAGTCTCAATGATGTCACGTACTTCAAGTGGTTTGTTCGATCCGCTCGGATTTGTAATCGGGAACGTAGAGATCGGACTGTCACAGTTGGCAAGTTGACGCCCAAAATCGCGGTCTCCTGTAGAGATATCCGGCTCCGAGCACGAGGCCACGGTTACCGTCTCTTCGAGCGGCTGCACTGGTGTCAATGTTGTGGAATCGATGCCATTGCCCGGCGTTGCATCATGTGTTACGACCAAGGTGCCAACCGAGGCGCCGAGGTAGAGTGTCGGACGCGTGTACTCCACCGTGATGACCTGCGTGCCACCACTTGGAGCAACCACGAATGGTGTTGCTGGCGGCGCAATAATAGCATACCCAGGCGCAACAGGAGCCTTGAGCGCTAGCCCACTAACCGTAAGTGGCATAGAGCCGGCATTGGTGATTGTGATCGTACGCCGCACAGGTGTTCCTTCCGGCGTCTCGATACACGTAAGATTTACTGGGTCGGTATCAATCTTCGGAATGATGCCTTCACCGCGAAGTTCAGCTTGCACTGTATCGCCTTTACCCTCCCAGACAGGGATGATCGGATCATCAAACACACGTTCACCATCAGGACGGAACAGGACGATCACTTCGGCGGAATCTAACGCTACGGTGTCTCGACCCGAGAGGTCCATCGAGCCGGTTAGGGGCGCACCATTATTAAGCACGGCAGCGATCTTAAAGATGTAGTTCGCGTCATTCGAACCTGCAGGATAATACTTGGTTCCGTCGGTGAATGTAACGTCTCTGAGCTTCAAAACTTCGTTGCCAGTGTTGTAAACATAGCAGATCGATTGGAACACCGAGCCAATGCGTCGCTCCTTCCAATCATATCCGGTGATGTTTGGACCAGGAGATTGTGTTTGGCCCGTCCAATTCGAGACCGAATCAGGTCCGTCGCCGTTATTACTGAACGTAACATCAATGTTATCAACCGTGATCGTTGCACTCTTGTAGCAGATCTTTTCAAGGTTGATTGAACCCTTCGGAGGAATGCTCAGCGGAAGCGGTGGCGTTGTGGGGTTTGAAACAGAAAAGTTGGTTCCATTGAATCCGCTCATACTTGTTATCACAAGCGTGTCGGACCCTGGATTGGAGATCTTCAGTCCACCCGTCTTGCAACGCTCTTCATTGAGCGAGGCCGTACCGGCAACGAAGTCTTCTACAGATATGCGTGGTACTGCAGCAACACCCGTGAGGGGATGCTTGAAGAAACCGCAGGCCGTACCGATGGTAAGAGTGTCTTTGTCCCAGTCTGTACGAACGTCTCCCGTTTCACGAGCACCGCTGTACGTGATCTGAATCGTATGTGAACCCCTAGCCGGAATGATTACATCCGGTGGAACTGCACCGCCTGTGATTGTGAAATACGTGCCGAGCATGATATCCGAAATCTTCAGCTGCACTTCTGCATCAGAATTATTCGTGATAGTTACGTCCATCGCCTTGCTTGTCCCAAGCCGGATCTTTCCAAAGTCCAACGGATTGGGTGAGAAGGAAATTCTGTCGGCGAAATACCAGCATGTGTCAAACGTGACGTTGTCATAGAAATCGCGGACGAAATACACGCAGTACGCATCCTTGCTTTTATCGATCACATTCCACTGATACTTGAAACGCTTGTACGATGGGTCGGCAGGGAAGGTCTGCGCTGTTTCAAGAACAAGCTCATAGTTGTAACTGTTGGAGCCTGGTACGGTGTCGATCATGGCAATGCCTGTCTCAACCTGGTCTGTATCCTTGATAACAGTTGCCGGTGGGTCAGGAATGTTGCGCAGTTCCGTGGCTTCAAACGTGTAATCACCGCAAAGTGAATCTCCCTTGATAACGGGCGGCATGGTATCCACAAAACCTGTTGGACGGAAACCGGCAGCAGCCGGCCAGCCATAGGCATCGAATTCACCATAGCCGTAGATGTAACCACCAAAGCTCACCTCGCCATTACCGCTAATGCGGTGTGCGGCGGCGCTTGGACCAAAATCGAGTGATGCCCAAAAAAGTCCGTTCGGCATTTTCGTAGAAAGGAGCTTTGGTGAGACAGCAGTTGGGTGTTGGTACACCGGAACACCATCGATCACCAGAGACTTCAGATCGTCGATATACGTTGGAGACGTGGTATCAACTTTTACGATCAGGTTGAGCCTGTGCTTGCCCCACTTGGCCGCAGTAGGGAACTGGAAGATCGTGCTCGTTAGGAATTGTTCTTCAGGCGTTACGTTGATCATGAAAGGATCAAGGATCGGGTCTCCGTCCCACGTTGAAGAACACGAATACTGCATCACAAAGATTGGCTTATCCGCAGTCCATACCGAGAAGCCTTGCGTGATGTTGGTAGGAGCGCCTGCTTGTGTAAGGTCGGCGAATTCACCCGCCTTACCAAGTACGCCACCACCCTGACCCATCACGCTGCCATTGGCCTTGTTGTAGTACTTCAGCGACCACTTTGTATTTGGTTCTTTTGCAACAACGCGGAAAACGTCTCCAACGCCTTGACCGTTCAAGTGCTCACGGTTGTATTCAACGGTGACATACTTTTTGCCCCAAGCCGTTACCGGAGGAGTCATCTCCACAAGGTGGTTCCGGCCATTGCCGTTTACCAAAAGGTTGGGCATTGTTGTGCGTTCATGGAAGGAGATGATGCCGATGGGTTTATCTGATGTGATCTTCGAACCAGTCAGATCGAACGTGCCACGTGTGGTAGCATCACCCTTAACCATGTATACTTCGCCATCATTGAGCGTCACTTGGAAGGGTGGATCGCCGATGCGTTTGCCACCAGCTGTCTTGGCATCCAGCTCTCCTACGCCACGCAAGCTGATCTCAACGATCGTTCCTTGTTCACCACCCACGATTACAAAACCACCACCCCACGCACGGCTTTCGCGGAAGTCGTAATATGACGTAGCGACATATTCCCTACCCCAACCACTAACCGGGATCGCCAAATAGCCGTCGGATGTTGTGGTCTTTGAGTTGATCACATAGACCGATATCGGCTTCTTCGAGGTGATGCGCACACCCTTGCGAACAACTTGTTCCGACTCTCTGATCTCCCACGTCCAGTTTGTTTCTCCGCGGGCATCGGATAACGTGCGAATCTCCATTGCCTTCACTTGACGTCTATAGGTCTTGTCACCAGAGGCGTCAAAGACGGTGATCTCCGTATCAAAGGCAGAGGCTACATAAACCTCGAGCTGATTTACGGGGAAGGGATTCACCTCATTGGGCGGAATTGCAATCCAAAAGTCCGTGCCAAGGGCGCCTGTTGAATTCAACATTTGCTCTGCAGATGGAACCTTCTTTTGTGCAGTCGCACTAAGGGCGGTCACTACGAAGAGAGCAATGACGAAAAGCGTCCGCGATGTGTATCGCATGATCATGAAAACCTCCAAACAACAGAAAGTCTACTCTATGAGGTACCGCGTGATCCACACGTCCGGTACATCGGCACTATGATAAACAAAAAGTTGGCCATTGCGTTACCATTTGGCCATTGCTTTTTGAATGTCGAAGCACTTTACCTGAAAACCGTGAGCGGTGCGGATTTTGTTCCCTCACTTCCGATCACGAGTACCAGGTATTGGCCGGGCGCTACGGTGACGAGGTCCACATCGAGGAACCCGCCAGCGGGGGATTCGTGACATACCACAACCTTGCCTTCTAGATCCACGATACAGATGCGGTTTGGTGCCATGGCAGATGGCCATGTAATACGAGCGAAGTGGTCTGTAACATTAGGGGTTACGGCGATTGAAGTTGGTTGCTCGTTCTCGTGTATGCCGGTTGGAGTTTGGTAGAGGATGGAGTCTGTAGTTACGTTGTCTGCCCAGTCCTGAACATAGTACACTACTCGGGCATCCTTAGAGAGGTCCACAACCTCCCAGGTGTAAGAAGCGGATGAGCGCTTGTCCATTCGGTCCATTGTTCGCTTTGCCGGACCTATCAACCGGAAATTGGTGCTTCCACCACCAAGTACGGTATCGATCACCGCAATCCCCTTCTCGCGCTGAACGGAGTCGGGACTGCCAAGCTCACTATTCCGAAGATCCGTAGCGGTGAAGGCATAGGAAGCCGGCAGCTCGGTGCCTCGAACGATTATAGGGGGCATGGTGTCTATGGTGCCCATCTCACTTGTACTACCGCCAACCGGCCAGCCATAAGCGTCGAATTGCCCATAGCCGTAGAGATACCCTCCAACCTTTACGTTGCCGTTGCTCGTAATAATGTGGGAGTTCGCCGAAGGCCCAAAGTCTATTGATGCCCAAAAGTGCCCGTCTCCGATCGTGTTGAGGAGGAGATTTGATCCAACGTTGTTTGGATGTTGGTGAACAGGAATTCCGTCGAGCTCAAGCGACTTCAGATCATCGGCATAGGTTGGTGAATTGGTATCGACCTTGACAATGAGATTCAATCGATGTTTGCCCCATTTCGCAGATGTGGGTGACTCAAACATCGTCGTTACCAGATACTGTTCCTCTGGAGTTAAACGAATCATGAACGGGTCAAGGATCGGATCTCCATCCCACGTTGAGGAGCAGGAGTATTGCATCACTTGGATAGGCTTGTCGGCACTCCACACGGAATACCCTTGCGTGAGATTGCCTGGAGCACCTGCCTGCTTCAGATCTGCGAATTCTCCGGCACGAGCAAGAACACCTCCGCCTTGACCCATAAGTTGCTTCGTAGCGAGACTGTAGTATTTCACGCTCCAACGTGTGTTGGCATCGCGTGCCATAACACGGAAGACGTCGCCGTTGCCCATACCGTTCAGGTGTTCTCGGTTGAATTCAATCGTTGAGTACCGCTTGCCCCAGGTAGATGTTGGATACATCATTTCCACGAGGTGGTTCCTACCGTTACCATTCACCAAGAGATTTGGCATTGTTGTTCGTTCATGAAAGCTCAAGAGCCCGATCGGTTTGTCCGCAGTGATTGAGCTTCCGGAAAGGTCAAACACGCCACGTGTTGTAGCATCGCCCTTTACCATGTACACGTCACCTGCGTTGAGAATCTCGGTATAAGCGCTACTGTCAATACGCCGCCCACGGGCTGTTCTCGCATCTAGTTCACCGGTTCCTCGCAATTGTATCGTCACCGCGGTGTTGTCTTCTGCCGCAACAACCACAAAGCCCCCTGCCCAGGCACGTGCCTCTCTAAAATCGAAGTAGCTGCAATGCAAGTAGGAGGTTTCCCAAGCTGATACCGGGACGGCAAGGTAACCGTCTGAGGTTGTGGTTTTCGAGTTCATCACATAGACGCAAACAGGGTGCTCGGACGTAATGCGGATGCCCTTGCGTACAACCTGCTCTGGTTCCCTAATCTCCCAATTCCAGTTGGTCTCTCCACGAGAGTCCGAGAGCGTACGTATCTCCATTGCTTTTATGGCCCGTTTGTAGGTCTCGTTGTGTCCCGCATCAAAGATTGTGACCTCCGTGTCAAAAGCAGATGTAATGTATACCTCGAGCTCGTTTTCGGGAAAGGGCAGCAATTCATTAGGTGGAATGGCTATCCAAAACTCTTTGCCCTGGGTTGTATTGACACTTAGAAGTGCCTCTTTAACTTCGGCCGGAATCTGTGCCTGAATGGCAGTACACGTAATGAACGCGCAAACGATGATGAACGGTATGCGATACATCAGACGACCCCTCAATCTATGTGGTGAATGATTCAATCAACTGAACTCGGGCAACTACGTTTCATCGAACGATGAATCTTTGTGTTGCTGTAGCACCCGAACCTCTCACAAGTGCTGTGTAGGCACCCTTTGGTAGGGGGCTCACATCGATCATAGCTTCTGTGCCACCATCGATGACCTGTTGCTTCAGTACAATTCTGCCATGAAGATCTATGACCTCCACTACCGTTGCATGCAATTGATTCGACCAAGACACGCGACAGTCATCGATGACGGGATTTGGCACAATGGTCATGAAGATGCCACTCGAACTCTCGCCATCTACCGAGGTCGGTGATTGGTACCGAATGGTGTCATACGTCACATTGCCGGATTTGTCTGCACTTGTAACAATACCAAATGCAGCGATGCTTGGATCGATCACACGGACGACACACTCTGCACGCTTGATCATGGAGTCGGGAGGAAACTGCGTCCCGGATGTAATGGCCAACGTCAGATTCGTAGAGGCTGCATCGAGCTGCATGAGAGTGAGACCAGACTCCCGTTGTTGTCCGGACACCGGACAGGCCACTGGTAGGGTTGGGACATTCCGAAGTTCTGTTGCTTCAAACTTCCATTGCACACTATCCTCGGAGATCAACGATGTGATCGGTGGCATTGTATCGACAAAAACCGGTGCGTCATATACCAACGTGTCAAGGACCCTATTACCAGCGAAGTCTTCTACGAAGTATTCAGCGCGAGCATCTTTCAAATTGTCAACCACTGTCCATCGATACTGAAATCGCGTGTAGGCAGGGTTCTCGGGAAATGTTTGACTCGTGATCAATGCGAGTACGTAGTTGTCCGTTGATGAGCCGCTCACGGTGTCGATCTTCGCAATGCCGGTCTCTACTTGATTCGTGTCCGCAGTTATGGCAAGAGGCGGATCCGGAATGTTGCGCAGTTCGGTTGCCTCCATCGACCATGTGCCGCACTCGCCCTTGGTTCGAACGATGAGTGGTGCCAAGGTGTCAACAGTTACGGGAGGAGTACTCTTCCCACCAATACTCCATCCATAGGCATCGAAAGCCCCATACCCAAAAACATATCCTCCTACCACAACGGAATCGTTTGACGTAATCGCATGACCTACTTCTGCGCCACTTATCCCAATTCGAGCCCAGTACATGCCGTTCGGCATCTTCGTTTTGAGAAGTTTTGGAGCGAAAGCATTCTTGTGTGTTGCAAGGGGAACGCCATCGAGCTGTATGGAGTTTAGCGCAGCGATGGTGTCCTGAACTCCAGGTAGAACTGAAACAACGATCGATACACGATGATGGTTAAATGCGGATTCAGAAGCGACACAGAATGTCAGGTCCTTTGTGTAGGACTCGAGCGGCTGAACGGAGATCATAAACGGGTCGAGATTAGGGTCTCCATCAAAAGAGCTCGAGCACGAATACTGCATGATACATGCCGGCTTCGTGGTTTCCCACACGGCAAATCCATTGGTGATTTGCGATGGTGAGGATACGTTGCCTATGTCTGCAAAGTCACCGGCATTTACAAGCGTACCTCCGCTCTGACCGAGAAGTTGTCCAGTCACCTCGTCATAATACTTCAGGGTCCAGTTTGTGTTCGAATCACCGGCTACCACACGAAAGACGTCACCCTTGCCTTGCCCATTAAACGCTTCTCTTGGCAACTCCAGGGATGCAAAGGTCTTGCCCCAGGCAGAAATCGGAGTCAACATCTCAACGAGGTGATTCCGCCCGTTGCCGTTAACGAGCATGTTGGGCATTGTTGTACG
>DATGWS010000139.1:0-5548 GCA_035299365.1 Candidatus Didemnitutus sp.
CGGACCAAGTAGTCTAGCGGCCTCCGCTGCATTGATGGATCCATAGCCAAGCACAGAATCGGGATCCGATGCAAAAAGTGAGGAACGTTGTAATGCTTGACGTAAAACCCACGAATCAACATTGGGGTAGAGTTCTCGCAGAAGGGCTATCTGTCCGGCAACCTGTGGAGTTGCCATCGAGGTGCCGGAGGACATCGTAAACTCGCCAGACCGGTCCTGTCCGGCAGCGCCCATACCAAGTGCTGCGAAATCAGGCTTCTGTTGGCCATCTGATGTTGGGCCATATGAGGACTGTGGCCAGCGCGACACTCCATCAGTTGCCAATGCGCCAATGGTAAATGCACTGTCTGCATCACCAGGAGTTGAGAGTGATCGTGGTGATGGCCCATCATTGCCAGCTGCCGTAACACAGATCATTCCCCTTTGCGCAGCAATGTTTATGGCCCGAGATGGATACGTTGTTTTTCCATCGAGAGCTGAATACGGTGTATTTGCATCTGTTGAATCAAAATTCCGATACCCAAGGGATGAGCTTGAGATGTCCGCCCCTTGCTTCTCTAACCACATGATCGCCATGGCATAAAGATCCTCTTCGATCCTCCGTTCATATCGCATGTCCTCTGATTTGGCCAAGAGATATGTTCCAAATGGGGCCACACCGATCAGTGAATCTTGTTGCCATCCGCCAATGACGGAGAGAATGATGCTTCCGTGCTCATCCTGCCTACGAACGTCAATGGGTTCGTTGGCCGTATTGCTGTCTCCGTAGATCACGTCGAGTTCTGCTTCAACTGTAAGGTGCTGAAGAGAAGACATCGAGCTCCACCGAAAGCCGTTATCGATCACGCCTATCCGCACATCTCGACCATAGATGCCGGCATTGTGCAGCAGAGCCGTGCCTAGCATTTCCTGTTGTCTCTCAGCATAGCCATATCGTGGTGCGTTGCAGTCTGTAGCCCCTTCTAAGACGTATGAAACTGTTGAGGACGGAACAACCGATGCCACAAACGGCAGGAGTTCCACTTGGGAACGTTCCGATTCCGTAAGTCCAACCGTGACGGAGTTGAACCAGGGGACTATACAAAGGATAGAGTCACTAATCGCCTTGACAGAGTCTAGATAGGGGGCATATATAGGCGCATCCATCGAATCCAGCAGTGGATCCATTCCCATTCGGGTACGTCGCTCTAGAGAACGAGGATGAAATGTGGCTAACAGACTATCAAATTCTTGGGTTCCAGGGACAAAGGCTATTGGCCCCTTATCAACAAAAACAACCCTGTTTGGAATACGCTGAGCGGCGGTCTGTTCCGTCATCGTAGCCAACATCAGTAGAAATACAAGCCACACGGCTGCTCTTTCGTAGGTTTGGTGTCTCACGTAGGAATCCAATGTCAGAATCAGTGATGGTAGAACGTAGAATTGACGCAATTCGGTCGGCGCAACGGTCCTCGGCGTGGATCGACCGGACCGGGTGGTCGTGGATCGAGATGACGGGAAACGATCGGATAGATCTTCTCCATCGTCTAACGACGAATGACCTTACACGTCTGGTGCCCGGACGTGGCATTCAGACCGTGCTTCTTACAGAAAAGGCCAGAATAATCGACGTTCTGACCGTTCTGCAGGATGAGGATCGTGCCTACCTGCTCGGATCGCCTTTGATAGCTCTACAGACGATCCAATGGCTACGAAAGTACGTCATCATGGACGACGTAAAGCTAAAGGACCATACGTCAATGGTCAAGGCTCTGGAGATCTGCGGTCCACAGGCAGCAGATACCGTACAGCAGATTACGTCTATCAACGTATCTGCATGGGCTACCGGACAATGGCAACGAGGTACATTAGACTCGGGCGAGGTGTTGGTAGTGCGCGCCCCCTCCATTTCGGAAGTTTCATACTGGCTGATTTCTGAGCCAATAGTATGGGAATCCATCGTAAACGTCTTGCGCGCTAATGCTGAAGCGATTCCACAGCTTACGGATGACGAGACCGAGTACCTGCGCGTCTGTGCAGGTATGGGGAAATTGGGACATGAATGGACAGATTCATACAATCCGCTGGAAGCGGGGCTTTTGCACCTAACCTCATTCACAAAGGGATGCTACATTGGGCAAGAGGTTGTTGCTCGATTGGACAGCTACAACAAGGTGAAACAACGGGTAATGGGGATCGTGTCTGACGCTCAACTTCAACCAGGCGATGTTGTTGTCGCCGATGGCTCTCAGATCGGTGTGATAACCAGTGTTGTGGCCTCAACAGATGAAAAACACTCGCTCGCTCTTGCTTATGTCCGGGGTGAACACGCTCATCCTAATACGGCGCTCAGTATTCGCACGGCAGATGGTGAGATAACGGCTGAACAGGTTCTTCCACCTCTCATGGATCCATCATGCCCATAGTGTGGATCACCGGCGGTGCACGGAGAATAGGTAGGGGGCTTGCTGTGCGATTTGCAGAGCGTGGCTACGATGTTGCTTTTACGTTTCATACGTCAGTAGACGCAGCCAACGAGACCAAACGCGATATCGAAAGCCTAGGAAGACGCTGTGAATCGGTACAATGCGACGTGGGTGACGAAGCAGCGCTGAACGACGCCCTCGTGTACTTTGAACACAAACTCGGCATAGCCGACGTGGTGGTCAGTAATGCCGGTGTTTTCCCGAAACAAGAAACTGTAGTAGAAATGGCTCTTGAAGGACTAAAGGAAACGTTGAGTGTGAACACCTTCCCACTCCTGACCATAGCCAAGGCCTATCACGTTGCGTGTGCAAGAGCCGGGCTGCAAGGACGCTTGATCAGTATTGGTTCGCTGGGTTCGATGGAGATCTGGAAGGATCGTATTGCGTATAACGTGAGCAAAAGCGCTCTCCAGACCTTGGCGCATACACTTGCACGATCACTCGCACCGTCAATGACTGTCAATACAGTTGCACCTGGTGCAATAGCCCAACCGGAAGACGTGTCATCAAATGACGCCTCCTTGATCGAACCTTCGCGTATCCCAATGCGTCGTCACGGAAGTGTTGATGATGTTTTTGACGCTGTATGGTTCTTTGCAACGTCCTCTACCTATATCACAGGACAAACGATTGTTGTTGATGGCGGATATCGCCTCGTTCGTTAGCCTAGCCCCTTAGAAAGAATTTCTTGACCATTCTGAATGACCTTATGATCCGCCTCCTCCTCATCACAGTAGCAACCCTTACGTTATCAATCCGGGTCGTAGCAGGCACGGTAACTATACTGCCGATGTCTCCCAAGGAAGGGGCTTCCATCACCATCGAGTACGTTGCCGATGCCGTGGATGCAAACATCGTAGCAGGCGGAAAGATCCATGCCGTATTGTATGGCTTCGTATCTGATGCCGAGTCGCCGAGAGCTACAGAAGTTGTCCTTGAGAAAAGTGGCTCAAAGTGGATCGGAAAGACGACCCTTGCTAAAGGCATCGTCTACACCATCGTAAAGGTTGGGAATGGCCTTCGTTACGACACGAATCGGGAATTGTATTGGGAGTTTCTCACCGCTACGGATCGTGGGACCGGCGTTGTTGGCGCTCACATGCGCGCTGCACTAGCACGGTATGGGCAGCTTCCACTTCCATGCCGTATGAAGGAAGACTATGCAGGAGCGGTGGAGGAGCTAGAACAAGAAACAATGTTGCACCCCAGCAATACTGCAGCACGTGTGAACTACATCCTCGTGATGAAGAATACGGGACAACTCGACGAGGCAGAAGCAACAGCCAAACTCCGCGAGATTACGACATCCGTGATGCAGGCAACGAGTCCACTTGACGCGATAGCACTCTCACAAGCATATGAAGTGCAAGGCAGAGCAGATGATGCTCAGCGGGTGATCATGGACGCTGTTTCTCGATTTCCTCGATCTATCGTTGATGAACAGGCAGCTCTTGGACAACTGAGTTCGGCGCCAACCATCGATGTATTCATGGACAAAGCAGCAGATCACCTGCAAGCATGGCCGAATTCTTTTGCCAGACAGAACCTCATCGACGCTGTTGTCAAAGCAGCAACCCAACAGAATGCATTACGCCAGCTGATCAAGTTTCTCGATCGTACCAAGGGAATCACTGCAATGACGTATCACCAAGCAGTGAACTTCATTGGTGCAAATGACTCGCTTCGATCAGATGCATTCCGACTCATTGACGCTGGTATCGAAGCGGCTAAGGACGAAGGTCGGCGCCCGCTTTTTGTTGGTCCATCTGAATGGCAAGAAGAACAACGAATCGCAACATCTCTTCTCTATTTTGTCCAGGGAGCGATCTATCGTGCAGAGCAGCAGCCAGTCAAGGCTATAGCCTCACTTGAAAAGAGCATGGAGATAGGTGGAAATGAGACTGAAAAGAACTGTTACGATATGATGATCGGTCTCTATCGGGATCAACAGAATTCAAAACAAGCCATAAGGATTGCTGAGCGAGCGCTCTCCACAGGAGCAGCAACACAAGGGATCCTCGACGCCTATCGATTGCTCCTTGCGTCTGAGGGTATGGATAGCACGACAATCGCGGCAAAAGAAAATGCACTACGCGATAAGGGGCGTGGTGTCTTGTCAGCCCGTATCGCTCGAGAAATGCTCAATCAGTCTCCGATTGATGGAACGCTGGTGTCACTCGATGGCAAGCCCCTTAAACTCTCGGATTGGCGTGGCAAGGTTGTGATCATCGATTATTGGGCAACCTGGTGTGGGCCGTGCAGACAGTCATTCCCGTCACTGCAGAAGCTCTATGAGCGGTACAAGACAAACAAGAACGTTGTTTTTGCCGTGGTGAACGTCTGGGAACGAGTTGATGACCGGGTCAAAACAGTGAAGGAGTTTCTGTCAGCCAACAAGAACCTCACCTTCCCGATGTTCATCGACAAAGATGATAGTGTTGTTGCCAAATATGGTGTTACAGGCATCCCAACAAAGTTCTACCTCGGTAAGGACGGTCGCGTTCAGTTTAAAGAAGTTGGCTTCACACCAGAAGAACAGTTCTTGGAAGAAGCAACCAACCGCATTGAGGTACTACTCGCACAATGATGACGGTAGTGCGTTATACAAACAGACAACCGGTGCTTCCTGTCCATGGATCGGTGTTGTAGCGTGCACCCATAAGTGACCCACGTCCACTTCGTCCAAGTGCCATTACGGGTAGTGGAGCGTCGTGAGTATCCGGCCATAACAGCATTACACGGATCTCTACCTTGTTGTACCCGTATGGTGTTTCGATACACTCAGCATATGTCACCTTCTCCTGCAGCACCCAGTTCTCGCGTTGATCAACTGGGATCGCGTTAATGTCTTCGTGCGTAGGAGAAATGTTGACGCCCTTCCCTGCAAACGAATACAGTGGCTTGAGGACGTAACGATCCATGTCAACTGGTAGTTCCGTGAGATCGCTTACGAACGACGTCTTGGGAACTGCCGGGTGATCGAGATAAGGAAGTGAATACTTGCTGATGCGGAAGTACCAATTAGGATGACCAGCCCACTCCACGTCAAGATCATCGTTCCATGAGAAGTTGAGCTCCACTCC
>DATGWS010000140.1:0-6225 GCA_035299365.1 Candidatus Didemnitutus sp.
GAAGGGACTGCAACGGATCCTCACGTGCGCGAGAAGATATTGCGCGAGTTTGACATCCACGGTCGAGATGAGATGTACAACAGACTTCAATCACTTGATGCGCGAGCAGCAGAGCGATATGCTGATAAGAATCCACGTCGAATTCAACGCGCCTTGGAATACATATATATGACAGGGCGCCCCTTTTCAAGTTCATGGGACGCGCCACGAAATGCTGCAGATGCAGATGTTCTGTATATCGGCATCACGCAGGAGAAGGAGTTGCTCACTTCGTTGATCAATGAACGATGCGATAATATGTTTGACAATGGTCTTGTTGAAGAGACGCAAAGAGTGTTGTCCATGGGTGTACCGCGTGATGCTCAGTCTTTGTGTACCGTTGGGTATTACGAAGCACTTTCCGTCATTGATGGACGTCGCACAATTACGGAAGCCCGCGAAGATCTTAAGAATTCAACCCGGCAATACGCAAAACGTCAACGGACATGGTTCAACAAGGATAGTCGATACACATGGGTATCAGGAACTCTTGAGTCAATGACCGCGCAAATACTTGAGATACTCAAGGCACATGGGTGGACTTCGGCCTTCGTAGATTTGCAACGCAGCAATCAAGGAAGATCTGAGTGAAGAGTTCGAAGACATCTTTTCTATTGACGGTACTCATCGCTATCGTGCTTACGAGTGGCGCGGTTGCTCAACACTCGCGCACGTACAAAGCGCCAATTCCAACACAGTACGATTCGACCCAAGCACTTTCAACTCTTCGGGCTCGTTTAGACCAAATCTTCACGTCAGCACCGTACCGATCCTCCCGTGTCAGTGTGATGGTGTGGTCACTCAACCGCAATGCGACTGTATACGATCGCAACAGCAAGCAAAACCTCACTCCAGCTTCTACAACAAAACTCTTCTCAACAGCGGCCTATTACCAGTTGTACGGGCGGAATGCGATCATCTCTACGGAAGTAAAGACCGATGGCAATCTTGAGGCAGATGGGACATTGCGCGGCAACCTGTACCTCATTGGGCATGGTGATGCACTTCTTAGTGTGAATGATCTCGAAGAATTGGCCGATAAGGTTCGTGCGCTTGGTATTAGGCGAATTTCCGGGAACATCGTTGGTGATGGATATGCGTTTGATGGTCAGACCAATAGGGCTGTGTATTCCGGTGATTATGAAGATGTACAGCCACTTCCTCCAATCGTTGCTCTATCTGTGAATAAGGGTACGGTTGCAGTATTTGCGAGTGCTGGAAAAACAGGCCGAATAAACGTTCAGACCATTCCAGCTTCGGATGCATTCAATGTTGTCGTTCGGACCTCTGTTCCCCGTTCGAAGAAATCTCCACCGGCACGATCGAAGTCAAAGGCAAAACCAAAAGTTCAGTTAAAGGCTAAGCCAAAAGCAAGGACAAAGCCAACAACAAAGAAGAAGCGATCTCGTGCCGACGTTGTTGTTGAGGAGTCCATAGAACGATATGGTGATGCTCCGCCAGAACCAAGACAGCGCCGTCGTAAGGGTCGAGGCAGATCCCGCGTACCTCGCATCAGTGTGTCTTCTTCAACGCTTCCCAGTGGAATTCAGCAGTTTGTTGTAAGCGGGTCTCCCGGTGCCAATCGTTCTGCTACCGTTTACGTGGCTATGTCGAAGCCAGCATTGGCCACGGCCGGAGTGTTTGCAGACAGGTTGCGGAGTGGCGGCATTGAGGTAGATGGACATATCGAAGAACGTCGTGCGCCGGCGAACGCTAGGTACCTCACACAATTCCGTCGCCCGTTTGTAGAATTTGCAAGTGTTGTAAACAAGAGAAGCGACAACTATCTCGCAGAACATGTCTTCAAGATGGTGGGAGCAGCCTGTGGCGATCACTCCACTACCGCACTTCGTGCTAAACGCGCCTTGGTTGAGGTTCTAGACTCCCTGCATGTTGATCGCAACAACTGCGTATTCAACGATGGCAGCGGACTATCTCGTCGGAATCTGGTGAGTGCTGCTACGGAAGTTGGACTCCTTAGACAGATTCACAACCAGGAGTGGGGTCCTGAGTATCGGAGTACTCTGGCTGTTGGTGCATATGATGGCACAATACGACGGAGGATGCATGGATCTCTAGCTGCGAATAACGTTACTGCGAAGACCGGGACCTTGCGAAACGTAAGTGCACTTGCCGGATATGTAACAACGCGCGATGGTGAACTCCTTGCCTTCTCCTTTATCTCAAATGGGCCTAATGTTGGTTCATTCAAAGGAATGGAGAATCTTGCTGCTATGGCTCTTGCGTCATTCTCCTTCAAACAACCGGTTCCCATTCCACAAGATATTCTGCCAACCCCTACCGACACTATTGACGAGGTAGTTACAGATACCGAATGATATCGCCAGCAACGATCCTTTTATGAATGCTTGCAACCTCTGCTGCAGAACCAGCCTTTGCATGAAGATAGGCTCCCAATGATGCAGCCTGAAAAGTCGATAGTCCTTGCGCGGCACAACCGGCGATGATCCCTGTTAGTACATCTCCGGAGCCAGCCGTAGCCATTGCAGGACTTCCGTTGACAGTGAGAATGTTGATGTCTCCGTTCGTCGTCACAGAAGGAACGTCCTTCACATGGAGTATGCAAGAATTGTTGCGGGCATAGTCCGCAGCAATGTTCAACAGATTCTCCGGTAGGTCATTTCGTTCGGTGGAAAGAAGTCGAGCAAACTCACCGCGGTGTGGCGTGAGAACAACATTTGGCCCCCTATATGTCATTACCTCAAACAACCGTAATCCGTCAGCATCAATCACCACAGGTTTATGCCCTGCAACCTCATCGATGAGTCTGGCTAACATTTGCAGAGTATTAGGATTGTTACCGAGGCCTGGACCAATGGCACAAACCGTTGATCGAAGCAACAATGTTCTCAATGTAGATTCTGCACCCATACTTATCGTGCCATCAGCATTAGAAGGCAGTTCGTAGGTCATCACCTCTCGGGGAGTAAGAGGATGGATGAAGGGAGCGGCGAGTTCCACCAAACCAGCACCAATGGAGATCGCAGCATGGGCAGTTAGTGAGGGGGCTCCTCGCATCGACCGAGTACCTCCGATAACGAGAACGCGACCGTTATCGAACTTCGATGACAAACGTTCTCGTCTTGGAAACAACGACGTTTCGTCCTCATCATTGTACCGGTAAACAGAGGTGAAGCCAAAGGCATAGTTCTCAGGTAACCCCATAGGAGCAATGAGCACTCGACCTGTTACGTTCGGTCCTTGGCGACGAAAGAACCCCGGCTTTTCCGCTTCAATGGTGATCGTTACATCTGCAACAAATGCCAATGGGTGGGCAGAGCCTGTATCTGCGTCGAGTCCAGTTGGAACATCGATGGCCACTTTCAGTCCAATCAATCCGTTGAGTACGTGGCAGTAGGACGGTATTGGTTCTCTGAGGTCTGCTCCGCCCCCTACACCGATCAATGCTTCAACGATCACATCAAAGGAAGTTTGGCGAGGCAATTCTTGGAACGAGAGAACCTTCACGTTCGAAGGAAGTCGTTGAAGATTCACCCTAGATTGCTCCGTCATGCTCACAGGGGGCGAATCACATACCACTGTAACACGTGCTTCGAGGTCGTCAGTAGCGATCATTCGAGCGATACACAGTCCATCACCACCATTATTCCCACCCCCACATGCGATGAGGAACGATTTTGCCCGCAGAGAACGTTCTTCAAGGATGCGATGAAGTACCGTGGTTGCCGAACGAGACGCATGTTCCATGAGGTCGAGCGGAGAGATCGCCAGTACCTCGTTACAGGCGCGATCCAACCGGCGGACATCATCGGGAAGGAGTAATGGAAGCATGATGCGAAACTACCGCTTCCTCTTCGCAGATTTGCATCAACATCACACATTAGGCTTGATATGCATCGCCCCTTGATCGTTTTGTCCATACTGCTGCTGACACCACTTTGCGCCTTTTCGCAAGATTACCGCAATGACATGTTTCGGACTCGGCATGCAGGACATGAGCCTCAGGTTACAAAGAGAAGCGAGGTGACGCAGGTAGAAGAGAGGCTCCGACCGTTCTATCATGGTGTTGCAAGTGGCGACCCTTTACCTGATCGTGTGATCATCTGGACGAGGGTAACTCCAGAAAATGGAGACACAACGGTAAACGTACGATTTCGG
The DNA here is from genome assembly GCA_035299365.1 of Candidatus Didemnitutus sp. Lineage (GTDB taxonomy): Bacteria > Bacteroidota > Ignavibacteria > Kapaibacteriales > Kapaibacteriaceae > UBA10438. The sequence continues at coordinate 4,180 of DATGWS010000140.1, forward strand.
GTTGCAACAGACACGGCTATGCAAAACATCGTTCGATCAGGGGAGTTCACCACCTCATCTGAGCGTGATTTTACAATCAAAATAGACGTGGATGGACTTCAAGCAGGAACGGTCTACTATTACAACTTCTCAGCCTACAACAGATATTCAATCATCGGTCGAATGCGGACAACCCGTCCGTCAAACGTAGATCATACGCGCCTTGCTGTGGTGTCGTGTTCGAATTATCCCGCCGGCTACTTCACAGCGTACCGTAAGATCGCAGACCGAAATGATTTAGATGGCGTACTCCACCTGGGTGACTACATCTACGAATATGATGCTGACACAACGTCCTACGGCGGAGCTACGGGGGCGAGACTTGGGCGTCGACATGAACCCGACGCAGAACTCGTAACACTCACCGACTATCGCACACGCTATTCACAATATCGCCTCGATCCGGATCTACGACGTGCTCATCAACAACACCCAATGATTCATGTGTGGGATGACCATGAATCTGCGAATGATTCTTATACAGACGGTGCTGAAAACCATCAGTCGGAGGAAGGTGATTGGGCTATTCGAAAGGCCATTTCCAAACGTGTGTGTTATGAATGGATGCCCACACGTGAACAGCAGAATGGTAACCTCTACCGTCTATTCTCCTTTGGAACCTTGGTTGACCTCTTTATGCTCGACACGCGGCTTGATGGACGAGACAAACAGGTACAGGGAGTTGGTGAAGGGGCTTCACAAGCCTCGAAAGACTCCCTCAACAACCCCGATCGAAAGATCATGTCTTCAACGCAGTTTGATTGGCTTACGTCAGGTCTCACATCAAGCACTGCCACGTGGCGTCTCATCGGTAATCAAGTATTGTTCTCCCCTGTCGATGTAACGCCGATCGATACCACCTTTCTCTTCAATGCTGTAGGTCCAATCTTTTCTGCATTCATTCGCCCGCAGATCCCAACGCTGCAATTCGTCTTTGAATCGGCGTTCTATGGAGACGTGTGGAACAACTACCCGGCTCAACGCACGTCCCTACTGAACACAGTGCGAGACCAGCAGATCAAAAATCTGGTTGTTGTAACCGGGGATTTCCATTCATCATTTGCCTTCAACGTACCTACTGCAACCATCGGTTCTCCAACGTCAAGTGCCGTGGAATTCATGACCCCGTCCATCTCCGCTCCTAACTTCGATGAAAATCTGAATTCGGTTCCTACGATTGCCTTGATCGCTCCGGCGCTTCTGGAAACGATTGACACAACACTCATCGGACTCAACTCCCATTTGAAGTGGCATGATATCACCGAGCACGGGTATGAGATCGTGGACTTTACGCCACAGCGAGTGCAATGTGACTGGTTCTTCATGGACAGCATTCTCGTCCGCCCTTCCAACGAAACCTGGGCAAGGGGCTACTTCACCATGGCACAAGAAAGCGCTTTACAAGTGGCCACGGCTCCTGCGCCTGGAAAGTCCATCCAGGACCTCCCTGCTCCTGCCGAGCCCCCTATCGGCCCTGTGAGCGTGCAGGAAGAGACCGTGCATGTTTTAACCGTGCTTGGTTACGGCCCTAACCCAACACGCGATGCACTGTTCATCTCGTATGTGGTAGAAGAGGCAAGCTCCGTTCATTTCAGTGTTGTAGATGCGCAAGGTGCACAGGTACTCACAACAAGTCCATTGATGGAACATGGACTGCGCAGTGTTGTCCTTGATCTACGGCCTCTAGCTGCCGGACGTTACAGTGTAAACATTCATACAGAAAAGGGAGTTGTCCACACCGGTATTGTGGTAGCCCGATGAACATGGCTCACTGCTCTCTCTACCGTATGTTCGTTGCATGTTGTTGATGCGCACATTCCTTGTAATCACTTTTGTACTACCTCTACTCCTTCTCTCGGCCTGTGGAGGCTTGGATCCGGACGAGGTGCGCCCATTCAGTGAATTGCGAGGAACAATCTCTTACGTGGGCGGTGCAGGTGCGTGGCCAACAGATACGATCTACGATGTACGGGTTGTTGCCTTTGAAAAAAAACCTACCGTACCGGA
>DATGWS010000141.1:0-20304 GCA_035299365.1 Candidatus Didemnitutus sp.
CGGAGCGTCATGGGGCGGAAAGGATTAGGCAAGCTGTCATTGTTCTCAATAGCGGAATCAATTGAGGTCCACTCCATCGGTAGAGACGGGAATGCTCACGGGTTTAGAATGACTGTTGAAGGTATAAAGCAGGCAGTTGCTGACGGAAATGGAGATTATGAACCTGAGGTATTGTGCAGCAGCGAAGTTAGCGTAGATAAGGGAACGAAGATTGTTCTGAAAAACATCCGAAGGGAGCGAATGAGCCAAGGAATCCAGGCCATTCGCAAGAGACTTGCGCGACGATTTTCCATAATTGGTCCGAAGAATCAGTTTGTAGTGAAGATAGATGGTGAAGCGATATCACCAGCCGACAGGGACGACATTAAGCTTGCCCAATTCATTTGGTGCATTGGCGATTTCGATAAATCACAAAATGGCTCGCCTAAAGTATTAGAAGAAGCAACACTTAGCGGACGAAATGAAAACTGGAATATCGACTGGAAAGTCAATGGATGGTTAGGTACGGTTCAGAAGCCAAAACAGTTGGAGAGTGTGGAATCGGGCAACCTCAATGGTGTCGTAGTCCTTGCAAGAGGACGACTTATACATGAAAACATCCTGGAAAAGCTCAACGATGGGCGATTATTCACCAAGTATCTCACTGGGCAGATTGAAGCAGATTTTCTTGACACTGATGGTGCGTCCGATATCGCAACAAGTGATCGACAACGAGTCCAAGAAAACGACGAACGCTATATCGCACTTATTGAATTTCTGAAATCCGCCCTTGGGAAAATCGATTCTCAATGGAGTGAATGGAGGATAAGGCACGCAATGGAAGATTTTAAAAAGACTATCCCATCATTGCAATTGTGGATTGACGATTTGCCTACTAGTCACCGGCAGAGTGCCCTGACTATGCTAGGGAAGATTAATGCCATGAAGTTTGATGAAACGGATGACAAGCGCGATGTGATCAAGAGTTTCATAATGGCATTCGAGCGAATGAAACTTAGAGGGACCGTTGATCAGTTCGTTGAGAATGTTGCGGATCCTCAGACGTTGATTCGACTGTTCTCTGACCGCGATAGTTATGAAGCGGTTCTATATAGAGACATCGTACATTCAAGATTGCAGGTGATTCGTGCTTTGCAGGTGCTAATAGATGAAAATGCAAAGGAGAAGGCACTGCAAAATCTCTTGTTTACTAATTTGTGGTTGTTAGATCCTACGTGGGAACGAGTTGAAGAAGGCCAACTCGTTGAAAAGAGGTTGGTAGAAAAGGGCATCTTTGGAGACGATCACGAGTTTGCAGATGAAAAATGTAGAGTAGACATCAAGTATCGTACTGTGCTCGGAAAGCACCTCATTGTTGAATTGAAAAGGGCTGACCGGGTCATGGATCCGCTTGATCTACAAAGGCAAGGTTGTAAATATGTTGACGTTCTAAAAGAGGTCCTGATGCAAACGCAACCGTTGGTTCCAAATCCTGACATCGAAGTTGTATTCGTACTAGGCAGGACCTTAGATATCCAGTCTTCGGCGCCTGATAGGTATAAGAATATTATGGCGGCAATCTCGGCGGGAAGTAGGGTCGTTTATTACGACACTCTTATCCACGGCGCGCAGAAGGCCTACCAAGATTATCTGGACAAGATTGGAGACATTGATAAGCTGGAAAAAATGCTTGATGAGATTAGCCTCTGATCTTTCTGAACGGAACGCTGATATGCCGCAGACTCTCGAAGGAAATGCTCCAGAATACCGCTGATTCTCTACAATGAGCTGTAAGTTGATGATTCTGAGCCACTCATTCGTCGCTAGGTAGCAATCGTGCAATCTGCGACTTAAGTGAGACATGAACACGTTGTAGAATCATGAAAAACGAGACAATGAAATGTGCTATCAGGAAGTAGATAATAAAGAGACCAATGCTTCCGATTAGCCTGTTGGGTTCTTTAACATAGGACGCTAGTAGTGCTATAATCAAAACCAAACAAACGAGTATGGCATACGAGACGTTTGAGTTCGTTTGAGCGAGTAGGACTCTTCTGGCCTTTTCAATACGATCCCCAACAACTTCATTCTTGGCAGGGCCGCGAGTGCCATTGAGTAGTGCTTCATATCGGTCTGCTACTTTGTCTACGACGCCAATAAGTAGGACTTGCAGATTAAGTAGCAAAGCAGCCATTATTGAAACGACTGTAAGGACGGTGGCCACAAACTCGGATGTGATAGTCGGGGTAGAGTAGACCCAAAAACCAGCAATCACTAAAGGGGCACCGTATTGCATTCCAACATCAACCCAAGAGACTTTGCTCTTGCCGTAGCTACGCAAGGTTTGCCAGTGGTCCATAATTATATGGCGAGGACTGATCTTGAACGTGCTCATTGTCTTACCTCAAAGGAGTTTGTTTGCAAGTGAATCGAATTCACGCTGGAGATCGTATTCGTCAAACCTGCCGTTAAGAAACTTAACTCGATCAGTAATAACCTCAGTCCATCGTAATGCATCAGGCGACTTAACATTGATCGTACGTTTGGCTCCATCCTCGTCTTTAAACACAAGCCTAATGTCGTCATATGCAAAGTTGACTTTATAGAGATTGTTTAGAGAAACATTGCCATGCCCACTGAGGTAACGTGCAGCAGGCTGCTTCCAGAATTTTCCAGCTGATCCATCGGCTACGGTAAGGGTCAATGTCGTTCTTTTAATACTATTAGTGAGTGATTGGTTGTTTACAACATCCACTACATTGTCCTCCGCCCCATATTTGATCAGTTTAACTTCAAGGAGTCCTCCTTCTTTGACTATCTGATCAACGACGTTCTGTGGTAATGCAATGCCATGTTCAATTTTGTATCCTTGGTAGTGATCTCTGATGTATATAGTTAGCGCTTTCAAGAATGTCGAGGTGATTGAGCGAGTCCCAGTTTTCTGTAGTAACAGAAGTGCCCGATTTTGTTTGCTACGTCCTCGAATCTGGCCATAAAACGGTTGAAGAGCGAGGGTGTTTTCATCTAGAGTTCCGGTCTGTTTCATTATCTGAATGTCGACTAAATTACTTCGCTGCATTGTGTCCCCACCCTCAAGAAAGATCTCAATGTCCGTTGCGCCTCGAGTCTTGACTTTGACTGTTCGCATCCCCCTGTCATCTTCAAGGTACATTGTAGGGTATGTTGCGTGAGAATGAAGGACGTCAGAAGCGATTTGAAAAAGTGATGGGTGATTTGATGACCCATCTATTGGCACACTGGTACCTGTTGAAACATCAACAAGCGTCAACCACATCGGCACGATTACGACATTCCGTTTCGCCATAACTACTCCCTCCTTTAAAAACAGATCTAATAGGTATCGAATCAATTCCTGATTACAGATAACTAATATGGGCAATACTGCAACCACGGACACGGGACAAGAAGAACAAGTTGAACTTAAACACTAGATGTTTAGTGTGACAGCGTCTGACTACGTGACAAAGAATTGACAGGTATTTGATATATATTGAATCATGTGATCGGTAGGTATGGACTTCAGCGAATCAATCGGACAAACAAAAATCCCGCTATGTCGTTGACACAGCGGGATTAAGTAAGTGGACCCGCAGGGATTCGAACCCCGAACCTTCTGATTCGTAGTCAGATGCTCTATCCAGTTGAGCTACGGGTCCTTGTGGCCGTATTAGGCCTTTGCTTCGAGCTTGCGAACGGCCATCGTGAGACGACTCTTCTTATTCGCTGCGTTGTTCTTCTTAATAATGCCACGTGCAGCTGTGCGATCGAGAATGCTGAATGCCTTCCTGAGCGCCTCTTGTGCTACTTCAAGTGTTGTAGCTGTACGAACGGCCTTGATGACCTCGCGAAGCTGCTTCTTGTTGCCGCGGTTGTAGATCTTGCGCTTGCGTGTTTGACGAATGCGCTTGATTGCTGACTTGTGATGTGCCATGGCCTGGTTTTGCGTCGATTGTAATGACAGGGCCACAAAGATAGGGAAAGTCAAGAACCTGACAAATCGTTGGCCAAAATCGTTGCCGGTTCTGGCTAGATTTGCACCATGACGTTGTTCGAACAACTGGCCGCACTGCAAACGGAAGCGATCAATCCCCGTACCACGGAGATCGATCTGGCCTCCACGCGAGATGTGGTTGCCTTGCTCCATGCCGAAGACCGCACAGTGGCCGATGCCGTGGGACTGACGCTGGATGATGTGGCTTCTGCCGTGGAACTTGTGTCTGCTGCGTTTGAAGTGGGTGGACGTCTTTTGTATGTAGGCGCTGGTACGTCCGGACGTCTGGGCGTGGTGGATGCGTCTGAAATGCCCCCTACCTATGGCACCCAACCTGATATGGTGCAAGGACTTATTGCTGGCGGACAGAGTGCAATGTTCAGGTCTGTAGAGGGGGCTGAAGATTCCCCGGAACAGGCTGCTGCGGACCTCATGGCCATCTCACCCTACCCACTCACGAGCGCCGATGTGGTCTGCGGCATCACGGCCTCGGGACGAACGCCATTTGTTCTTGGAGCAATCCGCTACGCTCACAGCCTTGGTTGCCCTACTATCCTCGTAAGCACCAACCCCAAGGATGTGGTCCGTACGCATTGCCCGGAAGCTCAGGTCCTGATCTGTCCGGTGGTTGGACCGGAACCGATTACGGGGTCCACACGCATGAAATCCGGCACAGCCCAAAAAATGATCCTCAACATGATCACTACGGCCTCCATGGTCCGTATCGGAAAAACGTACGGTAACGTGATGGTGGATCTCCAACTCACAAATGAAAAGCTTGTCGAACGCGCCCGAAAGATCGTAATGACCCTCGGTAATGTTGATTATGAGGGGGCTTCCCAACTCCTCACCGCTGCAGATGGTCACGTTAAAACTGCCTTGGTGATGGCCGCCCACTCGTGCTCACGAGAAGATGCCATTGCACGTCTCTCAGCAGCCAATGGTCACGTCCGTATTGCTATCCACGAGTGAGTCATTTCGTCATTTCGTCATTTCGTCATACCGTCATACCGTCATTTCGTCATTTCGTCATACCGTCATTTCGTCATACCGCAATTGGCTCTAAGTGGAAACAATCGTAGACTTCATCCTGCACATCGACGTTCACCTAGCGGCCCTCACGGCTCAGTATGGTATGTGGACGTATGCAATTCTCTTCCTGATCGTGTTTGCAGAGACTGGTCTGGTGGTAACGCCGTTCTTGCCGGGAGATTCCATGCTGTTTGCCGCCGGGGCCATCTGTTCTCTTGGCTCGATGGATGTAATGATGCTCATGGGGCTCCTAATGATCGCAGCTATCCTTGGTGATAGTGTGAACTACGCAATAGGAAAAAACGTGGGACCTCGGTTGTTCTCGAGTTCTTCGTCGAAATTGTTGAATAAACAACATCTCGACAGGACGCACGCCTTCTACGAAAAACATGGCGGAAAGACGATCATCCTTGCCCGGTTTATGCCCATTATCAGAACGTTTGCCCCCTTTGTTGCAGGAGTGGGGTCAATGCGCTACCGAACGTTTTTTGTCTATAATGTGGTAGGGGCCATCGTCTGGGTTGCTTCGTTCACTATGCTTGGCTATTTCTTCGGAAATCAGCCACTTGTAAAGAAGAATTTTACGCTTGTGATCGGTGCCATCATTGTGATCAGTGTACTGCCAGCGATATGGGAGATCATTCGCACGAAAAAGGAATTGTAAATTGACGTCCTGCTTGGATGGCGAAATTGGCAGACGCACGAGACTTAAAATCTCGTATCCCGTAAGGGGTGTGCGGGTTCAAGCCCCGCTCCAAGCACTTGCACCACACTATTGAATTCGGTTGTTTCATGCATCTACTTCTGCGATCGGTCCTGGTTCTCCTTGCCTTGTTCGCTGCCGGTACGGACCTTCGATCTCAAAAGCTGTTTACCCGACTGCCCTATTCCGAGACGGGTGTTGAATACCGGCAGATATTCAACATGATCAATGTCTCCAAGGACTCAATGAGCCGCATCAACACCATGGTGCCGGGCTGTGGAGTTGCGATCGGCGATTTCACAGGTGATGGTAAACCAGACCTGGTGTTCTCGAGTATCGTTGGCCTCGGTTTCTATCGTAATGAGGGAAACTGGAAGTTCACAGACGTTACTCCGAAAATCGGTTACCCAAATGATTCCCTGCAGTTCTCCACTGGTGTGAACCTCGTTGATATTGATGCCGATGGAGATCTGGACCTTTTCGTTGCGCGCTGGCAGAACACCTGTCGGTTGCTCATCAATGATGGCAAGGGCGGGTTCACGGAGCAGGCCGCGGCCTATGGACTCAACTTTTCTGATGAAACGGTCAATAGCGCATTCTTTGATTATGATGGAGACGGACTCCTCGACTGTTATCTGGTGGTCTATTCAAACTTCTATGCTCTTGTAAGCGTAAACAAACGAAACGATAGTATAGTTGGTGCTGAATCAGCAGAACGTCAGCGCGCCGGAATGTCTGTTCCAAAATTCGAGGCAGAGAGTGGCTTCGGTCGCGATGAACAGCTCCAAAAGTTCCGCGAGATGTCGCCCTCGGAGCTCCGCCACAACGGCCACACGGATAAACTCTACAAGAATCTTGGCAATGGAACATTTCGCGATGTGTCCTATGAGTCGTGGATAGAGGATGAAGGAATGGGGCTTTCGGCTACTGTTTCTGATATCAATCTTGATGGTTTGCCCGACCTCTATGTTGCCAACGACTTCAATTCTTCGGACCTCATCTATCTCAACAATGGAGATGGAACGTTTGCCGAAAGCATGATGAAGATGACGCGTCGCGCGTCTGTCTTTAGCATGGGAAGTGACATCGCCGATCTTAACCGCGATGGCCTACCTGATATCATCACCACAGACATGTTGCCGAACAATCATTTCCGTCGCATTCTCAATGCAGGGAATAACGGTGATATGTCCATTCATAACCCTACGTACGATTCCAATCAGGTTTCAAGGAACATGGTGCAGCTCAATCGTGGCTACAACCAGTTCTCTGATATTGGCTACATGACGAACATGGCGGCTACGGACTGGAGCTGGGCGTGCTTGATGAATGACTTTGATTTAGATGGTCTCACAGATGTGTTTGTAGCCAACGGTTACACATCCGACCTCTCCAATCAAGACTATATCTACAACATCAACCTCCGTCAGTCAGGAATCATACCACAAATGGGATTCCTCACAGAACCAAACGTGATGTTCCGTCAACGCGGGAATCTCGACTTCGAAATGGTAGGAGAGGAATGGGGCGTTGCAGACACAAGCACAACCTTTGGTGCCGCGTATGGAGATCTCGACGGAGATGGTGATCTCGATCTGGTTGTTGCCAACATGGACACTGTTCCGTTCCTGTATCGTAATAATGCAGTTGAACAGAAACGTGGCGCGTTTGTATGCCTCACGTTCAAAGGGGCTAAGGGGAACACCAGCGGTCTTGGGGCCAAGGTGCGCGTTGTTGCCGGCGGCGCATCGTACTATCGCGAACAATTCCTTGTGCGCGGATATCAGTCGCGCATGGATGACAAGATGTCGATTGGCCTAGGTGCAGCCCAGATCATCGACTCCGTAATCGTGCAGTGGCCTGATGGTCCGGTTCAGGTGTTCACACAACAACCTGTGAACACCACCATTGCTCTCGACCATGCCAATGCTGCGCCAGCAGGAGTATCGCCATTTCAACTATCGGAGGTTGCGAAGCCCCTTTTCACCGATGCCAGTGGAACGAGTGGTTTGAACTTCCGGCACAGCGAAAACTACTTTGATGATTTTAAGCGCTACCGGCTTATGCCTACGCGTGTATCGTGGGGCGGCCCGGCAGTTGCTGTTGGAGACATCAACAACGATGGATTGGATGACGTTGTCTTTGGCAATTCCATGGGCCGAAGCATTGCAACCTACGTGCAAACAGCCCCCGGTTCCTTTGCAAAGTCCAACATTGGGCTTGATGGTGTTGATACTACGTATGAAACACAAACACTGGTATTGATCGATATCGACAATGATGGAGACAGAGATCTTCTTGTTGGTGGTGGTGGTGCTGAGTTTGCCGAGGATGATGTAGAGCGCGGACTTCGTATCTACGTCAATAATGGCAAGGGGCAGATGAAGCGTATGACGTCTGGTGTGCCGCTCATAAGCACGAATGCCTCCACGATCAATGCCTGTGACTATGATGCCGACGGAGACTTTGATGTCTTCATTGGAGGTGGGGTAGAGGCCGATAAGTATCCTATGCCATCCAAGAGCTATCTCTTGGCCAATAATGGGAAAGGGGTCTTTACCGACGTTACCGACCAGGTTTTGCCTGGCGTACGTACGTTGGGGATCATTCGTTCGGCGCTTTGGTCGGACATCGACAATGACGGAAGGTTCGACCTACTCCTTAATGGGGAGTGGATGCCCCTTACCATCCTGCATAATGACGGGGCTACCTTCTCCAATATCACCGAGAAGGCTGGGCTAGCCGGCACAACCGGATGGTGGTACAGTCTCATGGGAGCCGATGTTGATAATGACGGAGACATGGACTACGTGGCCGGTAATCTCGGACGAAACTCTCGGTATCAGGCCACAACCGAACATCCCATTGAGCTCTGGGCTGCAGACTTCGACGATAACGGCAGCATAGATCCGCTCATCACATGGTGGTTCGAAGGAAAACGCCACCTGATCCGAGACAGAGGCAAGATCTTCTCGCAAATGCCCACTCTGAACCGCCGATTTAATGAATTCATTGACTTTGCCGTAGCACCGCTTGAAAAAGTGGTTGATCAGGAGCTCCTCGATTCCTGCTATCACCGGGCAGCTGTGCTCATGGAGTCGGTAGTGTTGATTAATGACGGAACCGGTAGGTTCACTGTTCGCCCCCTCCCTGTTGAGGCACAGATATCTCCGATTCTTGGGATTGAGGCAATTGACCTGAATGGAGACGAATGGGTGGATCTCGTGACAGCCGGTAATATGTATGGGGCTGAAGACGACGTAGTGCGATATGATGCCGGGAAGGGGCTCGTGATGTTTGGCAAGGGCGATGGGACCTTTACGCCAGTTTCTCTTCCGGAGTCGGGTTTTGTGACTCAATTCGATGCTAGGGGGCTCGTCAGCATCCGAAATCCGGGAAAAACCGACGTGCCACTCATTTTGATATCTGCCGTAAACCAAGACAACGCAATGACATACCTGCCACTTGTACCCGATATCCAGGTGCAAAGGGTGAATCCGATGAAGGTTACGTCGGTGGTATTTGAGGTTGGAACAGGAAAACGAAGGGCCGAAGTCTATTGCGGGTCGGCCTACAGGAGCCAAACGAGCTGCAATGTTCTGGTGCCTCCTGGAGCAGTTTCAGGGACCGCCTACCTTGGGATAAAGAAGTCCGGAGCGATCTCGGTAACAAAACAGTAGAAAATCTATTGTACGAATTGGAGATTGTGTCTATTTTACACGATCATGGTCGGAAGCCTTCGACCTGAGGGGTCGCGTTTTACATGAATCGCGTTAGAAAAACAAAAACAAACTGCACGTACAATTTTTACTTTTTGGTGGAAAACCTATGAAAAGGATCTACTCCTTTCTCTTGGGGCTGATGGTTGTTGCTGGCATGCTTGGCTTCTCTTCAGAAGCTCAGTCTCAGTATTGTAGACCACAGCTTCAGCCGGGGTTCTGGGGACAAGGCATCACGTTCTTCTCTCTTGGAACGTTCTCGCTAAGCTCGCCTGGTGGTGACTATGCGAATCAGACGGGGTATTCATATTACACAGCCAGAAACATCGTGGCTGCTCGTAACACACCCCTGACGGTTCAGATTCTCACGAATGCTTTCTCTTCGAAGGCCTATTCGATCTGGATCGACCTTGACCAAGATGGCATTTTTACTGCGCAAGAACGTCTTCTTTGTGCATTGGATAATGTATTCAGCACAAGTCCATGGACGTCTTCGCTTACCATCCCATGTACGGCCAGAACGGGTATCACTCGTCTTCGTGTCTTCTTCATGTCCTATCAGGGTGTATGCCCACAGGATCCATGCGTCTTCCCTGGCTTTGTTCAGGGTGAGTGCGAAGACTACAACATTGACATCATTGGTGACTTCGTCTCGTCCTTCCCTGACGACACACCGGAGAACTTCAATATTCTGCCAAAGGGCAACATCTACGACGGTTCTACTACCGCACGTCCAAAGCCAAGCATGTGGCTTCGCGCTGGTAGGGCGAACCAGACCTTCACGATCAAGTACCGCATGATCGGACCACTCCCGATCACTGACACTGTGTACTCGGCCGACTGGACTGCAACAGGCCCTTCTACAGGTACATTCCCAGCTACATTCGTCTCCTCACCTACGGTGGCTTCAGGTCCACTGGCCGGTGCCGGAGGTGCACTGAATACAACTACTGCAATCGGTGGCGAATACACCCTTCTTGTTGAATCTCTCGGTGCCGCAAACAGTTGCAGTAACGTTTACACGCGGTCATTTACAATCGCTGTTAATAGAGATATCGCAACGCGTGGTATTCGATCCCCTCAAACAAATGAGTTGCCACGTCGATACAAGTATCCGAACACAACTCCAATTCCGGTTGAAGCGATCTTCCAGAACTCTGGCCTAGACACCGTGAAGTCTTTCCGTGGTGTTGCAGTATTGACTGGCCCATTAGGAACGGAAGTCTATCGCGATACGATCGTGCTGAATGAGAATGTTGTTCCGGGAGGGCGCCTTACGCAGGCCTTCAACAACTTCATTCCATTCGGTGGTGGCCACCCGGTAGGACTCTACAAGGCAACTGTCTGTGCAGAACTGATCACGCCGTTCCCTGACGAGAATCCGTTCAACGATTGTATGCCTCGTCCAGGTTCACCAGAGTGGATATTTGAGGTTGGGTATAACGAAGAGCCAGCGATTAGTTCGGTAACAGTTCCGAATGGTACACAAGCGCTCTTTGCAAACCGTCCATTCCGTCCAGAAGCCATTTATGAGAATAATGGTATCCAGGATCTTTCAAACGTTCCTGTTCGCCTGATCGTTACGAGAATTGGCTCTGGCTTGGTAGTATACAACCAACCGGGAATCGTGCCGGACATCGCTGCCGGTCAGTTCAATAAGGCCATCTACACCTTCCCGGCCTTCACGCCAACAGAAGGTGGAGAATATCGCTTCTGCTTCCGTGTTGAATATCCTGGTGACCCGATCACCACGAACAATGAGATCTGTGTGGATCGTACGGTCCAGTCGAACCTTGCCGGTGTGTATACGATTGGCACAACAAAGCCGGGACCACGTAACTACCTTACGATTGATGCAGCTCTTAATGATCTGTACCTCCGTGGTATGAGTGCTTCCGTTACGTTTGAATTCACGGATGCGTCGTATACGCAGACAAGTACGGGCATCACGAATGCTGCGATCGATCTTTCATCGCGCATCATCGGCCTGAGCTCAACGAACACTCTTACTTTCAAGCCAAGTCTTGAGCGTTCGATCAATAAGTCTTCGGTCACCATCAACATGGTTACGGAGTCAGGTATCGGTGTGCTGTTCGGTCAGAACATCAATCCGGCCAACATCAATGCCATCCAGCGTCAGACGTACTTCGGAAATGCTCAGAATGCAAATTCTGCAGGCTACATCACCTTTGACGGTGGTGCACAGAAGTCACTTCGGTTCACGATGCGCAAAACAGTTGTTCCGTCGTTCCCATCGCCGTTTGTTTCTGTGTTCTACCTTGGTTCGGGTTCCTCGAACATCCAAGTCAAGAACTGTATCATTAATAACGCCGATGGTGTAACTCCTAGTTATGCTACCTCCCTTCCACAGGTGCAGTTCAACTCCGGTTCGAACCAATTCCGCTTTGAAGGCAACACGCGTAGCACAACCATCAGCTATACATCCGGTATCACACAACGCGATACAATCAATCCTGACAACCTGGGTAACCTGGACACGTTGATCAACACGAACAACAAGTTCATGAACAACGAGATCAATGGATTCGGTTATGGTATCGTGTCGATTGGTATTGGTACCCTCATCAAGGCTGGTATCAATGACTTCCGTGCGTATTACAATGCGGGCACAGAGATCTCGAACAACCTGATCTACAACGTCCGTCGTGCCGGTATCTTCGCTGCTTATGAAGATGGCGTAAAGATCACCGGAAACCGTATCTACAACGTAGGTTCGGCAACGGGTGGATCTGAAGGTGATTGTGCAGGTATCATTGCCGGTGGCGAGGTTCGTTATAACAATATGAACCTCAACATTTCGCGCAATGAGATCAGCAGTGTACGCGGTAATACATGGAGTCGCGGTATTGTTGTTGAACAAGCTCGCAATGACTTCCAGTCCATCAACAGCACGAACAAAGGCTTCGGCCCGCGCACTCAAGCTGGTACCGTAAGCTTCCCGAACAAGCCTGAGCATACCTACATCTCAAGCAATGCTGTTTGGGGCCTCGCACGTGGTACAACGGCAACGAACATGGCCGGTATTCATCTCTGGACGCGTCGTGCAGCTTCTGCTGACCCGCTCACAGCCTTGGTAACGCCATTCATTCCTACGTACTTCACTCTTGCCGACTCCGTAGTAAACAACACGATCGTTATTGGAAATGATAACATCGTTGGCACGGCAAATATCGTTGGTGTAGGCATCCAGAATGCTAATACACCGGTGATCATGAACAATGCCATTGCCTTGCTTGGTAATGCGAATGCAGCCGCTACTACACATTCTGCGATCTTCTACGAAGGAACAGTCTTCCGTAACGGTCGTGTCAATACGTGGTACCTTCCAAATACGGCACCTGGGGCCCTTATCTCAGACCGCAATGCATTCTGGACGCCAAATGCAGGTATCGCCCGATTTGTAGAGATCTCCCACACAAGCGAACTGGTTTCAGCTGGTACACAGACGGAGTTTGCTTCGATCGCACAATGGAGAAACTGGACTGCACAAGATGTGAGCTCCGTACTTGGCGACTTTGTTGCTGAGCACGTCTATCTCGGTGTTGCTCCTAATCAGAAACTTCGTGTGAAGGTTACTCCAACACCTCCGATCGGTTCTATCCTGAACAATCGTGGTGCACGCCTTGCCGGAACAACGATGGACATTGATGGCAATGCTCGTGGTCAAGCAGGTCTCGGCTATGATATCGGTGCCGACGAATTCGATGGTCGTCTCTTTGTTAGCGATCTCGAAGTAGTAGACATCCTTAAGCCGGGCGCTTACCGTGATGCTCTTGGTGTGACGAATGACGCCGAGTATATCATGACAACGGCACCTGTAGACGTAACTGCACGCATTCAGAACAACGGTGCAGTTTCCACGACAAATTCGCCGATCCGCGTTCGTGTATACCTCGAAACAGCTGTTTCGAATAATACAAACGCTGTTGTACCTACATGGAATGCAACTCCGGTGGTCGATCGTGTAGTGACTACAGCACTCTCCTCTGGTCAATCAAAGGATGTATTGTTCAACATTCCGGCATGGACGCCACAAACGTATTTCGGTCTTCCGGGATATACTGTACCAACACGTTTTGCCAGCACGATGATCAACGTAACTCCACGCTACCGCGTAGAGGTAACAACATCGTCTGACGAATTCAACCCGAACAATACATACTCCAAGGTTGTTCGCTTCTACCTCCGCAAGTCAACGAAGCGCATTCTTGTTTCGGCTCGTGGTTCTGCAAACGATGTCCTCTCAGGTACTCCTACGCAGAACGAGATCGTTGGCCGCTTGAATAGCGACAGCGTTCAGAAGGCACTTGGATCGCTCGGTTATCGTAATGACCCGTCGAATAACATCTACGACTACGACGTGTTCGAGCGTAATGCATGGGCAACACGTTCGGTTGATTACACGATGTATCACACGATGTTCTGGTCGCACGATCAGTCAGCACTTACTCGTTCAGAGCGCGACGATATTCGCAACTTCGCAGCAGCCGGTATTCCGGGCAACAAGAAGAATCTTGCCATCTCTGGCCAGAACCTTCCTGCTCAACATTCCGGTGCTACAGTAACAAGCGATATCAACTTCATCCAGCGCGTTCTGCGCGCAGTGAACCAAGCTCCGGGTACACCGGCAACACCAAACTACAGCGGCAAGCGTGTAGACGGTGGAGCGATCGCTCGTGGCACGACAGATTTTGTAAGCCGTACTGGTTTCTTCGGCGATGCCGAGCCAACTCCTGCACTTGTTCGCATTTACTCTGATCCAACTACGCCGGGTATCGCTAACGCAGCATATTCGTATCGCAAGGGTGATCGCACAACGCTAGACTCCATCATGGGTACAGCAACGGCCGCAATCACTACGAACACCGTCTACCTTGGTGTTGATTGGCGTCACTATGCACGTACAGCACCTCGCACAGGCGTTGAGCGTATCGTTCGTGGTATCTTCGACTTCTTCGAATCCAACGGCGGCGGACTTGTCCCTGTTGAACTCGTGGACTTCGATGCCAAGGCACGCGGTAATGATGTTGACGTGTTCTGGTCAACGGTTTCTGAAAAGAACACGGATCACTTCGATGTGTCTCGTGCAACGCTTCTCAGCGCCAAGGCTGGTGACATGACGTCATCATCAGATTTCGCAACGATCAGCACAATTCCTGCTTCGGGAAGCTCCACTGTTCGTCGTGACTATGCCATCAAGGATGCCGACCTCGCAGCCGGTACCTATGCATATCGTCTCACAGCAGTTGATAAGGACGGCGCTCGTTCAGCTTCGCAAGAAGTGAACGTAACGATCGGTACGGACGGCAACGGTCTTATGCTTGCTGACGTTATGCCAAATCCAATGGTAAACGATGCGAAGGTCTCCTTTACACTCGCTTCAGCTGGTGATGTCCAACTCGTTCTCGTGAACATGGCTGGTCAAGAAGTGCTCACACTTGTGAACGCCTCTCTTGCCGCCGGAACACACAACGCTACCATCGAAGCCGGAACGCTTGCATCTGGTTCTTACAACCTTGTGCTTCGCAGTAACGGCATGATCGTATCGAAGAACGTGACGATCGCGAAGTAATTCGCTCTCGAGTTTGCTTTTCATCGAACCGCTCCTGTGCCAATTGGCGCAGGAGCGGTTCGTAGTTTTGGGCCACCCATGTCAACCACACTACGTAATCCGTTTCTTCGCGCAGCTTTGAGTGGCCTGCTCCTTGGCCTTGCATTCCCGCAGGTCCTCAATGGTTTTGCCGGAGTGTTAGCATTTATCGCCTTTGTCCCACTCTTGCTTGCCGTTGGGGAGAATGCGCGATCGTCACGTCGATGGTCCATCGCGGCATGGTTCTACGTAACGTTTGTGATCTATCACGGCATCACGAACTGGTGGGTGTGCTCATGGCAAGAACGCACCGATCCCTACCTCTTTGCGAGTGGGATTGCGCTCTGGCTCTTCCATCCGTTCTTCCTGATGCTACCCTTTGTTGCTCTTGCATCAATACGACGCAGACTGGGAGTAGGCTGGATGTTGGCAATGACGCCTCCCTCCATTGCCGGATTTGAATGGTTGCATGGACAGACCGATGCGTCATATCCGTGGCTCACAACAGGCTATACACTTGTACAAACACCGTTCGCGCAGATCGCAGATATCATAGGCGTCTATGGGTTATCCTTCCTCATCGCAGGAGTGAACTCAATACTTGTCTATCTCTTGATGCAACGAAGCAGAGGGCGGTCTGTTACTCGTCTGTCCCTTGCTCTTGGTGCAGTACTCATTACGTGGTTCAGTGTTGGGATGTGGAAGGCAAACCACATCGCCCCCTTTACCAAGGATTTTACGGCGATGATCGTGCAGCCAAATGAAGATCCGTGGGATAAGTGGTCGGATACGCGTTTGCAAGTTCAAACGCATCGCTGGTTGACCGATTCAATTCGTAGCAAGAGCGCCGAGGCCGACGTAGTGGTATGGAGCGAAACGGCCATTCCGTTCACCATCAGAGATCCCCGGTTTATTCCGGAGTGGGAAGAGTTGCGTACGTGGGTAGATACCTCCAAGCTCAGCTTGTTGACGGGATATGCAGACATCATGATCTATGCTCCGGGTGAAGCGCCCCCTTCTGCTCGTCAGTCCAAGGTGGATCCGGACCTACGTTTTGATGCCTTTAATGCGGCCATGATGATCAATGCTGGTAAGAGCGACGTTCCGGTACATCGCAAGTCCATGCTTACGCCCTTCGCTGAACGCCTTCCTTTTGCCGACCAGCTTACGTTTGCTATGTCGTGGATCGAATGGGGTGTAGGGATCTCGGCATGGGGTAAGGGGCAAACCAGGATCCCACTCCCGGTAGTGAAGGGAAGCGATACACTGGCTCGGATCGGCACGATCATCTGTATCGAATCGATCTACCCCGAAGTAGCGCGTGATCTTGTGAACAATGGCTCAGACGTGTTATGCGTCATCACCAATGACGCATGGTATAATGGCACCTGGGGTCCGGAGCAGCACTACGACATTGCTCGAATGCGCGCGATCGAACAACGCCGAAATGTTATTCGCTGTGCTAACTCCGGAGTGAGCGGAATTATTCGTTCCGATGGCTCGGAAGACCCACATCCAGCCATTGAACCCATGACGCAGGGGGCAGTTGTTGTGGGCGTTCAGCGCAATACCGAGCGTACACTCTATGCGACCATTGGAGATCCGGTGCCAATTGTTGGATTGATTCTCACGTTGCTGGCACTCGTCTCTGCACGAATTCCGTTCTTCCTTCGTAATCTTCCGTTCCGTTTCACTTCGATCGAGAATACTTCCCTATGAATCGTCCGACCTCACGGATCGCAGCCATTGCTGTTGCCATCCTAGGTCTCTCGTTGTCGGCCATGGCGCAAACAAAGCCCCTTACCTTCAAAGAGTATGACCTACCGAACGGCCTCCATGTGATCCTCCACGAGGATCATTCGGCTCCCGTTGTTGCCACAGTTGTCCACTACAAGGTGGGCTCAAGAGACGAAGACCCGGCCCGTACGGGTTTTGCCCACTTCTTTGAACACCTGATGTTCGAATCAACGGATGCCATTGAGCGTTCAACGATTGATAAGATGGTGAATGGGGCTGGCGGACAGCTCAATGCTTTCACGAGCAACGACCAGACGGTGTACCACTTTGTTCTACCATCGAACCAGATTCGTCTTGCCCTCTGGATCGAAGCTCAACGTATGCGGAAGCTTCACGTGAATACCATTGGTGTGGAGACGCAACGCGGCGTTGTGAAAGAAGAACGCAAGAATCGATATGACAACGCTCCCTATGGGGGTTGGATGGAGAAATCGCAGGCGGTGTTGTTTAAGGGTACTCCATATCAGTGGTCTCCAATCGGTTCTGCGCAACACATTGACAGTGCGTCCATAGCGGAATTCAAAGCGTTCTACGATACGTTTTACCAGCCTAACAACGCCGTGCTCGTTGTAAGCGGTGACTTCGATGAAACACTCGTACGTGAAACGATCAACGCCTACTTTGGTGGATATCCGAAGGCACCGGAACCTCGACGTCCGGTGATCAATGAGTTTGTTGCGATGTCAGGCGAAGTACGCGAGACGATCAATGATCCCAAGGCCCAACTCCCGGCCCTCTTTGTATCGTACAGGGCAATGCCAATGACAGATCCGGATGCTTATGCTGCAGATCTGCTGAGTTCGATCATGGCCGATGGGGAGTCTTCACGGCTTTATCGTTCTATCGTTGACAGTCAGCAGATTGCTGTCCAAGCCTCTCTCTCCATCATGCAACGCGAATATTCCGGCATGGCATTCTACGTTGGTATTGCAGCACCAGGTAAGGGGCTTGCAGATGTAGAAAAGGCTATTGATGCAGAGATCGCACGGGTGATTCGAGATGGCATCACAGACGAAGAACTTGCCAAGGCAAAGAACATCAAGGAAGCCGAAATGGTAGAGGGGCTGATGGGTGTCTACCAAAAGGCACTAGCACTCTCAAACGCCTATCGTTTTGAGAAGTCCACGGGCGCTATTAACGAAGAAATGGCAAAATATCAGAAGGTCACCAAGGCCGATATCCAACGCGTTGCAAAGAGAGTCTTTGGAACAAACGAACGCGTTGTTCTCACCTACTTGCCAGTAAAGGGGTGAACCATGACTACCAACACAACATCTACTGCCATGTACCGAATCGCGCTGATCGCCCTGAGTTTTGTGATGGTCCTTTCGTTTGATGCAGGTGCACAGACATCGAAAAAGAAATCAACGAAGAAGGGAAAGAAATCTGCAACAACGCAAGCCCCTTCCTCTATTGATGAAACGCCGAAGTCCGAAAAACTTGACCCGCCGGACTTGAATGTTCGCCCAAATGCGCTTCCGGGCACAGCGTTTCAGTTTCCTGACTACAAAGAGTTCACGCTTTCCAACGGACTGCATGTCTATCTCATTGAGAACCACGAGCAGCCAACGTTAACGTTCAGTCTTGCAGTTCGAGGTGGAGACGCATACGATCCGGCCGGCAAGGAAGGAACTGCGGCTATTGCAGGTGATATGCTTGGTAAGGGCACAAAGAATCGGACTGCACAGAAGATCGCAGACGCCCTCGATGGCGTTGGTGCAAGCATCTCTGTGTCTACGGCCGGTGAGTCGATGAACATCAATGCGTCGTTCCTCAAACGGCACACCAACACGGTGCTCTCCATTATGAGCGAACAGCTGCGCGAACCAACGTTTGATGAGCAGGAACTTGCAAAACTCAAGCAGCAATACCAGGCGAGTGTGCAAAGCAGACGGTCACGTCCAATGGAGATCGCTTCTGCGCTATCGCGCAAGGTTATTTATGGAATGGATAACCCTCTTGCACGCCGAACCTCTAAAGAGACCATTGAAGCTGTTACACGCGAAGACGTGGTTGCCTTCCATAGCAACTACATCCGACCGAACTCGTCGTCCATTGCTATCGTTGGAGACATCACGGAGAAAGAAGCACGTGACCTCCTGAAGAAATATTTCACGTCGTGGGAAAAGGGAACTCGCCCAGAAGTTGACTTCCCAAAGATGACTACGGAACCAGCCGGCGTCTACTTCGTGCCACGCAAGGGATCTGTGCAGAGTACTATTGTTGTCTCTGCCGTAGGGCCTGCAGTGAGCTCACCCGACTACGATGCAACGGATGTGATGGTGAGTTACGTTGGCGGTGGCTTTGGAAGCATGCTGTTCAACACACTTCGTGAGACATACTCGTACACGTATTCGCCATTCTCTACGCTCACACGCGGACGTCGCTACAACCGTATTGCACTTGGATCCGAAGTTCGCACAGCGGTAACAGACTCTGCGATCATGGTTATCTACAGAGAGCTCCGCAAGCTCGCCGGCGAAGGCCCGGAAGAAGAGGCATTGCGTAGACGTATAGCCACTGAAGTGGGACAGTATCAAATTGCGTTTGAACGTGCGGGCACGGTTGCTGCCGTTTTGCAGAACGCATGGCTGAACGATGTATCTATTGACCATGTGATCAACTACACATCTCGTATTCAAGCGCTTGGTGAAGGTGATATTCAAGAGGCTGCGAGCAGGTATCTCAACATGTTCAACCTTCGACTCATCGTTGTAGGAAGTCCGGACGTACGCTCTAAACTTGAACAATTCGGACCGATCAAGGATTTCACACTCGATCTTGAACCTGCAGTTGCAGCAGCGTTGGAGCCCGTGAATATGTCGGCCCAGCAGCTCGTTGACAAGTATGTCGAAGCCTTGGGCGGACGCGCCGCCGTTGACGCAATAACGAACGTTGTTGTGAAGGGCACAGTGGAAATGAAGATGCAGGGTAGGGACATGAACGGAACCTTTGAGCGCACGGTAGCTGTGCCAAACAAGGAGATGCTGGTGTTAGATCTTGGAATGATGAAACAGGCGCAGTGGATCAACGGATCCTCGGCATGGGTCTCCATGATGAACGGTCCTGCCGGAGAACAAAGCAAGGACGAGTCCGCCAAGCTCATCCTCGAAGCCCGAATCTTCCCTTTTGCAACGATCATCACCGATGGATATACCGTAACGGTAAAGGGCAAGCGGGACGGGATGATCCTTGTTGAAACTACCAGTCCGTTTGGCCGCACCGATCGATACTACATCGATGAAGCAACGATGCTTGTCTCCCGTCTGGAGAAGGACGAGCAGACCCAACAGGGGCTCTTGACCACTACAGAGAAGTATGAAGAGTTCACAACGGTTTCCGGTGTAAAGATGCCAAGCATCACACGGGTTCAGAACAGCATCTATTCAATGACCATGCGCGCAACCTACACTGTGAACGCACCAATAACGGACGCCCACTTCACTCCGCC
>DATGWS010000142.1:0-5380 GCA_035299365.1 Candidatus Didemnitutus sp.
AGCTCATGGATCTCTCTGCGAATGTTTAGCAGTTCTCTGCTCGCATTATCGCGCACATTCCCCGTATCATCGATCGCATCGGTGATATGTTTTTCCAGGACACGATCTTCGACAAGGGGCTCACAGAACGTTAGCACCTGCTCGCAGCGGGCGTGACGTTCTCTGAAGAACGACTTCAGGTTCCGTGATGTCTGGAGAGCCTCCAGTACCTTAAGCATGTCCGGCGCTGAGAGGAAGTTGCCCTCGATGCGGGTGCGAGACAGGAGCCCCCTTACATCCGACATGCGATCGAACGGGATGGATTCTCCCATTGCGATCATATCAAGGATCTCACCTACACGATCGAGGTCGGCCCGCAATATCTCTGCAACCATTGAAGGACGCAGTTGCAACATCCGCTCTGATCCCGCATCAGACACACAATTACGAGCGATCGCCTCGAGGACGCGCGGAAACTCAAGTTCTTCGAGTGCCGTTTCCAGCAGTTCACGTTCCGATGCGATCATCGTCAGGTACCGCTCAAAAGCTGTTTGGCAACGGCTTGAATCAACGACCCATCAGCCTTGCCTTTCAGCGCCTTTGTTGCCGCGCCCATGAGTTTTCCGAAGTCACTTTGTTGTGTTGCACCGATCGAAGCAGCGAGCTCTTTCACCGCAGCACGCACTTCATCCTCCGACATCTGTGCCGGCAGAAACTCCATGATGATTGCAAGCTCTGTGCGTTCCGTATTCGCACGGTCCGTATATCCAACCGCTTCGAATTGTTCAATGGAATCCTTGCGCTTCTTGGCCGCCGAATTCAAGATCTTGAACTCATCATCCGACGTCATCTCGCGTCCAATACCGCTCTTTTCAAACTCAAGGATTCCCGCCCGCAACGAGCGAAGTGTTTCCAGGCGAATCTTGTCGCCAGATTTCATGGCAGTCTTGATCTGCTCAACGATGTTTTCTGTAAGTGTCATGTGGGGAAATTACGGAGTTACACAGTTACATAGTTACGCAGTTACGCAGTTACTCAGTTACGCAGTTACTCAGTTACGCAGTTACGTCAATTCATGATGTCACGTTTTTCGTGTGGGGAAACACGTACCAGGATGGAAGAACCCGACATATACTTCAAACCTCTGAGCGACGGGCCTCTACAGAACAGATCTGTCGAATTCGCGCGCTGTGTCCGTAGGGTTTGTCACACCCTGGCGCCTGATGTTTGGGTCGATAGAAGTGCGCTTCAACAACTGTATCGAGCGGGAACATCAGTCGGCGCAAACATCAGAGAGGCAAAATTCGCAGAATCTCGGAGGGACTTTGTTCACAAACTCAAAGTCGCAGAAAAGGAATTGGCCGAATTCTACTTCTGGATCGGTCTATTGCACAACGATCCAACCGCTATTTCTGAAGAAAACACCGACACATTGCTAAAACTCGCTGCAGATACCCGTCATCTGCTAACGTCGATAATCCTCGCCACCCGACGTAATACAGGCCCTTAGCCATTTCCGTATCACAGTAACTACGTAACTGAGTAACTGCGTAACTGAGTAACTGCGTAACTACGTAACTGCGTAGCTGGGTAACTCCGTAACTGAGTAACTGCGTAACTTTGCCATATGATCAAAGCCGTTGTATTCGACCTCGACAACACGCTTGTGGACTTCATGGCCATGAAACGTCAGGCTGTGGATGCTGCTATCGGTGCAATGATGGATGCCGGTCTGAACCTGACGTATGATCAGGTGAAGGAGCATATCGACAGCATTTACAAGGAGTTGGGGATTGAGTACCAACAGGTCTTCGACCGACTCCTTACGGACGTGTTAGGTCACGTAGATCCGCGTATCATTTCTGCCGGCATCATCGCCTACCGCAGAGCACGCGAAGCAGCACTCAAGCCGTATCCGCATGTAACGGCAACTCTCATGCAGCTCAACCGTCGCGGTATCAAGCTTGGCATCCTCAGTGATGCCCCTACACGCGAGGCATGGCTTCGACTGTGTTTCATTAATTACCACCATTTCTTCGATGTGGTTGTGACCTTTGACGATACAGGTGAGCGCAAGCCAAGCCCCCTACCATTCACAACCGTACTGAGCAGATTGGATGTAGCCCCGGAAAATGCCATCATGGTTGGTGACTGGGCAGAACGCGATATGCTCGGTGCACGAAATGCCGGGATGAAGACTGCCTTTGCGCAATACGGTGATTCTTTTGGAAACCAAGACCTCAAGGATGTGGACTATGTCCTCGAGGATATCAAACAGCTCCTCGATATCGTTGCATGATCCTCCCCGTCTACACATATAACCACCCCGTCCTCAAACAACGAACCATCGAGATCCCCGATCTGAGTGATGAACTCAACGCGTTAATCGATGATATGTTCGCAACGATGTACAATGCCAACGGCATCGGCCTTGCAGCAAATCAAGTTGGTAAGGGGCTCTCCCTTACCGTTATCGATATCTCCGATGTTGAAGAAGACGAAGACGCAGAAGGTCCACTCGTTCTTATCAATCCAGTTATCGAAGCCTTCTCTGATAACGAAGAGGAATTCGAAGAAGGCTGCCTAAGTCTTCCGGACTTTCGGGATGTTGTGATCCGTCCAAGCGAGATTCAAGTCCGCTTCCTGGACCGTCACATGAAGGAACAACGAATGGAAGTAGGCGGACTCCTCTCACGCGTAATGCAACATGAGATCGACCATCTCAACGGCATCTACTTCTACGAACGCCTCTCTCCAATCAGACGCACTCTAGCCCAAGGCAAACTCAAACGTATTGCAAGGGGCGATATAGAGCCGGAATATGAAGTCTTTCGATAATGACGGTATGACGGGTATGACGGTATGACCATTATGACGGTATGACACGATTACGTCATAACGTCATAACGTCATAATGTCATAACGTCATAATGTCATAACGTCATAATCTCATAACGTCATGATGTCATACTTCAAAGGGGTCTTTCCCCGTTATCTCCGCCCACATCCCGTCCGGCGCTAGATCAACTCCGCATGGCCACGTAACGGCCCCGTGCTCTATGAAGACACGAGCGAACTCGTCATCATCACGCAACGCTTCAAAGACTCCGGCATCGCTGCTGTAGATCAGCTCATGCAGATCGACTGATCCCGTTGTTCCATCCCGGAACTCAACTTCCAATGTTCTGCCCAAGAGCGGTCGGACACCGGTTACGATCCATGGTTCTACCGTATACATTGTATGACCTTACGTTAGAGGAGGAATGCGCTTTGGATTCTCATGCCTTCGGCATAGATCCCAGTTCTCCCTCAATTCCTCTCGGTGGAGCTCTATCCATTCCCTGACTAACTTCGTCACTCGAGGTGGTAACGCACCGGCGGATATCTCTGCCGACTCTATCATGATCGAAGCTGAATGTTCGCCATAAAACGCATGGATGTGCGGCGCGTTATGGTCTTCCCAAAACATCGTGATCATGATTCCGAAAAATACTGAAATGGTAGGCACTTTGGTCACTCAAAACGTGTGAAAAGGGGTCAACACGTCTTTGTGCTTTCAGGCCGTATGTTCGTGACATCGGTCACCACAAATAAGGGGTATACAATGCTTATAGGTATTCGCCTCGTCTTCCTTATCGTTCTTGCTTCTGCATCCTGTATCGACGCGTTGGCGCAACGGTTTACCGTTTACAAGGACTCTACCTTGTGTACGCGCAGCGGATTCTCATCCTTGATCAGATCAGCAGACGGACCTGAGTTCTATGCCTTCGCTAAGAACGACTCCTCAACTCCCATGTCCATCCACAGATTTCGTCGAACCAAGGATTCACTCACATGTTCGTTCATCGCCGGTGAAGGAGCTATGCCCCCAACCACGACAGGCATGTACGCACAGAGGCTTGTCATAAATGACACGATGTATATCGGATCTAGGCAGAAAATATATCGGTCCGGTGCATGGGGCTTGTGGGAGAGCGAACTCATACAAAGCGGTAATCGAGAGATGGTACCAACCTCTCTCAATCCCTTACCTGATGGGCGGATACTTGCGGCTGCTCATAGCTATATCGTTACACGCCGGGATACCACGAATGGTACGGAGATAACGTGGACAGATTCTGCAAAGGCGCACTTTGGCTATCTCAATGGTTTAACATTTGATGAGCTGACGCCCAACACTGAAATTGGCAGCTCCGCCATGCACATGCCTGGCGCAACCATGCCTGATGGAACAACGTACCTGAGCAAGTATCGAGGCTCAGCTGCTCAACCCCTCATGTTTGAAGTGAAAATGGATCGGGATGTAAACACTATTCCGCCTCCTGCCGGTCTTCCTGGCGGATACCAATCACCGGTTATCGTCCGAGTTGGTCAACACGTGGTATACGTATTCTATGGTGCTACGCAAATGGAGGGAGTGTTTAACCCAGCCTGTTATGTACGGTATGATCGCCGAACTCGGCTGTCTACTCGACACATTATTGACAGCCCCTTCCCTTATGGCGGCTGGAGTGGTGACACACTAGCATTAGTTGTTGGTGACGGAACCGTCCATATAGTCCGTGAGAATTCCGTGTCCACCTATCGCATTATGGACCAGATCAATGATCTACCATGGGTTCCAAGTTTCTATTCCGTGCATCGTACATCATCCACAGAATGGCTCATCGGCTCAAATAGCGGGGTCTTCTTCTTTGAGTTTGATGCAACAACCTCTGTTGATGACAACACACTGACACAGCATCCCGATCGCTTCGCTACAACCTCGAGAAGCATCGATCTCACCAAACATGCCTCTACCTCAGATACACCATCTTGGACCATACTCGACGCCCTTGGTCGAATCTGTTTAGAAGGGTCCGGAACTACGGTATCACTTCCCCAACCCCCAGGACTGTACATCGTAAAGTTCGATACGGGGCTTATCACCATTCTTGCGATGTAGCATGTAGAGCTCGGAGTTCCACAATGTCCTTTTCACGATCTTTGTGCCTCCACAGAGAAAGAGAACGTAACACCGTATCTCCGTAACTCCGTAACTCCGTAACTCTGTAACTCTGAAACTCTGTAACTCTGTAACTATGAAGAACTTCGTCTCAAATCTATGGCTTCCATCCTCAACCGGTCGCACATTCAACAACCTCAATCCTGCTGATGCCACGGATGTGATCGGGGCGTTTCCGCTTTCGTCGGCTGATGATGTTGCGGCCGCAGTTGATGCCGCATCTGCTGCCTACAAGCAGTGGCGACTGCTTCCGGCACCGAAGCGCGGAGATATTCTGCGTGTTGCGGGCGACATCTTCACGCGCAGGAAGGATGAGCTTGCTGCGATCATGACGCGGGAAATGGGAAAGACGCTCGCTGAAACGAAGGGCGACATCCAAGAGGCGATCGACACGTG
>DATGWS010000143.1:0-13322 GCA_035299365.1 Candidatus Didemnitutus sp.
ACAAGTGGTAATGCCGACCAGACAACAATCGTAAGAGTGTCTCGGAAATAGATTCGAGCCTTTATGAACATCGAGCCTACACGAAGGAGGAATGCAGCGAAAACGAAGAGCCCCATAACCACTGCAGACCACAGAGGGACAGCAAGTGTTGGTCTCCACGAAACAAACCGAACAACGTCATAGGCAACGTTGGATGGGATGAGTAGGTGGAGCAGGTACTCGATCTCTGCATCAACCCGCACATAATACAGCAGTGATGAAATGACAAGTCCTACGCAGCTGGCAATAACGATTCCCAGGAACGATGTCTGAACAGCAGACAGGATGCGCTGATCTCGGATGTCTGCATAAAAATTGTACGGACGGGCAATGGCACGAAGCAGGTACTCGCGGAATCGGCGAGAGCGATTGATCAAGAAGGTCATGATCAATGCAAGGATGATACCCGCAGCAATAAATACGAGCGGCGTGTCAAAGGCGGCATCACGAGCTTGAAGAAGGGGCTCCTTCTCATCATTGATGAGTGACTTTAGCATTGCATAAGAAATGCGTGGCTGACGCCACACGTCCAGAAGTCCAGACGTACAGACATAGGCGTCATAGTGGTCAACCAACATTGTTGGTCGCTCGAGCGAATAGTCCACAAAGGACCATATCATCACTCCGGCAAGTCCGGCCGACATTGATGCACGAAAACAGTCGCGGACAACAAGAGCCTGGGCCTCATTTGAGAGCGGGTCGCTGAAACCATTGGTGTTGCTCGGTGAGAGGCGAGAGCCAAACTCTGTGAGAACGGCAGCGGAGCGGAAGGCTTTTGGCAATGCCTGAACGATACGTTCAAATCGAGTACGGTCTTGAGTTGTGCTGAACCTGACAACGATGATATCGAATCCGCCTTCGCTCGTACGATCGTAGAGTCCGGCAGGAACAACCTTAAACAACATCTTTGTGGACAGCTTCCGATATACCTGTACAAGATCGGCGTGGTACTGGGCCACGGCATCGGATCCTTCTTCGAGTCCGTCACTAAGACCAATTGCAATAACAGACGGATGGGTGTCCAAGTACGTGATAGACCGCTCAGATGCATTTCGATACCGTGCAAGGAGTTCTTCTTGGAGGATCATATCTGATGGAACGTCTGATGTTGGCAGCTCCGCCATTACCATAAGTCCGTATCTGTCGCAAAGACTGAGGAAATACGGATGAGGGCTTCCATTGCGGACACGTACCACGTTCACACCAAGGGTCTTC
This sequence comes from Candidatus Didemnitutus sp., assembly GCA_035299365.1. Lineage (GTDB taxonomy): Bacteria > Bacteroidota > Ignavibacteria > Kapaibacteriales > Kapaibacteriaceae > UBA10438. The sequence continues at coordinate 1,255 of DATGWS010000143.1, forward strand.
ATCAGGGATACATCGAGCTCCATCTGGCGCCACGACATCGATGGTCCGCGGTTGGGATAGTCGTCAACATAGTCAACGGCATATATCGGTACGATCGAGTCGTTGATCGAGATCTGACGGCCTCGGTCAGTGCTAACAACACCAATTGAACGAAATCCAACCGGTGTTTCATAGATGTCAATGAGTTGCCCATCTCGTTCGATCCTCACAACAAGGTCGTAGAGATTCGGCGAGGCAACACTCCAACGTTGCGGATTAGAAACAGACATCTGGAAATTGACAATCTGTTGTCTGGAGCGCTCGATCGTTACTGAGGTTGATCCCGTCCGCGCAACTACCTGTCCGCCATCTCGAGATCTCAGCATTGCCTCAACCGATACCGTGGTTTTTCCCTGGGCAAGTGCATCACCGCCAAGGGTAGAGCCAAGTAGTCGCTCTACTGTACCACCAACTATTGTGGCCTTTACATTCATCGACCCAATGCCCGACGAGATCGTGCTCCGCGTTCGAACATCGTTGGTCCACACATGTGGAGTGCCGACGAGAAACACTTCACGCAGGAGCCCCATGTGGCGAGATCTCGATGACCGTGCAAATCCTTCCACAAGTGCGGTAAGTTCGCTCGTGGGTGACACAACAAGCTCAACAGTATTTGTGCCGGGGACTAGGACTCTGTCCGGAATGCGGATCCCAAATGGCACCATGCCACCCGGATATCGCATGATGAATCTCCCGTTGACCCGGAGCTCTATCTCATCAACCACCCCGAGGACTTGAAGATGCCAGGTGTGTTTGCCTAGTGTAGCCTGTTCGATGCGAATTGTCCGCCTGAGGATCACAGGTGATCGAGCATCCAAGGAACCCGGAATAGAAACCGTTTCCAAGGGAACCCCATCATTCATTCGTTGCCACTGTCCACTTAAGTTGATGATCGTTCGTGTCTCGGAGGGCATGAACGCGGCTACCTGTTGGGGACCAAGTTGCGTGTACTCAGAAAAATCCGCTGCCAACAGACAGAGTGAGGAGATGGAGAGAAAGAGGAGGACGAGGGCGTATCGTTGCGTCATGCCGTACACAATAGGATTGCAGGTGGTTCGTGCGAATTGCAAAACTAACCCACGATGTATCTTTGTACATCATAAACTCACACGGAGAGGGCGTATACTCACCATTTGGTACGTTGCTTGCATGACCATGTTGGAATGCAGATCCGGTTTTTTTAGTCCATAGGTGAGCTGCCCGACGTGTTCGAGGGTTCTAAACGAACATCTTTGACGGCTTTGGTTCTGGTGACATGCCTTTGCATGATCACCTTTTCCACGTCCGTTCTTGCCTCATCCCGGCCCAATGCCGTGGGTGAGCCTCTACATATGGCCTGTGTTCAGGCTGCATCGTGGACAATTTCTGCGTATATCCTGCCCCTTTTACAGGATTCGACCAAGCCGCCCGTTGTTATTGACATGTATGATTCGGGCGATCCGAATAACACAGACCTACCGAGGTACTACCCAACAACGACGATTAAACGTTACGGGACCAGTCCTGCTCAGCGCAGGGACAGAACAATCCCGATCCCGAAGGGGTATTCATCGTTCGGATATGTGGACTCGCTGCTCAATAGTGTGACCCTGCGCGAGATGCTCGACGGAGTTGATGTGGGGACAATGGTTCCGATCACGATGGAGGGCTACCTTACGCAGCAGCGTGAGGCAATGGCGCGGAAACTGCGTGATTCCTCACTCTTGGCTTACGAGATGAAGAAGCCAATGTCTTCGGCAGAGCTCACAAAGCTTATAGACCAGGCTACAAACATCACTATCCCTCTGCCCCAGAACGCCATCTTTGGGATTTTCGGGAAGCCAGAGGTATCCATCAACGTTAATGGCGAAGTGAACGTTCAGGCCGGCTGGCGTTGGGATACGCAGCGATTGGGAACGGCCTCGGTCCTTGGACAAACGCAGTCAGCCCCGATTTTCAATCAGAACATCCAGGTGAACGTTAGTGGTCGGATTGGCGACAAGTTCCGCATGAACGTAGACTGGAACACACTCAATCAGTTTGAGTTCAACAATAGATTCAAGGTTGGCTACGAAGGTTATGATGATGATATCATCAAACGGGTTGAGTTCGGCAATGTGAACTTGGAGACGCAAAGCACCCTCATTGGTGGGGGACAGACACTTTTTGGTGTCCGTGCTGACTTCCAGTTTGGCCCCCTCTACCTTAAGACGATTGCATCACAACGTCGCGGCGAACGCAAGGTCATCAATGCCCGTGGCGGTTCTGCACGTCAAATGTTCACCGTGCGAGCATATGATTACACACGTAACCACTTCTTCCTGGATACTGCCTACTTGCCGATCTGGCGTGCCTACTTCCGATCCACAACACCGGTAATTCCTCCAGAAGGGGCTCCATTAGTCGTCAAAGAGATTGAAGTATGGGAGTCAACCACGGATTTGCGCGAAGTACAGGCTAACGAGGCAATTGCTATTGCAGATCTAGCACCCATTCGTGCTCTACAAGGGGAAACGTATCCGGCATCTGTCAAGAGTCAGGAGATCAAGGCCGGAACGATCGAGCGTGGTAGATTCACGCGCCTCGACAACAAACGTTACGAGATCGACTATAACCTTGGTACCCTAACCATCCTTAATCTTCGGACCGACCGGTTTTATGCTGTTGGATATCGCACCGAAGGTCCAACCACGGATAACAGGGATGACCTCTATCATGGCACGTTGACCAATACAGTGAATGAGAAGGATACGCTGATCCTGAAACTCATCGCCCGTCCGCAGATGCAACCCGGATTCAAGCTTCTTTGGAAGCGTTTGATGAAGAACATCTACAACATTGGCGTTGCCAACGTAAACCCGCAGGACGCGAAGATCGGTATGTGGTATTACCGCTCAACAAACGACTCCACTGATGTTCTCGAAGGGGCTCCTGATAAGATCCCAACAATCTTCCGCATTGATCAGGTAAACAATGGAACAGGTGCCGCTCCGCCCGATGGTGTATTTGACGCACGTCCGCCAGTCTTTAACTCTCAGCGTGGTGAGGTTACGTTCCCAAGTCTAGAGCCGTTTAGGGAAGGTATTCGCGAATATTTTGCCTCAAAAGGAAATGCCCAGCTTGCCGAGCAGTATGTCTTTAATGAAGTTTATGACACAACAGATGCAGCAGCTCGACTCGTAACAGCAAAGGACCGCTTCTTGTTAGTTGGTGAAGCTGCCGGTACGGCAACCGGCAATCGCATTCCACTGGCATATCAGCTCGCTCCGGGTAGTGTACGCGTTACTCTGGACGGTGCTCCGCTCCGTGAGGGCGTAGATTATACCGTTGACTACTATACCGGAACGATGTCGCTTCTGAATGCTCGCGCCTCACTGCCAAATGCCAATTTGAATATTGAATACGAGCAAAACGACATCTTCAATCTCACAACGAGAACGTTGCTCGGTATGCGTGCAGACATGGTTCTGTTCAACAAACGTCGCATGAACGGATCTATCGGCATGACGATGATGAACTACGACCAAGCTGCGATCGTAGACCGCGTAATGCCTGGCCAAGAGCCAAACTCGAACTTCATGATGGGATTCGATGCAAAATTCAATGCAGAACTACCGTGGTTAACACGGGCTCTAGATGCATTGCCGGGACTTGATACAAAGGAAAAGTCAACATGGACCTTTACGGGTGAATGGGCAATGGTTTCTCCCACACCGAACAAACGGACCTCCACTGTTGCCAGTGATGCCGGCAAAGCCGTTGCCTATGTTGATGACTTCGAAAGTGCTCGACGTTATCTATCGTTCGGTCTTACTCCAACAGTATGGCAACACTCGTCTCCTTCAAAAGATGAGACACTGTGGGATCATGACACAAATGCAGTGAAGTTCAAAGGCAAGACCTTCTGGTACCAGAAATTCGTGCCCGATGTGCCACAGGCAGATGTCTACCCTAATCGTGCTCGTGCGCAAGGTAGGAACAACATCAATCCTATCAGATTGGTGTTTGAACCTCGCGAACGTGGGATCTACAATCCCAATCCGGAGTTCCTTGATCCAAAGAATCCACGTTGGAATGATGCAGATTCGCTTGCTGTGAGGGCATTCACGCAGAGCTATATCGAACAGAATCGACCAAAGATCTGGGGTGGTATGCTCAGGTTGCTCTCGCCATTCAATACGAACTTTGATAACGATAACATCGACTACATCGAGATCATGATGAAGATCGATGCCTATGAGCAAGGCTCTCGTATGTTCATCGATCTCGGTCAGATCAGTGAAGATATTATTCCCAATCAGCGCCTCAACACTGAAGACAATCCTCCGGCTAACAACCTCATTGATGTAGGTGAAGACAGAGGTATCGATACCCTTGCCAATGATCGAGAGAAGGTCGTCTATCCAGATCCGCTCAATCGAGAATCCGACCCAGCGCGGGATGACTATTCATTTGACTTCAACGCAGACCGGCAAAATCAGAATGAGTCTCAGTTTGTTCAATACAACAACTTTGAAGGAAACTCCACGCAGTCAGAACTTGGACAGTTCCCGGACACGGAGATCCTCAACAAAAACAACGGTCAGACAATCTCTCTTGATAACAGCTATTTCCGTTACGAAGTCCAACTCAATCCAAATCCATCAACAAATCCCCAGATAGTAGGGGGCAATCCTGCCGCCGGGTGGTATCTCTTCCGCATCCCGGTCAGACGTCCGGACACCGTGGTTGGTAACCCACTCTTTACAAACATCCAATACGCACGCGTCCACTTCCAAGGTGGCACGGTAAAGGTTTCCATCGCTGACTGGGGTGTTGTTGGTTCGTATTGGCTGCGCAATCACCAGTTTCAACCAAATGTTTCATCTACCGACTCTGTGCTCCAAGTAGCATACGTGAACCGTGAGGAAAACCAGAGCGCACCAGACTTCTATACAATGCCACCGGGTGTTCAACCACCCCAACAACTTCAGAATCCGGATCCGTACCAACAGCTCTATCTCAATGAGCAGTCCTTGGTGATCAAGGCTCGAAATCTTCGTTATGGTGAAGAACGATTTGCTGCGCGCATTTTCCGGCCATGGGATCTCTTCTACTACAAAGAAGTTGCCTTCTTCATCTACGGCGACAATACGATGCCAAGTAGCGTCACCGAAGGCTCAACGCCACCGGCATATGCATTTGTGCGCTATGGTGTGGACTCCGCGAACTATTACGAATACAGGCGCCCCTTACTTCGCGGATGGCAGGATCTTCGGATCAAGATCTCCGACCTTACAGCTATCAAAGAACGCAGGGACCAAAGCAGAACAAATGACCGACAGGAGTTCTCTGTTCCGGGAGACCCTCAGGGTACCTTTGCAATCAAGGGTAATCCGATCATGACTCGTGTTACGTTCTTCGGTTTTGGTATCGCTAATCCGGCGGAGAGGTATCCAAACGAGCTTTCAACAACCATGTGGGTGGATGAACTTCGTGTGGTTGATCCGACCAATGACAATGACTGGGCAGGTCTTGCAAGCACCACGTTGAAGCTTGCCGATGTTGGAGATATCACGGCATCGATCAATCATACTACTCCCAACTATCACCGACTCGAAGACAGGTTCGGAAATCGCTTGCAAGCAACGGCATGGAACGCTACTGTGCAGCTTGGCCTGGAGAAATTCCTACCGAAAGAACTGAAAGAAACGCGGATCCCCGTGACGTATACGCACACGGAGCTGGCAGAGACGCCGAAGTATCAGGCACAGAATGATGTGGAATTGGACGCAGCCGCGGCTGCAGCTGCGCAGGACACGTTGGATAAGGGTGGTACCGCAGAGGCAGCTGCGCAGGCATCGGATAATGTGAAAACACGGTCGCAGCGTGTTCGCGTGCAAGATCAATGGGCTCTTACCGGATTGCGACTTGGCATTCCTACTAAAGCGTGGTATGTGGATGACACGTTCAACAAACTCACATTCAACTTTGCCTATGCTCAAGAGTTTGAACGGTCGCAGGTTGTACAACAACGTTTTGATTGGCGCTGGCGATTGCGGATCGACTATGCAGTAACACTCCCGGCTAAGTATGATGTAAGCCCCCTCAAATTTCTTGCTGAGGTATGGGGGCTAAAGGCGTACAAGGACATGAAGATCAATTTCCTTCCGCAGACTATTACGGCAAACCTCGGGATGACCAGGGCCCGGACAACGGAACAATCAAGATTCCTCCTGCAGCCAAGCCCGATCATCCGAGAGTTTGTGGCGGAAAAGACCTTCGGCTTTAACTGGCGTGTTGTTGAAAATGGTTTCCTAAGTCCGGTGATCGACTATAAGGTTATCTCCTCTTCTACCATGGTGCCATTGGAGCTTGATCAGAACGGACGTCAGCGTACAGGTAGTCAGATAGCTGATCAGATGTTCTTCAATAATGGCCAACTCTTCAACTTCGGTCCGGATAACAACTTCGGTCAGACCATCACACTTTCATTCCGACCAAAGTTCCCCGATATCTTCGGACTCAATAGACTGTTAGAGACCACAGGTTCGTACAATGTGGTCTATGGCATTTTTGACCCACTACAGCCCGATCCAGCGCAACGTGATGTTGTACGTACGGCTCGTTACACATCCAACTTCCGGTTGAGTCCGGTGTTTCGCTGGCGTCAATTCGGTGCAGAGATCTTTGGCCCTTCAACAAAGGGATCTGGTAATATCGGTACCATCCTACAGGACTTGTTTTTCGGTTTTGAGAATTTCACTTTTACCTTCAACCAGACAAACACGGCACTGAACAACGGTGTCTTGGGGGGAAGCGGAATTACCAATCTTTGGGCCCGATCGTTGACATTCCGCGATAACGATCCTATGTGGGGTCCGAGCACTCCTTATCAACTGGGCCTTATATCCAACCCTCACGGCTCGTTAAATCTCACAGGCAGTTCGGCGTTTCCGTTCTTCAAGTTCGAGACTACAGAAGGTGTCCGCCCATCTAATGCCGTGATGGTGGACGATTACACTCAACGGTCAACATTCCAATTCCAAACAAATCGTCCGCTCTGGCCTGGCGCAACGCTCGATCTGAACATGCGCACGGATGTTGGCTATAGCCGAAACCAGCGAGTTGTGACGGATGCGGCCGGTATTCCAACCTTCACAAACATCAACAAGCGTCAAACACTTGAGCGCAGCTTCATCAGCTTCCCGGATATGCCGTTCGGGTTGTTTAACGACAATGTTGAGAATGTGATCACGATCTACAACGAGCGCAAGGCTGTGATCGAAGCGGACCCTGATACCGTGGGACGTAATGCAAGGCTCCTTGAGGCACTTGCTACGTCGTTCCGAGAAGGGTTCGAATCCTTGGATTTCATCTCCGGAGAGATTGGACGCATTCTTCCGGCTATCAACTGGACATTGAGGTGGGATGGCATTGAAAAAATGGCACCATTCCGAGGGATCGCTCAACGAATCTTCCTTGAACATGCCTATCAGTCCATGTACACGGAGAATGCTCGTATCAATGACAACGGTCGTGTTATTGAAGTCCAGCAGATAAAATCCGGTTTCACTCCGCTCATAGGCCTTAATCTCTCGTTTGACGAGCGGAAGCTCAATGGACTCCTTACTGCTACAGGTCGATACAGCGTAACAACAACACACGGTCTGAATGCTTCTGCTCGTAGTGTGATATCACGCGAAACATCCCACGAGATTCAAATCCAAGCCTCGTATCTGCGAAGGGGTGTGTCCTTGAAGATTTTGGGTCTTGATCTACAGAATGACATGGAGTTTACCTTTAACACGCAAATTCGACGGAATCTCCGCTCGCAATATGACGTAACCGATTTCAAAGGGGCTGATGGGTCCCTCGTAGACGGTACCACGCAGATCATCATTGAGCCCCGTGCCCGATACACCATTAGCAACAGAGTAACGGCTTCTGCCTTCTTCCGGTACGAAGGGAATTTCAGCGAAGGGGCCGCAAATCCGGGCTTTAGTACAACTCAGGTTGGACTCGATATCCGTCTGTCGATCTCTGGTGGTCGATAGCGTGGAACGCCCATGAAACATAGGTTTCCCGAAGACGAGGTGGGTTCGTACCTTTGTAACCCCGACTCGAGAACTTCGAGCGGAAATATCACCACTCACGTAGCAGCGTCGAGGGAGTCCGAATAGACATGGGTAAGATCATCGCGGTCGCCAATCAAAAAGGCGGAGTAGGAAAGACAACAACGGCCGTTAATCTGGCAGCTTCATTGGCTGCTGCAGAGCAAAAGACCCTACTTGTAGACATTGACCCTCAGGCAAACGCATCACATGGATACGGGGTTGAGACCGCTCAACTCGATCGGACCATTTACGAAGTGCTTGTGAACGGTCTCTCGATCAACAGCGTTGTTGTGAAGACACAAATGCCGTTTCTCGATCTTGTTCCGTCGCACATCAACCTTGTGGGTGCCGAGATCGAATTGGTGGAAGTGCCTCATCGTGAGCACCTGCTCAAAAAGGTGTTGGATACGATCAAGGATCAGTATGACTTCATCGTTATCGACTGTCCACCGTCACTCGGACTTCTCACGTTGAATTCGCTCACAGCAGCGGACTCCGTACTCGTTCCGGTGCAATGTGAGTTCTATGCACTCGAGGGTCTCGGTCAGCTTCTGAACACGATTTCCATCGTGCGTCGTACAACGAATCCGCAACTCGAAATTGAGGGCGTTCTGCTGACGATGTATGACTCTCGTCTTCGTCTCTCAAATCAAGTGGTTGACGAAGTTCGCAGACACTTTGAAGACAAGGCCTGCAGAACGGTCATTTCTCGCAATGTGAGACTTTCCGAGGCCCCAAGCCACGGGAAGCCGGCATTGCTCTATGATGCATCGAGTATCGGTGCACAGAACTATCTCGAGCTCGCAACGGAGATCCTCACAAAAAATGGTGTGATCCCCGGGGCCGTGGCAGAATAACAAAAGGACCACAGCGTGAAGCAAGGGTTAGGACTTGGCAAGGGCATCGGGGCACTCATTCCCAAGGAGCTTCTCAGAGCCGAATCAACAGCACAACAGCCCCTTTCCGACACATCGGAGGAGGTTCTTGGAGTTGCACTGATCGACATCGAGAGGATCAGCACGAATCCCGTGCAGCCCCGTCACCATTTTGATGAGGGGGCTCTCCAAGAACTCGCTCAATCCATCGCCGTTCATGGCGTGATAACACCCATCACCGTACGGCCACACTTTGACGGATACGAGCTCATCAGCGGAGAACGCCGTTTGCGCGCCTCTAAGATGGCAGGACTTACGTCCATACCTGCCTACGTGATGAATGTTGGCTCTGATGGACAGATGCTGGAGATCGCTCTCGTTGAGAACCTCCAACGCGAAGACCTCAATCCGCTAGAAGTTGCACTTGGCTATCAGCGTCTGATCGAAGAGTGTAACCTGCGCCAAGATGACGTTGCCGTAAAGGTTGGAAAGGACCGTAGTACGGTTGCCAACTTCCTTCGACTCCTCAAGCTCCCGCCCGACGCTCAGTCTGCCCTTCGAACTCGGCGGATAACAATGGGACATGCCAGAGCGCTTCTCGCGCTGTCGTCCGATCACCTGCAGCTCGTAGTCCTACGTGAGATTATCAAGCGAGAACTCTCCGTCAGGAAAACCGAGGCCCTCGTAAAGGACCTCGAACTCGGCCGGAAGGAGCTAATCAAGGGCGGGGAGATAAAGTCCACAGCAACGCCGAACAGTGGCGTGCGTTCAATCGACAAGAACGGTCCATCCAATTCAGTATCTGAGATCGAAAACTCCCTCCGTCACCTCTTCGCCACCCAGGTCCGGGTTCGCATGAAGGCTGATGATTCAGGCTCAGTAGAGATTGAATTCTACTCCCTTGAGGAACTTGAACGATTGCTTGATATGATGCTGTCCATGAATGACCAGGGTAACTCCAGATGACTGCCACTATCATCCATCAAACCGACTACCGTGTGCGTTACAGTGACACGGACAAGATGGGTGTGGTGTATTATGGGAATTACATGAGGTTGTTCGAGATCGGCAGGACTGAATTGCTTCGTTCAGCCGGTCTACCCTATGCAGAACTCGAGGCGGAAGGCTACCTCATGCCCGTCCTGGAAGCGCATGCACAATACCTGCTGCCGGCACGATACGATGATATCGTGACGATTGAGACCAGATATACCATGGAGCATTCACCGGTATTGATGCTGCAATATGAGCTTCGTAGGGGAGTGGACACACTCGCCAGCGGTTGGACACGTCACAGTTTTGTATCGGCCACCGAGTTCAAACCCGTGCGGCCGCCGCGACGTTTTTTCGATGCCATGGCATCGTATAACCAATCTCCCGGCGCATGAAGTTCAAACGTATCATCCTCGTATTCGCCATCGTGTTCACACCTGTATTTGTGTACGCGCAAGAGGCCACGATCTTCCCATTCCTGCGTGGTATGATGAGTGCTCGTATGGCAGGGTTAGGGGGCTCTACGGTAGCCATGCCGAATGATCCGCACAACGTTGTGCTCAACCCTGCCGTTTTGCCAACGCTTGAACAGCGGAGAGTTGCCGGTACGTTCATCAAACACGTTCTCGACATCAACGCAGGCTATGCAACCTATAATCAAGATGTCGAAGATCTTGGCACGTTTGCCGTTACTGCATCATTCACGAGTTATGGATCATTCGATCGTGCAGACCAGCTCGGGACTGTATCTGGAACCTTTGGCGCCAGCGACGTTGTTTTCGGTGTGTCCTTCGCACGCGAACTCGATACTCTCATCACGTACGGTGTAACTGCCAAAGTCTTGCATTCTTCGCTTGATGATATGGCCTCTACTGCATTGGCGCTTGATGCGGGCCTCCTTTTCCGCTTCCCGGCCCAACGGACGAATCTCGGTGTGAGCATCCTCAACGTTGGTACACAGCTGTCCACATACGATGGGACACATGATGCACTGCCCCTTGACATGAGACTTGGAGTGAACCACCGTCTACGCGGACTTCCATTGTTGGTGAATCTCTCCTTGAATCACCTCACAGACGATGTGGCGTCGTTCTTCGATAGATTCTTGAACTTCTCCGTTGGTGGAGAATTGTATCTCGGTAAGGTTGTCCAAGTTCGCGTTGGCTATGACAATTCAACACGAAACACAAGTGGTGTGAACGTGGCAACACAGCTCACCGGACTGAGCGCAGGTATTGGACTCGACCTTCCGGCTCTAGACTTTGACTATGCATTGAGCTCGTTGGGCGCATCTGCGTTGCTTCATCGTGTTAGTGTGGCCGTAAGGATAGACGGATAATGCCACAACCCATCCAAATACCGAATGTTGAACTGCTCAAAGAAGCAGAGGGGCTCGTTCGCCGAGATCCGCAGCATGCCATAGAGATGTTGCAACCGCTACTCGCAGACAAGAACTGCATTGAGAGCGATCGGGTACGTGCCTTGCTTCTCATTGCTCGCGCTTGTCTCTTTATTGGTCAAGTTGCAGAAGGCGAGGGGTTCGCACGACAGGCCTTAGAGATATCTCGTCAGAACGGATTACGCCGATATGAAGGACTATCTCACAACGAGATTGGAATCTATCGTTTTGTAGCAGCTGATTACGAAGGCGCACTTGGCCACTATGCAGTTGCAGAGCAGTTGTTAACAGAGAATGGGACCGAGTTGGACCTGAGTAAGGTCTATCTCAATATGGGTAACGTCTATCATCGGTCGAATGACGAGATCCTCGCCATCGAGATGTACGAAAAGGTTCTGGTTATTGTTGAGAAAACGGGTGATAAACTCACCGAAGCAAAGGTCTCAACGAACCTCTCCGGGATGTACGGAAATGTCCTCTACGACTATGAGACAGCTATCCGCTACTCTCGGCGGGCGATCGAGCTTTACGAACAGCTCGACGACACCATCGGACTCGGTAAGGCATACGTAAACCTCGCTGGTCAATTGCGAGAGATGGGTAAAGAAAGAGAAGCGGTCGAATATTATTTGAAGTCAAAGGAGCTCCGTCGACTACATGTAGAGCCAACCGACTTCTTCTCGATGT
>DATGWS010000144.1:0-14942 GCA_035299365.1 Candidatus Didemnitutus sp.
TCTTTCGATATGATGGATACTTCGACACGCTCGACATCTACCGTCCACCGCCGTCAACGGATGTTCAGATAGCCTCAACGATCAAGAGTTTTGCCGATGTTGTACATGAGATCTCAACGATCTCTGACGAACAATTCGGAAGAGCCATACTCGGATTCAGACATTGGCCCTCGGATCACGACGTGCGATACATGGTGGAATTCACGAATACTGCCGGTGATATCGTATTTGCAGAATTGGATCGGTCCAATGAAGTTCACCTTCCAATGTTGATGCCGTGGAAGGTTTCCTATCGTGGCCAGGCCTGGCATTGGTACGGAAAAGACATGGGCCCATTCTTTCTTGGTTCTATACCACAGGCCTCGGTGCCTCCTATGTTGTCCCGCATGATGGACCCTGCTTGGTTACTTCTTGCCGTTGCATCGTCTCTCGATGCTGAACGTTACGGTCGCATTCACCGATGGTATCAACGACCATGGAAAAACTAGCCGTGCACTCCGCTACTCAAAGACTCGTGGTGTTGATGCTGTGTGTGTTTACAGCAACCCAACTTCGAGCAGATCTCCTCGACTCAGCCAAAGCTCTCGGTGTGTATAGTCCCGGCCAACCATCTGCCGTGATCGTGAACAATAGAGAGATAGCTGTGTTGCGAACAAATGTGTTCGCAAATGCACCCGAGCAAAGAGCACATGCTGCAATAGAGCGGATCCAGAAAATCCTCAAAACAGCATACACAGGAAACGTAACACATAGAGCGTATGGAGACGGTCAGCTCATAGAGGTTGATGGCACTCCGGTGTTCTTTCTTTCACCGGCAGACGTTGATCTGGAAAGTGGACAGACACATACGCAACTTGTTCGGCAGACCGTGGAGAGACTTAGGCTGACTCTTCAGGAATTGCGGGAGTTGTCTGATCCCACAATGTTGCTCTGGGCTCTCCTGTGGTCAGCCGGTTATCTTATCGGATGGCTTGCAGTGATCCGACTGATCTTTATGCTGAAGAAGCGTTCCCATCATTGGATCAACGTGAAGGTCGCGGAGAAGGTTGAGCAAACGAAGATCGGCGGGATCGTCCGCGGAACGGCGTCCCATACCATCTTTACGGTTGTGGATCGATCGGTGACCACAGTGGCATGGTTGTGCGTGATGATAGCAACCTATGGGTGGGTGACGATAACACTTGAGCAATTCCCGGTTACTCGGTCATGGGGCGAGGGCATGGCTCAGTCTGTCCTTGACGCCGGAACGTGGGTTGTCACCGGAATGTTGAGTGCACTTCCCGGGCTTGCCACGGTGCTTGTGATCGTTGTCGTCACCCGTATACTCATCAAGGTTGTTGGATATGTGCTTGAACGTGTTCAGGATGGTGAGTATGAACTTCCGTGGGTAGACCGAGATACCATCGCTCCAACAAAACGCATCATCACGCTGGTTCTCTGGATATTTGCACTTGCCTTTGCTTATCCATATCTACCCGGCTCGAGCAGTGAGGCATTCAAGGGTGTTAGCGTATTGGTTGGTCTGATGATCTCCTTCGGAACGACCGGCGTTGTTGGTCAGGCAGCAAGCGGATTCATCTTGATGTATTCACGTATCATTCGAATCGGTGAATATGTTGTGATAGGCGACCACAAGGGCACGGTGCAACGGATCGGCTTCTTCAACACGATCATCACAACACCATATCGAGAAACCGTAACCATCCCCAATTCCGTGATCCTTTCCTCAACGGTGGTGAACTCTACGCGACTTTCAGAGACCGGACTTGTTGCCTCTACCAACGTTACTATCGGCTATGACACTCCTTGGCGCTTGGTTCACGAAATGCTCATCACTGCCGCAACTCGCACTCCCGGTGTTGATTCTGATCCTGCCCCCTTTGTATCTCAAACGGCGCTTGATGATTTCTTCGTTGAGTACAGACTAACCTTCAACATCATTGATCGAACTGCGAGGCGAGCTACGATGTCGGCGTTGCTTGGTAATATCCAAGACGTCTTCAATGAGAATGGCCAACAGATCATGAGCCCGCATTACCTTACAGATCCACAGGCACCAAAGGTAGTCCCACCAGACCAGTGGGATCCGCCCATTGTTTCATCATGATGCATTGTTTCCTTCTGGGTATTGCCTTCATTTTCCTCACATCAGTCTCTGGCGCTCAACACGCCCCCTTGATCGATGTGCAGGGGGCAGTATCGGAGTTCATTAGTGATGATGAGATCCCACAATTCGTGATTCGTGGGATCTACGTCACCGGTAGAGTAGACACGATGAAGGCTGTGATCAAGACGTCCACGGTACGCGCACTTGGGTCGGACTATGCACGATATAAGCCCGTACTAGATAAGGTTGCATGGATAGCACTCGACTCTTCGCGATCAGAGGTGATCCTTACACTACATCTCGATGGGAAATCAATTCCATTGCCGCAAGATTCTGTCCGTGGTTCTGTGAGACTTACCGTTAGTGCTGCTACCTGGAACGGCACAGATTGGTTGGGCACAACATCTGAGGCATTTACCGTTCCTGTGGCAAATGTCAGTGTTCCACGACCTCTTATCTCAACTCATGCGATGAAGGTTGTCCGGTCCATTACTCCAAATGGAGGGATTGGATGTGTTGTTACGGGTATACGATTGGTACGTCCCTCACCCGATTCTGTAGATCGGATGCCCGATGTTCGTGTGATCGAGTTTGGCGATGTAATTGTAGCCCAAGAAACCGGATCACTGAGAACGATGGACGGAGAGAAGGATGGAAAGAGGTCTGTTACTCTTACGTCCGAGATAGACAGTCAGGGCAACGTTACTGTTCGCGCCACCCTCGAAGGTCAGGCCCTACCACCATCAGCCGCCAAAGAACCTTTTTCTTTTGTAATGTCCATAAAGGGGCGCCTGCGCCACGGCCATATTTTTGGGTCAATGAGGAACAAATCAGTTCCTGTTACCGTCTCTCGGTAGTTCTGAAAAAAGGAGTAGGAAACGGAACGCGAGTACGTATATTTACGTATTGGTCTATTGTTCACTTGGGGGAGGACCCATGGAGCATCAGAGAGATGAGCGGGCAGTGAACAGACGCTGCCCACATTGTAAGACACATGGTCCAAAGGACTTGGTTCCTTCGCGACGTAGTGTACGATGGATATTCATGCACCGGCCAACACATGAAGCCATGTGTCCGAATTGTTTGCGTGTATTTAACCCGGCTGCCAGACAACTTCTGCGAAGATTTCGTGAAACGTTGGCACTGTGGGTAGCCTGATCTACCAGTAATAGCGCCAATCAAAGACGAACCGGAGACCGAGGTGGACGATGGCCTGCAGATCGGGACCGGTCTTCGACGTGCCATCTGTGTTAAACGCTTCCGACCCGATGGGCAGATCAACACCGGTGAACAATTGCACGGTGAGACCAGAGCTCTGATTGCTTGCGAACGAACGGAATGGTTTGTATTCCAAAAATGGCACGTCCAGATAGATCGATTGTATCCCAACGAACAATGCCGATACACCGTTCTCTGATTGTTCCGGCATGAACGCCCTGTCCGTCTCATCAAACCCATAAAACGAAGCGCCAATTTCTCTGCCCAGCATGAATTGGAACCGTCCAATAGGCGTTGCGATGGCCGTTTGCCACGGGATGATGCCGCCATTTCCGGCTACCACAGCCATTTGTTGGTAGGTCTGTGGAGAAAAGATGAGAAGAGGTACGGCAAGAATGAGATCTCCCGGCACCAACCAGAATGGCAGGCGGATGCGCATTTGATAGGCATTGCGTGAGGGAACAGCTGCAGTAACAGCGCCACCAACAGAGAGTGACTTTTCGGGATAGAATGACTGTGTTGAGGCACCATCGATCCGGAAGCCCCCTTCAAGAAAAACGAGTCCATCACCCGACTCATTGAGAACACCTTCCAGGCCCATACCAAGACGGATGTTAAGATCGAGCGAGGCCATGCCACCTGCGTCTGCCTGAAGAGCATTAAATCCGTTACTCATGGCTGCTAACCGTGCTCCGGAATTGAAACCGATAAAGCCACCAAGTTCAGCGCGGAAACGAGGAAGTGAGCCGGAACCGTCTGCGAGACCTGGAACAGGGAGGTCTTGAATGATGTCCGTCAATCGATCAATCGTTCCCGAGTCGATATCCACAAGAGCCGGCATGGCGTTGTTTTGACAGACATTATAGGGGTAGGCAAGGAACTCAGATCCATTTTCTGCCGCGATGTTATTCACTGCTCCTGTATAGGCATCAACGAGTTGTTCAAGACTTGTGCGAATGGTCTTGGCGGCATTTTCAGCATCTGCCGGACGCATATACGCATCACCCTTGATGATGGTCTGACGTCCACCCCATGTTGTGACCTCCATGCCGTGTTCGCAGTAATAATCGTGTGTTCCTTTACGGATGGACGTTTCGCCCCATGTTCCGGCCACATGCCCTGAGGCGAATGTGTCTTCGAGGAAGTGGAGGGCAAATGCTTCATCGGCCATTGCAGCAAGCGCCAGGTCTCTGCGCTGATCCTCGGAGAGTGTTTTATCTATCCGAAGTCTCGTGACCTTTCGCATCGCACTCTGATGAAAGATCGCATATGCCCCCAGTGCATTCAGTTCTGCTCCCGGAATGAGACAGTCATGGGCATATTGTCTCATGTCGATGGTTGCAGACGTCCGTGCCAACAAGAAGTGAACGTTGTTCGAACCGGCTCGTGTAGCATAGCTCGGATCTGTGCGCTGCATGCGTATGTCTGAATTGCGCAGTGCATTCACGCGATCATAGTTGCCGGACGAAGAGGCTAAGTCGTCCTTGAGACGAGCTGCAATATCTGCTACACCAAGGATCCAATCGGATCGTAAGACGTTGTCGAGAAGTTGTTGCGGTGAACACGAATGATCTCCACCGATTGCCGGCCACGCTGCCCAATCAAGGCACTGGGGATCTCGGCCCTGCAACGGATCAACAACCAAACTGCAGAGTCGCGCTTCATTGCCACGCCGTGCCATAGCCCAAATCGAATCAAACGTTGCCCTACGCTGCGGACTCAGCCGAACCACAGCCTGCACAGCGATGTCTCTGTGCTCGGGATAGACCCATGCCTTGGCCTCATTGGCCTGGCACAACAATGCTCCTACGGATAGGATAGCAATAGCCAGATGACGTGCGTGTGACTTCATGCGCGAAGATACTGTTTGTGGCTATGACGAAATGACGCAATGACGAAATGACGGTATGACGAAAATGACGCTATGACGAAAATGACGGTATGACTAATATGACGTTATGCGTTTTCGCTTTTGTCGGGTTAAAGCCCGAAGCTAGTCTTCGCCCTTCTTTGGAGTTACCATGAAATGGATCATTAAAACGATCATCTTCGGTATGGCAAGTGTAGCCGCTACTGCCACGGTCCTCAATGTTGGCAGCGGACAGCAGTATTCGGACGTAGCGGTGGCGGTGAGAGCAGCCACGCCGGGAGATACTGTTCTGATCCATCCGGGGACCTATCGTGGGACGTTCTGGATAGAGAACACCAATGGAACGGTGGACCAACGGATCGTGATCCGTGGAGTAGATCGGTCCACGGTCGTCTTTGATGGTGGTTCTGAGTCGATGCACTTTTCAGACTGTTCCTACATCACGCTTGAGAACTTTACCGTACGTGGACAGACGGGAAATGGGATGAATATTGATGATGCGGGGACCATAGAGACCCCTGCCCATCACTTCATCATACAGAATGTGTCGTTCACAGACATGAATGCAACGGGGAACAACGACCATCTAAAACTCTCCGGACTTCGTGATTTCCAGATCACACAATGTCTCTTTGAAAGGGGCTCAACAGGCGGAAGTGGGATAGATATGGTGGGGTGTTTCAATGGCACGATCAATAACAACACATTTAGGTCACAAGGCTCCAATGCAATCCAAGCAAAGGGAGCAACACGCTACATTCTCATACATGCAAACATGTTCATCGATGCCGGACAACGTGCGGTGAACCTTGGCGGATCTACCGGACTTCAATTCTTCCGTCCTATGGACGCAACGTTTGAGGCCGCTGATCTGCAGGTTTACTCCAATGTCTTCATCCGCTCAGTGGCACCAATAGCCTACGTTGGATGTGTACGCGTTGATGTTGCCAACAACACCATCATTAACCCGGAACGTTGGGTCTTCCGAGTGCTTCAAGAAACAGTAGATCCAACTCGTTTTGAGCCGTGTGGAGATAATTCCTTCCGTAACAACATCATCGTCTATCGGTCTACGATCAGCACACATGTGAATATCGGCGGCAACACTGCACCGGAGACGTTCACACTTTCGAACAATCTGTGGTACAATGCAGACGATCCATCGCGCTCGCGCCCGTCACTTGGAGTGATGACAGAGACCACGTCCATCTATGGTCAGGACCCACTTCTTGTAGACGTCCTGAATGATCACCACCTGCAAGCCACCAGTCCGGCCATTGGGAAGGGGCTCCTCATTTCCGACACGCTCACAGACCTTTCGGGTAGACGTTTTGCATCGCCCCCTTCCATCGGAGCGTATGAAGGGGCTTCAACAACGAGCGTGCATGACGGTTATGCTACCGGACAACATGTTCGTCGACTATCAGCACTTCAGGTGTTGATTACCATTCCAATAGGGAATGGCCAAGCCCATTACACGGTCTATGATCTGCGTGGCAGAATTGTACGATCCTCCTTCGTTGAAGAAGGTGAACACATAGTGAACGTGTCGATGAATGAGTTCATCATGGTGAAATAGAAAAGGCCGCATCCCTAGGGATGCGGCCTTTTGTCTTTGCGATGTACCTGCGTTTTATCGAACGATACGCAATGCTTGAGAGTACACACCATGAGGTGTGCGCAACACAATCGTGTACGAACCTTGCGGAAGTGTATGCACATCTGCTTGGACCACGTGGTTGCCTTCATCGAGCGGACGATGCAGCAACGTGAGAAGCGTAGTGCCGCGAATGTCGGTCACAACAAGCTCTGCATCCGTTGTTGGTTGATCGAGCGTAAGCGCAACGGTCACCTGTGAACCGGCCGGGTTAGGAACCACACTGTTGATCTGCAGGCTAGGACGATCGTTGACTCCACCGTTGACCTTGGAGATCGGATCGGAGAGGGTGAACGTACCCTCGGAGATCAACCCGCCAGCCATGTCATACGATGCAAAACCGAGGTCAACAGAAGCCCCTTCTACACCAGAAAGCATAAGGTAGATCGGTTGCACCGATGTCCCTGGGTCTACTCCGGCAAAACCGTTAAGTGCAGCGCTTACAGAATGACCATCATTGTCATTGGCAATAAGTGCAAGCAGTGCGCTGGAAGCGTCTTCACTTGCAGGGCCAACAGCAAGGATGCGAACAGAGTCCGACGTACGCAGACGCACAGCCGCTACACGTGCTGCGTAGCCATTGGCATTGCTGAACGTTATAGCATATGTGCGGACATTCTTCGGTTTCGTTGTTGGATCACCTGCAACAATATCAGGGGCTGAACCAGGAATCCGAGCGATATAACGAACGGTCTCACTGAATTCCTGTCCGGAGCCGGATGCATCTGCAAACAGATATCGCACGTCTACCGGGAATTGTTTGAGATTAGCGCTATTGTCAACAACGAGGTCAACCCCAAGGGTTGTTCCCGGAGGCGCATCAAAGGTTACGAAGCCAGTTGACCCAGTCATGATGCCATCGGTTGAGCCGCTCTTGAGGCTTACAAGTGGCGCACCAACAGAAACCACTTCTGCTCCTTGCAACGTTGTTGTATTGTCTGGACGAGCCGGGTTCACTATCCAGAGTGTACCCTTTGTATCATCCGTCATAACAACCGACATCGTTGTTGCTGTGTCTGCTTGCGCCTCTTCGGCACCTTTCACTCCATGCTTCACGCCAGTCCATTTTGGTCCGCCGGTCCAACCTGAATGATCCCACGGTACAAACGTGTACTTGCGTACGATTGTGTCGTATACAAGGTCTGTGCAGGTCACACACTTGCAGTCCGTGAACGAATAGCGAATGGCAAAGATCAGTGTGTCTCTGCACTTGAAGCTAGCCGGTGTAGCCGGGAACAACATGTTGAGCTGGAGGCCTGCCCCCTGCATAAAGGACAGACACTCGCCCGGACCCCATTGTGCTTCGCGACTGTAGAGTTGCAGAAGTAGTGGGCCGGGAGCAAGAGTTGGAGTAATGGATCCGGAGAGAATATCCCCAAAACACCGTTGCCATGCGGACGGAATGTTATTGCAGACCGTTCGGCGCTGAACACTCACGATAGTTGCACTGAATTGCTTGATCGGCGTAGGACCTGCCACCATCGTTGCGGTAAGCGAGACATTGCCCGCGTTGTTATACGTGAGTTTGGTATGGTTTACGCGTCTGATGAACTCTTTGCAGCAATCCGAAGGAGGAACGGTTGGGCATGGAGGAAGATCACGCAAGATGCTGTCTCGGCAGATCACTTGTCCATTGATCACCAATGCCCAATGCATGGTGATCATCGCATCCACAGGAGGAATATCGGTGAACGTTGAAGTGATCGTGAAGGCACCAGCAGGGATTGTGAACGATGAAGGTGAGAACGTTCCTTGTGGTGAGTTGAGCATCAACACGCCTGCGGAATTGACGTTCCACCCGGACATCGTGAATGTGTATTGTTGATTGCCTGCTGCGTCCTTACCGGCACAGACCACATCCAGCTTGACGCTGTCTATGCATCCCACTTTTTGGATCGATACACAGGCCGTGCCCGACTCAAGCTGTCCGATGATTTGATCGGAGATGATCGAGCTGGCAATGAGATGTCGGACAGCAGCATTGGCCGCAAAGGTATTGCATGACGTTGCTTTGTCCGCAGCACCCGGGCCGATCATTGCATTGAACTCTGTAGTGGCTGAGAACGATGCTGCTATCGGCGTTGAACCAAAGTACCAGCCTCCATTCTTTGCACCGGACGTAAGTCCAACAGGCCATGTTCCCAATGTTCCGCAGCCACCAACGAACATCGCACCGGGACCTCCCGAAGGGGCAAAATTTGATACCCGCGCAAAACTCAATGGATTGTTATACGCAGTTGCTACAGGGGTTGATGTGATAGGCGATGAATACGCAACGTTAAAGGCACTGCCACGTGGGGTACACGGACCTAGGATCAGTTGATCAGTGGCACCATTGTCTCGTGGAAGGAGGTCAGCAAAGGTCACGTGACGTAAACCAACACTACCGGCTGCAACGGTAAGACCTAGTCTGTACGAGATCGTTCCGCCTGCAGTAGACGTAGTGCTAGCCGAATATGTAGGACCGCCTTGTTGCTTTACGCCCTTGGTAAGCGTAAAGCCTGCCGTTCCAACAACTGTTACGTATTCAATATTGGACGTTACAGTTGCCGGCAGGTTACCACCACTAATGGTGAATTTGTTCGGGATGTTGCCAAGAGCTGACGTATCAACCACCTTCACATCGAACTCGATGTAGTAGAATGGAACTCCGGCGGTGCCATACATACCACAATTGCTGAAGAACATGCTCTGGCAAACAGCCGGGATCGACGGCAATGTTGCCGTTACCGTATTTGTTATCGGGTTGTTCGATACCGTTACTCCCGCCCACGTTGTTGCAGGTGAGCAAGGGGCGTTCCATGCCGTAGAAGAGTAATATGACGGATTGCCGATGTACTGCAGGTTGTTGTCGAGCACATCAGTAATTGTTGCGCCCGTGAGCGCTAGGCCGCCAATGTTTTGAACCCGTAGACGATACCGGAAGATCTGTCCCGGTGTGTAGGACGGCAGTTCACTACATACTTCCTTCCAGACACAGGCCGCAGGAGCCGGCGCAGCAACTACAAACGACGCACATGCCTTGATAGGTGCAAAGCCCGGAGCATTGAACCACGCACAGTTTGTAATAGTGGAGCCAACTGTGGCCGTAAGCGGAATGGTGAAGTTGATCTCAAAATATCTGCACTGACCAGGAGCTAATGAAGCGCCCGTTGCGGTTACGATACCAGCTGTCAGGTTCGCAGTGAGTCCGGCAGAAACCGTTCCCAGAGAGATGCCTGTGAGTGTTGTTGGCACTGTGTCGGTCACCGTAAACGAGCTTATCGTGGTGGTACCATTGTTACAGATGTACACCATGTATTTGCCTGTGCAGCCTGGTTGACCGTTGGTGTAGGCCCATTTGCTGATGGTTGCACTGTTGATAGCCTTGATCTCGACGCAGGTTGTATTGCTGGTATCGGCAATCTGACCACATGGTTGATTCACAGAACCTGTTGTTCCGGTGAGTACAGCCTGGTTGTTGATGGTAGTGCCATTAGGGAAGAGCGCACGCGGATAAAGAACGGCGAACTGACAGCACACCATATTGTACATAGATGTGGCCGACAGGTTGCCAACGTTCCATGTGATTGTTGTACCGGTTTGGGTAGCACCACACGTGGATGATTGCAGGATTGCTCCTGCAGGAAGTACATCCGTTACAACTCCGCCTACAAGATTGAGCTGTCCGGTTGTGCCAACATTCTTGTACACACACACTTGGTACGTCACAACAGAATCCGCAGTGGCATACGGGCACGGTCCGCCTTGATAGGCAGCGCCGGTTACCCACTTCGTGATGTTCCACGGCTCTGAGGCAATGGCACGAATGGACACAAATGGTGTGCAGAGATCTGTGGCCTGTCCGGCACCAAGAGTTCCCTGTAGACAGACTCGATTTCGAGCTGTGGTACCATTACACGTAATTCCGTTGGGGAATTGCGCCGTTATGGTAAACGAGCCCGAGCACCCTGACGGAACTGATGCCCACGAAAGGGAATAAGTGCCCCCCATGGAATTGATCGTTGGGCTCACCACAGTAGGTGCCCCACATGGTGATGTGAAGGTTGCCCCGAGGAATTCCAAAGACCCCGGCAGCACGTCCGAAATGGTCACATTCGTGGCCCCGGCGGGGATGGAGAAATAGACCGTGTACGAGAATGTCTGGCCAATATTTATGGCCGTGTCACTCTCTACCTTTTTCAGCGTAAAGCCGTTCTGTTGTGCCTCAGCAACCCAAGATTGGGCCTTTGCCTGAGGCTGCGCCAGGATCGTCATGCAGATCGCAACGGCACATGCGGTGAGGAGACGCCAAGCCCCCTCAAAGAGTAGGACTCTCTTCATACGTTTACCCCTTTGGTGATTGTCGGACTGAAACTACACGAAAACGCAATACAGCCGACAGACCGAGGTACGAAAAGGTTCCAATCCTCTTTTAGCGGGCCTCGCCGATTTGCTGACGCCACATGGCATAATACAGCCCCTTCTCATCGAGCAGGGTGGCATGGGTGCCTGTTTCGATGATCCTGCCCTTCTCCAGAACGTAAATCCGGTCTGCGTGCATGATCGTTGAAAGCCTGTGGGCGATCATCACCGTGATGTGATCCTTGCGCTCGGAGATGTCTCTAATGGTGCTGGTGATCTCTTCCTCTGTGATAGAATCGAGCGCGGATGTTGCTTCATCAAAGATCAATACATCGGGCTGACGTAGTAGCGCGCGTGCAATGGAGAGACGCTGACGTTCTCCACCGGAGACTTTTACGCCCCCTTCACCTATAACTGAATCTAATCCCTTGTCGGCACGGGCTAAAAGAGAATTACATGCAGCCTTGGTGAGAACATCGAGACATTGCTCGTCTGTTGCTGTTGGGTTCACAAAAAGAAGATTGTCGCGGATTGTACCTGCAAAAAGCTGCGTCTCTTGTGTGACAAAACCGATGAGCTGTCGCACTGCATCAAAATCGAGATCCTTGGAATCGATTCCATTGTACAGGAGTTTGCCTTCCTGTTGAGTATAAAGGCCAACGAGGAGCTTCACAAGCGTGGTCTTGCCGGATCCGGACGGACCAACAAAAGCTACGGTCTCCTTAGTCTGCACGTTTACAGTGATGTCTTGGAGTGCAGGTGTAGATGCACTTCGATGTTTAAAGCTCACGTTGCAAAGTTCAATGGTCTGCACTCGATCAAGACTGTAAGGGGCGTCTGGTTTGCGTTCAACAGGTGTGTCAAAGATCTTCTTCAGATTGTCGAGCGATGCCTCCGCTTCTCTATAGATGCTTATGATAGCTCCAAGTTCTTGAAGGGGGCCAAACAGGAAGAAGGAATAGACGAATAGGGAGAACATTGCGCCGATTGTAATGGTACCATCGTAGACGAGGTAGAGCATCACAAAGAGGATGGCCGTGCGCATGAAGTTCACGATTGTGCCTTGGATGAAGCTCAGGGAGCGCACAAAACGCACCTTCTTGAGTTCGAGTCCGAGGATCTTTTCTGTTACGCTATTGAGCCTGCCAATCTCCTGATCGGCCAAGCCAAGCGACTTCACAAGTTCAATGTTTCGCAGAGATTCGGTGGTGCTGCCACTTAAAGCAGTTGTCTCTGCAACAATCACCTTCTGCATCTTCTTGATTCGCTTACTGAGGATGTTACTCACTACTCCGATTGAGGCTACTCCTACGAAGTACAATACAACGATGATCCAATGCACACTGAATGCATAGAAGACCACGAAGATGATACCAACAAAGGTGGTGAAGAGGATGTTCACCGATGCGCCGATCACTCGTTCGGCATCTGTACGCGCCTTCTGTAGGATGCCGAGCGTTTCACCACTACGCTGATCTTCAAAGTCTTGATAGCTCAATCGTAATGAGTGTCGCAGACCATCGGAATAGATGGCCGCCCCAACTTTTTGTACGATGTAGTTGACGAAATAGTCCTGGAAGTTCTTTGCCGTGCGCGACATAAACGCGGCACCTACGGCAAGACCAAGGAAGAGCAAGACCTTCCACAAGAATGCATCAGCCTCTAGGCGCGGTGTTGCCAGGATCACATTATCAATGGTATACCGAAAAATGAGCGGATCCAAGAGCGAGAAGAGTTGATTCACTGCCGCTAAGACCAGCGTCAGCAAAACCATTTTCTTATAGCGGGAGAGGTATTGGAGGAGAAGCTTCATTTGAACAGCGAATGTTGAACAGCGAACAGCGAACAGCGATTGTTAAACAGCGAACAGCGAACAGCGAACAGCGAACGAATGAGGGGCGCTTTAGTTGTAAGGTGACGTACGTATGGGGAAAGTGCCGACGACCCGTAGATCAGTCCGGGCGTTTTATCTCGATGCGGCCTGTGCCGGAGAGGTCAATGAAGAATGTTCTGTAGATCAGAGCCCCTTCGTCGTATTGAGCAACAAAGGCACGGCCGGAGCGGAATGTGCGGATACATCCTTGATTGACACGGGCTATAACAGGAGTACCGTTATATGTTACGAGCGTGTTACCCTTCTCATGGTGGATCACGTGCAGAGAGTCATCAAGTGCGGTCTGAATAATGATCTGCCATGGACGTAGGTCTCCAACCCAGGCGGTTGTTGGGTTGCGCAAGCGTCTCACTACGCCCCCTGTTGTATTGAGGACCAGCAGATCGTTTGGATCTGCTACGGGATTGAAGGCAAAAACTTGACGGTTCATGAATGGTACGGGATGGGCAAGGATGGGCGAATCATCGATAACGGAACTTCCAACCTTCCATGCCCGGGCTGTTGGCTGACCGGCTAGATCCATGCTTCCATTGAACGAGTTACGAGGATAGATTGCTACTTCTCCCAACGTATCGAGATATCCTATCATATGAGGCTCTGCAGCATCAAACACAAATCCCGCCCTACCCGAGGAAAAGTGACCTGGTTGATGTTCGTACCGAGGCTCGATAGCCATTCTACCACTGCGTTCAATAAACCCCCAGCGGAGTTCACCAGAGGATACAGCTGAGCGTACGGCCGCAAAATGCTCGGAGTAAATGCCGGCCTCTACGTAGCTCGGTTGGATAACAAACACGCCTGTCGTGTCGATGTATCCGAACAAATGTGTGTTGTAGTCTTGGGCAACAGATCGTCCGTCATGGAAAAGGGGCTGATGCAGAACGGGCCTGCCCTTGTGATCTCTCAAAGTCTGACGAGATCCGGGAAACTCAACGCCCTTGGTGTTGATTGCATAGATGTGATACACGGCATGATCAGCGTTGCGTGCAGGCTCCTCTTCTTCTAGGACAAAGGCTAGCCCCTGTGAGAATTGAGTAGCATCGATCACCCTCGGACCAAGGATCGGTACTGTCAGACCGCGTGTGTCCACAAAACGAACGCGGGGGTCCGTTGACGTAAATCCGGGAGTGCGGATGAGGCAGAGTCCGTCATGAAAACTCGGATATCCTTTGCCCGCTACATGGTCGAGCACCGGGGGGATAACGATCTGTCCGTCGATATCAAAGAACCCCCAACGAGAATCGACGCTGAAGGCACAAAGACCGTCGTGAAATTCACCCACATACTGTGCGCGGATTGTTGGCATGTTGGGGGGAAGCGAGATCGGATTTCCTTGGGAATACGTAACAGCGGTCCACATCGCGATCGTCAACATGAACAACGATATACAACGCATGACAGAACGAACGAGCATTCCGTTTCTCCAAGTGATGTTTACTATGGCAATTTACCTATACTACGGCTCCAACGGAACAATAGCGTCGATCTTCCAAAATGGAATGCTTACGGTGTCTGACTGGTGCTTCACGTGAAGTTCGGCAGTGATAAAGGGAGATGCTGAAAGCTGCTCGTAGTTGAAGTTTCTGAATATCGAATGTAGTGGCAACAGGGAGGCACGTTCGAACATGGTTACAACTCGAAATGATCTGCATTCAAGATTGCATGAAATTGTCTCCATATCGATATGAAGGAATTCACCTCGGATGGTTATTCTGTTGCACAAATCATCTCTCAGCGCAACTATGACTGACCGTCGTGTATATAATGTGCCTAGCTCTTCGTAGGCTATCACAGAGCCGTGCAAACGTGGTGTGTATTCGTTTAGGTAGTCTCGTTCAAAATGCTTGTCTAC
>DATGWS010000145.1:0-4179 GCA_035299365.1 Candidatus Didemnitutus sp.
TACATTCAATCGGAAAACTTCGATGTGTACTTCCATGGCGATGCCGATTATATCGCCAAATACACTGCTCTAAAGGCCGAAGACGCGTTACGCCAGATCCAAGAAGAGCTCTCATTCTCGATCACCAAACGCATAGTCTTGATCATCTACAGCTCACACAATCAGTTCCAGCAGACGAACGTGATCGATGAGTTTATGACAGAAGGTATCGGTGGTGTAACAGAGTTGTTTAAGAATCGGGTAGTCCTCCCATTCGAAGGCGATTACGCCAAATTCCGCCATGTGATCCATCACGAATTGGTCCATGCCGTGATCAACGACATGTTCTATGGTGGATCGATCCAGGCTCTGATGAGTAGCAGTGGTGCGGCGATGCTTCCATTGTGGATGAATGAAGGTTTTGCTGAATATTCTAGTGCAAATGGACTCGACGTAAAAACCGATATGTTCATGCGCGATGTGGCTGTGAGCGAATACCTCCGGGGTATCAGTCAACTCAACGGATATTTTGCCTACCGTGGTGGACAAGCCTTCTGGTCCTATATCGCCGGGAAATATGGCAAAGGAAAGGTCGGCGAGGTTCTTAATAGATTTCGCACGATCGGTGATGTTGATAGGACCTTCCGCGCAGCCTTTGGCATGACGTATGAAGAAATGTCTGAGCAGTGGGCAAAGGACGAAAAGAAGTACTACTTCCCGGACGTAAATCGTTATGAATACGTAGAAGACTTCTCGAGTAGGCTAACCAATCACCAGAAGGACGGAAACTTCTACAACACATCGCCGGCGATCTCTCCCGATGGAGAACAGGTTGCCTTTATCTCCGATAGGGGTGATCAAACATTTGGCCTGTGGGTGATGGACCTTGTCTCGAAAAATGCGCGCCGCCTAGCCGGTAGTGCACGATCAACAGACTTCGAAGAACTGAACTTCCTTACACCCGGTGTTTCGTGGAATCCTCAGGGTACCAAACTAGCTGTAGGTGCAAAAGCAGCCGGACAAGACGGTATCTATCTCATCGATGTTGCCAGCGGTGACTACGAAGTACTTATGCTGGGCTTTCAAACGATAGGGGGCGTGGCATGGTCTCCAGATGGGAAGTATCTCGCATTTGATGCCGATACCGGTGGAAAACAGTCCGACATCTTTCTGTATGATCTTGAATCACGATCGCTGAGTCAGTTGACCAACGACGTGTTCACAGACATGACGCCAACGTGGACGCCGGACAGCAAGACAGTGTATTTCATCTCGGACCGCATGAAATACACGTCGGGATATGAAACAACAAAGAATTTTGAAATGTGGGATCATGACGTAGATGCGCGCGACATCTACCGAATCTCCCTCGATGAACGAACGATAGAACGTGTGACCAAGGATCCTGACATCGGAAAATATTCCATCGAGATAACACCTGACGGAACACAGATGCTCTATGTGGCCGATTATAACGGCATCAGCAATCTGTGGAAGATGGATCTGGCAAGTGGACGTAAGGTGGCCATCACGAATTCGCTACAAGAAGTGTCTCAGATCTCCTTGTCGCAAGATGGAACCAAACTTCTTTTTGCATCGCAGAACCGTGTGGGATATGACCTCTTTCTGTTAAAATTCCCACTCGACCTGAAAGAGCACGACACGTTGCCGATGACGCGGTTCCGTCAAATGGAGTTTGAAGAAAAGAATGCACTCACAGGTGTGATGGATCGTATCTCGCAACTGAAGGATACAACAACAACGAGCTATGGTATGTTCGATGTGGATCTTTCACAACAACGATCCGTGCAACCCAATGACGATGTGATTGAAGCTCCACGCGATGAGCGCAGTGCTTCAGATAGTAGTATGAAGACAGACTTCACTCCAAAGGACTACAAGGTTACATTCTCACCAGATGTGGTAACAGGTAATGCTGGCTATAGTAACTGGTTCGGTGCCAATGGTCAGATAGAATTGCTCTTCACTGACATGATGGGCGATCACGAGATCTACTTCCGCGCCAATCTGTTCCTTGATCTCACAAACAGTAGCTTCCTGCTTTCTTACGGATACCTGCCAGACGTGGTAGACTACCATGTGTCCGTGTTTCAGAACGCCGGCTTCACCTATATCCAACCCGAAGGTGTGCCCTATACCTATCTCTACAGGCTCCGCAACTATGGCGGTTTGGTATGGGCCTCGTATCCCTTCTCTCGCTACACACGCTTTGACGTTGGTATGCAGATCATGTCTATGTCGCGCGAGAACGTGGACTTCCCTCAAGAGCCATCACTCACGCGTTTTGTAACCGTTCCTACCATTTCCTACGTGCTCGATGATGCCCTATGGGGCTTCTGGGCTCCGGTTAAAGGCACGCGTCTGAACATAACACTCGAAGGTTCACCAGGGTGGTCGGATAACGGACTTTCCTTTGCAACGGCGCGTATTGATGCTAGGCACTATCTCCATCTTGGAGAATCATACACCATTGCCGTGCGCGGCAGTGGGGGATACAGCCTTGGTCGCGATCCACAGAAGTTCTTCATTGGTGGTATCGATAACTGGTTCAACAGGTTCTTTAGCGACAATGGCTGGCCGTTTGTTAATCCGGAAGATTTCGCTTTTACACGTCCGGGGTGGCCCCTTCGCGGATGGGCATTGAATGAACGAAACGGTACTCGCTACTTTGTAACGAATGTTGAATTCCGATTCCCATTCCTCTTTGCCTTCCAAGCCGGCCCTATTCCATCGCTCTTCCAAGGGCTGCAGGGCCAGGTATTTTTTGATGCCGGTGGTGCGTGGGATTCCAACGGTATGGCATGGATGCCAAGCGGACGTCAGGCACCAAACCCTGTACTGTCTAGTTTTGGATTCGGTATACGATCCTTGGCGCTGGGTCTGCCCCTTCGATTTGATGTAGCATGGAGAAATGAGCCGTATGGCGGTACTTCCCAGCCGATCTATCTCTTCTCACTCGGTGGCGACTTTTGAGTATCCGGCACGCGCATTTGTGCGTGTAGTGATCTCTGCCTTAAGACGTTCCAGATTGACCAGCGGTACGTCTACATCAAACGTGATGGAGTCTGAGTACGTGGGGGTGAACCTTGCATCAACTTCTTCCAACACATGGGTGATCGTAGACACATCATCGTACATACAATGAACGGTAAGATGTGCCATGGGGCGAATGGTCCACAATTCGCTAGCTGCGATCACACCCTGCGCTGAGTCGGCATAGGCACGTGCAAGTGGTCCAACACCGAGCTTGACTCCGCCAAAATAGCGTGCTACCACTACGATCACGTCACTAAGGTTGGAACGTTGCAATGCAAAGAGGATCGGCTTACCCGCCGTACCGGATGGTTCACCGTCATCAGACATGCGGTATTCCATGCCATGGGGGCCTATCCGCCATGCATAGCAGTGATGTACAGCGTCCCAATGTTGAGCCCGAATACGTTCGAGAAACTCAAGAGCCTGGTCTTTCGTCGTGCACGGCGCGATGTAGGCGCAAAAGACCGATCGTTTGATGGTAATTTCGACCTTCGCTTCACCGCGAACACTATCGTACGGTGGAAAGATCATACTGCGAGCAACGTCTTGCGGTTCATTCTGGAGAGAGGACTTGATATGCGAATTGGAATGGTGTGTTACCCAACGTACGGCGGAAGCGGTGTTTTGGCAACGGAACTTGGGCAAGAATTGGCACGGCGAGGACACAGCGTGCATTTCATCACGTATGCCCAGCCGATGAGACTCGATCGCTTTCAGGACAACATCTACTACCATGAGGTAGAGACACCGTCGTATCCACTGCTCGAGTTCAATCAGTATACACTTGCCCTTGCCGGAAAGATCCTCGACGTAGCAAGATACGAACACCTCGACGTGGTGCACGTGCATTATGCGATACCTCACGCCATCAGCGCGTATTTGGCGAAAGAGATTGCGCGAACCACTACACCGTTCAAACTCGTTACAACGTTACACGGAACAGATATTACTCTGGTCGGACTCGAACCAACCTTTCACCCGATCGTAAAATTCTCACTTGAAAAAAGTGATGTGATCACGGCTGTTTCCGGTTTCCTGCAAGAGAAGACACGACAGAGTTTTGGCGAGGACCTTCCGATAAAAGTGATCCCCAATTTTGTAGACACGCAATTGTATCAGCGCGGAGATTGTCAGAACGTTGAG
>DATGWS010000146.1:0-3739 GCA_035299365.1 Candidatus Didemnitutus sp.
ACGACCGCTCAAACCGCAAGCAAGAGCGCGGGATCAAGAACGCACGATTTCGCTACAAGGCCATGGTTGAGCAGATCAGCTTTGCCGATACTCGTCAAGCGAGCAAGAACCAGATCCTGCGCCTTGCCGATTGCGCATTCATCGAACGCAAGGAGAACGTCTTGATCACCGGCAGCACCGGCATTGGCAAGAGCTATATCGCTTCTGCCATCGGACATCAGGCCTGTTCTCTTGGCTTCAAGGTCCTCTATGAGCACAGCGCCAAGCTCTTCTCGCGCCTCAAGCTGGCCAAGGCCGACGGGTCCTACCTGCGCGAGCTGGTCAAGATGGAGAAGCAGGACCTGCTCATCATCGATGATTTCGGCATGCAACCCTTGGATCAGCAGAGCCGGGCAATACTCATGGAGGTCATAGAAGATCGCCACGGCAAGCGGTCATCGTTGTTCACTTCCCAAGTACCGGTGAACAACTGGTACGAAGTCATCGGCGAGAAGACCATTGCCGATGCTATCTTAGACCGCATCATTCACGACGCACATCGCCTCGAACTCAAGGGCGATTCTCTCAGAAAACGTAAGCCGGCACAGGCCGAAGAACTCCTCACATAACAAACCCATTTTCTTGCATCGCCACGATCGAAATCAGAGTAACTTTTCACGCCAAACACGTAGTAACTTTTGGTGGTCACGAAAACGCGTAATCAAGTGGTCAGTTTGAGAGGAATTTCCAACCGGAGCTCGTGGCAACGGCTCCACGCCAAGTATTCACCTGGGACATCACAAAGCTCAAGGGACCGAGGAGAGGAGAAGTGTACAACCTCTACGTCATAGAAGACATCTACAGTCGCTATATCGTGGGGTGGATGATCTCGCATCGAGAGAAGGACACCCTTGCGCGGCAGCTCTTCAAGCACACGTGCGAGAGAGAAGGCATCACGGATGGACAACTCATCGTACACTCAGACAACGGTTCATCGATGAGATCAAAAAGTGTTGCTGATCTTTTTGAACAGATGAAGATCACCAAGAGTCATTCACGGCCCAGTTGTTCCAATGACAACCCGTTCATCGAGTCATTCTTCAAGACCATGAAGTATCTGCCGGACTTCCCGGAGCGGTTCGATGGAATAGAGCATGTACGCGAGTACATGAATACATTCGTCGACATCTACAACAACCACATGTATCACTCGGGGATCGCTATGCTGACACCGGCAACGGTGCATTTCGGAGAGCACGAGGCGGCTATTCAATAGAGTCAGATTGTGCTCGACAAAGCGTATTCTGTACATCCCGAGCGGTTTGTCAACGGCCGACCCAGGCATCCACAGCTCCCGAAAGCCGTTTACATCAACAAGCCCACCGACGAGCCGATTGACACCTTAAATTCGTGAACATTACTGTCCAGATTTTGTTGACACGTTCCGCTTCAACAACACTCAGGCCAAGACTTGTGAGATCTTCCTCTACAACTCGCCGACATCTACCACATACCATGTTCTTAATATGAATGGTTGTTTGCATGAGAGTTCCATTCTACTTGGAGTGGCAGAGATTCGTGACAATGATGTCATAAGGTGTTGAGTTAGTCAACCTTCTTTAAGTCCATCCCACACTTCGGGCATTGGCCTGGTTTATCGCTCTTCACTTCTGGGTGCATTGGGCAGGCATAGCGTACGCTGCTTGAATCACGCTTATGAGCGTCATGCTCTGTTGAAGTTTTTGCAGCTTCTGTGTTGGACTTTGAGCAGCCCAAAAGGCTGACCACAAGTAGACAGGCAGTTATAAGGGCGAATGGCTTCATGTTTATGGCTTTTCTAAAGTATGTTAGACAAGGATTCAGATGTAGCTGAATATAGTACGAAGACAAACTACGTGCTGGTGTGGTAATTAGCGTTACAGATCTGAGGCAATTTGTTGTAAGATTTTCAGGTCAACGATTCGTGCACATCTCATAGGTTCCTCGGAATCATTATGACTGATCACGGAACTATTGCAGTTTCACTTGGGTCTGTCCTCCGCGACACCCGATTCACGGTCTGTTGCGAAGTGTTCTAATCTGGAGTGGACTAATGTCTCATACCTCAATGTCATCGGCAACGAGTGAGCAATGTATCGGCAGTTGCACGGAGTGCGCGGAAATTTGCAAGTCAACCGCCGAGTATTGTCTCGAACTTGGTGGACGTCACTCATCTCTGTACTCCTTCTCGCCCTCATTGAGAAGTCTAATTTACATCACTATAATTGTCTAGGTTGTTGTTGGCACAGAGGGGTGTGCAGCAGTATGTTCTCAGACTGCAGGGGCCATATCTGCGAATGCAGACAATCTCGAAGAGATTTGTAATGATTGTGCAAGTAGCTGTCTAGCTTGCGAAACAGAGTGCCGCAGCTTTGGTGATGACAAGAAAATGCTCGAATGTGCAGATGCCTGCAAGCAGTGCGCGACTTTGTGCCAACATGCGAACGTAACAGCATAAACTTTCCTTGGAGTTGTAAGGGCGTTGTTACATAATTTCAATACCCTTACATCTTCATTCCTGCCATTGGGTCGGCTTGATTCTTGAAGATGAACTCGCTGTTGAGAAGATAGGCGCCAGTTAACACTACTACGTCGCCGTTTTGAATGCCAGACGTGATTTCAATTCTGTTTCCTGTTTCCAGTCCCGTCTGCACCATCCGTAGTTCGAATGTGTTCTTTGCTGTTTGCACCCAAACTGTTGCACCTCTGCTATCTCTAAGCACTGCATCTGTTGGTAGGCTCAGCGTATTCCGTGCTGGGTTTCTGATGATAACATAGGCTGCCATTCCTGGGCGAAGTACTCCCTTCGAATTTGGAATGCTCACACGTAAGAGGTTGATACGTGTGTCAGGATTGATTTCGGGATTGATGAATTCGATTTTTCCTCGCAATAACAGATTGTCTAAATCTGGCAGTTGAACGAAAGATTCACCGTTGAGGTTTATATCTGCAAGTTGAGAAGCATATACCTGTGCTTCTGCCCACAGAGTTGAAAGACTTGCAAGCTGCATGATGGGACTGCCGTCCATAACATAGTCACCTTCCTTTATGTCTAAAGTGGTGATGTAGCCCTTGCTGTTACTGAAGAAGGCCGTTGTTGATGTTGCAGTTCGGCTTTGTTCAAGTTGTTTTATCTGCGATTCTTGCATGCCCCAGAGCAGCAGCTTGTTCTTTGCAGACAGTGCCAGCTGCCGGTAATCAACCATTGAGTTACCTAACTCAGTGAGTTGATTTAGGATAAGAATGTACTCCTGCTTCAAGGCATTCAGCTCTTCGCTATAAAGATCAAAGATCTTATCACCTTTCTGCACATAGTCACCTATACTCTTGAAATATAGTCGCTCTATTCGTCCACCTATTCGAGCACTAATAGCGCTTGTGGCAGTTTGGTCGATGTTGAGTGTCGCAGTTAACACAACTTCGTCGTTGAGACTTCCCATTCGAATGGTGTCTACGCTAATGTTTCCGAGCACTACCTGCTCGTTGCTCAGTCGCAGTTCATTAGGCTTGTTCGTAACACTCTTTTTTACTTGTATTAACGCCATGCCACAGATTGGACACCAGCCAGGTTCATTTCCCACTACTTGTGGATGCATAGAGCAGGTGTAGTACACTGAGCTGGTCAGGTAAAAACGGACACTCTGGAATCCATAATTTCAAGGATCCTGGAGGTTCAAATGGCAAAGAGTCGACGAACATTTGATGAAGAATTCAAACGGAA
>DATGWS010000147.1:0-12692 GCA_035299365.1 Candidatus Didemnitutus sp.
GGAGTGACGTCGGGAGCCTTACTCTCCCGGAGTGAACACCGAACAGCGGACCCCTTAACTCTCATCCCTCCTTCCCACACCAACTCTGCACGTCGATCGCACTGCAGACGGTGCGCTCTGCCGGGTCGGCAAAAATGAGGGTGAGTGTTGCTCCAAGCTCGGTGCGGACGGTGTTCCGTTCTGCCGTTGTTGTGCACCGAAGGAGTTTGCCAACTCCTTGAACGATGGCTCTTTCGCTGCGATGGTAATGTTTCCGCGAACCGAGATGGTGCTTGGCAGAACGAAGGAGGAGGTCTAGATCGTCATAGGCCTTTAGATCGTACTTGACGAGGAGAAGGCCAACAAGCGCGATGGTGTATTCGATAGCATTGGTGTCTTCGTTGTTGATGATCTTTTCAGCAATGTGTGCAGCTTCGTGTGTCTCACCAACACCATACAGTGTTCGTATCTGTGCGATTTGCAGCTGCAAGGCGATCTTCTTGGACATCTGCGGTCTCACCCTGTTCAGAGTTATTTGCTCGCTCGCAAGAAGGGCATGGGCGTCGCGCTCTCGACCTACACAATTCATGTGCAACACCGAGAAGACGATCCATCGTTCGTATCGCCATACTTGAACCGTTGGCAGTGAACCACTGGGCGGAATCACGCCCACACGCTTGCGCAGAGACATGATGATGTCTTCAAGGCCTTCGGTGATGTTGTTGCGAAGCCGAAAGAACATGGAGTTGGTGAACTTGGCTAGATGCAACGAGTCGAAGGGGCCGATAGGGAGGTCGAGTACCTTTTCATTGACAAAGGTGTTGTAGTACAGCAGCGCCTTCTCCGGCAACCCCATGGCTTCCCAATAGTCACCAAGAGCAAGGTTGTAGAATGTCCGTGCTGTGTCCGACAGCAACTCGATATCAGGATTGTTGAGAAGGGGCGATACGATCTCTGTTAGTTCGGCTTTCTCGTTGATCGTTCTAGCGCTGGGTCGGTGACGAAGGATGATGCGTTGTTTGAAGTAGATGCCGGCAGTAAACGTATAGTTCTGCATACACGCGAGCGTGTCTTGTTGCATGGCAAGGAACGAGGTGAGATGATCAATTGCTGCTCGTTCGGTTGAATGTACTCCCGCTCCAAACTCGCAGACGATGGTCCAGAATACCTTGAGAAATGCATCGTGTGATAATGCTTCACTCCTCAAGCGCTGGAGGACGCCCCTTGCTTGATCGTGCAGACCCTTGCTTTGCAAAACCTTGTAGTTCTCAACGTGATCTGCGAGATGACTATCGATGTCTCTGCCTGTTCCGTACATCCGCAACGCCCGCATGACGTTGTTGTAGGTATACCTTTTTGCAAGGGAAAGATTGCCAAGCATTGGGTGGTTGTTCAGTCGAGCACGGAGTTCGTCATCATCAAACGCCGACTGTGCATTGATCGCATCAAAGAGGACAAGCCACGAGGTGTCACGTCCGGACAGAGACGCCACGCGTCGTACATACCGCTTTTCCGACGCAGTAAGCGCGTGCACCAGATCGTAGAGATCAGCGGATGGACTCAAATGATGGTCTCTTTGAATACTAATGAAGAAGCCCCTTATCAAGCCTGAACATACGGTAAAAGTGGCCATAGGCGCAGTCTGTGAATACATAATATGACGCATCGTTTGGCTTGATACGAGGTCCAATAGACGGTAGGTTACTTGGAATCTACATTCACTTCTATGAGAGAGCCACGTGATGACTATTTCCTACGCTGTTTTGAAGCGCCAAGGTATTCTGTTGATCGTTAGTTGCATGGCAGTGCTGATGATGTCGTGCGATAGAACCGAACCAACAGCACCGGATGGTAGTGGTGGGGCAAGCTCATTAGTGGTGATCGCCATGGATGCCAGCAGTGTTAAAGTCTCGTTCAAGGCACAGGATCTTGGCACGAGGCAAGGATATCGCATTTCCTATCGGTCTATTGGTGAATCCGAGTTCGGCGTAGACTCGGGATCGGTGTTTGTTGGGGACTTTGAGAACCGCGACCCAGAGCCGAGCATCGAGATATTGGAGCTCACACCACAGCTGTACGAGTTTCGGCTAAGCTTCGTTACCACCAGCTACCAAACGCTTCCCTCGTACGACACGGCGCTGGGTGCACCGGCATGGCGATATAGTCGGGACGTTCAATCCGGTACAACACCATTGCGGCTCTATGAACGGGGCTCTACTATGGGCGATGCACTCGTGTTAGATCCCGATAGAATTGGGCCCACAGTAACAACGGTAGATAATGCAACGGATGGCAGTATTGCCTTTGCCTTGGGCGTATTGCCGAATGAAGACCGAGAAGAAGGAAAGAGTCCGTATAGTGTGGAGTTTTGGGTAGGGGGCATTGCGATCGCCAACATCCCTTCAGAAAAGGCAGACCTTATGTCGGCGCTAGGATTTTATGATTTTGCATCACAAAGCACGCTCGACGACTTTCACGTATCGCAGTTTCGATTTGCTGAGTTCGGCAACGGCGTAAGCCGAACGTATCAAACACTACAGAGTCGTACCGACGCCGAAGACAAGGTCTACCTCCCCGTTGGCCTGTATTCTCGATTCAGCACGCAAACGCACGGTGTCTTCCGGTACACGAGGATCATTGTGCGCCCCGGTACAAACGGAAAGCTCCTCCAGGGGGCGGCACCGAACAGGTACATTGAACTCGACCTGAGTATAGGTCACCCGGGCGTGCCCTTTGCGTAGACCCGGAGTGACGTCGGGAGTCTTACTCTCCCGGAGTGAAAAGCGAATCGGGGGAATGCGGACACGCGTATTCACCATGAATGGAGCCATCAGTATGAGTATAGAACACGCAAGAACGATGCTCCAGCAACACGTTGGTGCAACTGTCGTGAGAGCATGGAAAGGATATGGATCTGCTCTTTTCCTTGATCTGGCGGAAGGTCAAGATCCCAAGGACGTTTTCTTCGGGTTCGAATGGCGATGCGAACGCGGATCTGTTGTCGAGCGCGGTTGGAATGATTCGATGCCAAAAATCGCGGATCTCTGCGAGACGCTTAACGGGTTGACGGTCACTGCGATCACGATCGCTGATGGAGTGCCTGATCTGATAGTGACTCTATCTGATGGTAGAATCATTCGGACAATCGTTGAGGATAGGCCGGATTGGACAGTGCGAATGGGCCCGGATCTGGACGTCTACCTTGATGATACGTGGACGCTCGGTGGCGATGGTGACACGAGTATGCGAACCTTTCACGATGAGATACATCGCGAAGATCTAGAGCTTACCTCGGCGGCTGATGAGCGCTGGAGATCGCGAATCACTCCAAACTCAACGCTCAATTGTTGGAACTGCAACTTCTATCGTCGTATCAATGCCAGCAACGCACTACTCGATTGGGGCGTTTGTCTCAGCCCCCTGAGTCCGTATGATGGCACTGCTGTCAATCGCGGCCACTTGTGCGACAGTCACGAGATCGAATAGGATGTGCCCCCTCCCTATCTTCGTCAATGCCAAACACTTCTCGATTCCTCATTCTTGCTGCGGGAATATCCGGTGCACTTGCCGTTGCCGTTGGGGCCATTGGAGCACATGCGCTGGAGGGTTATCTCGATGCCCATGCGATGGAGACCTATACGAAGGCCGCGACGTATCACTTCTACCACACGCTGGCGTTGTTGGGTGTTGGTATCTACGCTAAGCATCGACCGTCTACCATGCTAACGTGGTCGGGCCGACTCTTTATCATTGGCATGGTCCTCTTCAGCGGTTCGCTCTACCTCCTTGCCCTCACCGGCATACGTCAGCTCGGCATGATCACTCCGCTAGGGGGCGTAGCATTCATAGCTGGGTGGGCGTGCCTCGTCGTTAATGAACAGCGAACATTGAATAGCGAAATAGGGAATTCCCCTAACTCCGTATCTCCGTAACTAAAGTGACTTGTGTCAATAACCTATGCGATATCTCACGATCGTCCTGACCATGTTCGCAGCGTTAGTGTTGCTTGGTAACTCGTATACGATCTATATCGCCCCCTTCACTTCTGGTGATGAAGAGAAGGATACATCGGTGTTTCGGCCGAACATTCTCGGGCAAGATGTGAGGGTTGATCCTATCATGAACAATTCGGATCCCGTGTTTATGGTGCGCGACGTGATCGTGAAGATCCCCGGCTTGATGCGCAGAGACAGTATGCAGGAGTGTACGATCGAAGTCCTTGTGAAGTCAAGTAACATCGCCGACCTCACGTCGGGTTCTCCCTACAAGGTGATCGTAGTTGCAGTGGATCCGCTTCGACAATGTTCTCTCGAGCAGATTCAGCGCGCCCGTGACTCTTCTCCTAAACCTCGAGTGAATCAACGCGAACTACCTTCGGAATGGCTTCCCGACCCGCCGAAGAAGGCAGTGATCAATGCCGACACTCTGCGGTATAGCGCAATAACCGCCGTTACCCTCAAGCTCGTTGATGGAAAGATCCCCCTCAGGAAGGCTCAGGTTAAGGGGCATGTGGTTCTGACATACATCGCCACATTCACGGATTCGTTGGGAATCGTTCATCGTAGCATTGCCACGCACCCGGTGCAGACAACGAATTGACGGTCCGGGCACGATGCCGGACCTGCACGGCCTGGTCATCAATGCTCCGCGCTCTATCCAGCGCAGAACATGGAATCGCTGGCCGCGTAATGTAGGAATGCAATCACCACTGCTCAGATTCCGGAGGGTTTCGAATGAAGGTACTCGCTCTTGTCATCGTTGTTCTATGCTCAACGCATGTTGGGCGTGCACAGCAGAGCGCATCAGAGGTAACACTGGAGGATCGAATCACCAAACACATGCCGGTCCTTCAGCCCCGGCCGTGTTCGGTGTGGTTAACGAAATGGGGTGCCTCGGCCGATGTTGTGAAGGCGGAAGCACGACGCATCGGACTCAAGCTGGTTGACTCGACCAGCCTCCCAGATGAAGAGGCCACTATTTACATGTACACGGAACCTGATGACGCGGAGATCTACTACAGCTTCTCCGTGATCCGTGGTGTCTACAGCGTCTTCACCTGCACCTTGTCGTATAACGATGGTTCCCATGCCATAGCGCGCATCGACGAGGCAACGAAGGATCTCCAGGATCACTGGGGCGCAGACGGTACAACCAGGGTCGCGACGGCGCGGTGTGACCAGACAAAAGGTGAGGTCGAGATTGAAGTAGGGATAACCCGCAAGATCGTGACGTTCACCGTCCAGAGTATGTAGGGATGGCACGATCCTAAGCGACGCTGCGATTTGGGTACGATTCTTGGTATGGCGCGAATGACGTCGGGAGCCTTACTCTCCCGGAGTGACGGCGTATCTCCATACGTCGGGCTAAAGCCCGACGCTAGTATCTCCCTATCTTCCTCTATGATTCGTGCCATCCTCTTCTTCTTCCTCCTCGCCCCCTCTCTTTATGCTCAGAGCGGATGGATCCTCTACGACTCAACGTGGGGACAGCCGTTTCAGCGGTGGGAGGCAACGTCATTCATCGCCTCGCCGTGTGATCCGCAGTATGATCGGATACGCGATCTCATGCTCGACAGTCTTGTGCGGTTCACAGGCGTGAATAGGTTGCGCGTGGAAGTTCGTGCGGGGTCGGAGAATCCGGTTGATCATTATGCGGAGTGGCGTGCGGCAGGATGTCCGGGTGGATCAGATCCGGCATATCTGCGGTGGCGACAAAACCGCTACGTAACGGTCAACGACAATGATGATTCAACGATCAATGAAGGGGGCTTCCACTTCACGGAATTGGATGCTACGATCGAGAATGTTGTGATCCCTCTTCGTACACGTTTAGAAGCCAAGGGCGAAGACCTGCATGTCAATGTCTGTTACGTGGCATTTACGGGACAGAACGGGGGCGGAACGTACATCCACGACCGACCGCATGAATACGCAGAGTTCGTCCTTGCCGTGCACCGTCACCTCAAGAAGAAGTGGAACATCGTGCCCGATTCCTGGGAAGCGGTTCTCGAGCCCGATCTCGTTCCGCAATGGACGGCACAGAAACTCGGCGCGGCGCTGAATGCAACCGCAGTAACACTTCGAAACAACGGCGTTGAACCGCGGTTCGTTGCCCCCTCAACAACCAACATGTCCAATGCGATCCCGTGGACAAAACAGATCGTCGCGTTCCCTGATGCAAAGGCAGCATTAAAGGAGATGAGCTACCATCGCTATTCCGGAACCAGCGATGACGTTGCTGTCGCGATCCGGAGGTACGCCGATACCCTGGGCATCGGCACGTCGATGCTTGAGTGGTGGTTCGATAATGCAACGCCGGACGTTCTCCGAACTGATCTGTTAATAGCCGGAAACACGTCTTGGCAAGAGGCAACCATTAGCGGACATTTCAATCTTGTGCGCGAAGGAGATTCCGTGCGAATCACGCGCAAGAAAAGCGCCGTTCTCAATGGCATCCTAACACGGTACATCAAACCTGGAGCAATGCGGATTGCGGACAGATCTGGAATCGTGATGCGAAACCGCGATGGATCCGTTTTGGGTTATCAATCGGCGGGTTGGACGTCGTACTTGTACGAAGGTTGGCCAGCAGGGCTATTTGAATGTATAGTAGTGGACTCTAACCTCGTTGAGCATAAATGGCAGAGCATTAGAACCCAAGCCGACTCTGGGCGTTTGTGGTCTGTCCCACGGAAGAAACAGGATCTTGCACACGTGTTTATCATTCGACCCAACACCGTTGGAGTAGATGAACACCAGCCCCCTACCCTCAAGAACATCATTGTTTCGCCGATGCCCGTGAAGGACAACATCACTATCACCGTACCGCACGAGTGGGACGGACTGCCACTGCACATACGTATAGTAGACATGCAGGGCAGAGCTGTGATGTCGGTCTCGGAAGGTGACGTGTCCGTTGGGACGTCCGGCTCTCTCTCCATTCCCATCGACCTCTCCAACGGACTCTATGCCGTGGAGTGTGTGGGAGGGGGCGAAGCAGCACGCACAGTTATCGTCGTTGATAAATGACGTCGGGAGCCATACTCTCCCGGAGTGACGTCGGGAGACTTACGTGCCGGGAGAGATGCGCATCTTTGCATCTATGAATGTCCGCACGCTTGGAGAACTTGAAGACGCCGTTCGTGTTGCGAAAGGCATCAGCGATACAAAGACGCTTCTGCAATGTGCAGTAGAGCTCGACGC
The DNA here is from genome assembly GCA_035299365.1 of Candidatus Didemnitutus sp. Taxonomy (GTDB): domain Bacteria; phylum Bacteroidota; class Ignavibacteria; order Kapaibacteriales; family Kapaibacteriaceae; genus UBA10438. The sequence goes on from DATGWS010000147.1 coordinate 7,182, forward strand.
GCTGGGAACAACACAAGCACGTGCCTCGTCTGCGAATGCCCGTGGTATAGCCGAGTTGTTATCTGACAATTATGCAGGAGCGCTAGAGTTCTTTCACGCAGCCCTCAGCCTGCTTGATGAGCTTGGCGATCGCAGTGGCGTGGCTCGCGCAACCGGGAATATTGGATCCGTGTATCTGGGCACCGGCAACTACAAAGCAGCGCACGAGAATTACCACCGTTCACTGGAAGTGCACACAGCCCTTGGTAATCTCAATGGCGTGGCCGTCATGTCCATGGGGATCGGTAATGTCTACAAGGAAACCGGTGATTTCGCAACCGCCTTGGAGTTCTATCATCATGCGCTTCAACTCTATAAGGAATGTAACGATCCGATTGGCGAAGCAGGTGTTTCAAGGGGCATCGCAAACGTACATAGTGCCACCGGCAACTATCCGGTTGCATTGGAGTTCTATCATCGTGCGCTCAACCTTCACGAGGAACTGGGCGACCGCCGAGGAGTAGCACTCGTCACGTCCAGCATCGGCCTTGTTGATAACCGCACGGGTCATTACGCCGAGGCCCTCGAGCACTACCATAGGGCTCTCGCCGTACTTGAAGAGCTTGGCGCTCAACAGGACATAGCACAGGTTTGCAGTAACATCGGAAGTGTACACGGCAATACCGGCAACAACAGCGCAGCGTTAGAGTATTTCCGTCGTGCATTGCCCCTTTTTGAAGAAATGGGAGATCAGAGTGGAGTTGCGGGAGTCACCAGTAACATCACGTCGGCATTAGCCCATTCCGGGTCCTTCGCCGAAGCAGAAGAACACCTTCAAAAACTGGATGCCATGGACATCCTCGTTCCCGGCATCATACTCACAAGGGAACAAACCAGGGCCATCCTCCAGGAGCAAACAGGCAATATTGATGACGCAATAGCCACACTTCAAGCGGCATTGGAGCTAGCACGTGCTCATGGACTATCTTCAGAGCAGGCTGAGTTCCACAAGGCATTGCGAGAGATCTGCCAAAAGAAGAACGACTTTACCGGCTACATCGAACACAACAACGAATTCACGCGCATCACTGAAGAGATCAACGGTAAGGACACAGCGACGAAACTCGCTATGCAGGAAAAGCAACGGGAGATCGATGCCGTTCAACGTGAGCATCAAAAGCACATGGCAGTGTTGCATTCCACTTTGCCTAAGAACATTGCTGATAGGGTAGCAAGGGGCGAGGTGGTCAATGACCATCACGAGAATGTCGCGGTGATATTCCTGGACATTGTCGGCTTTACCGATCTCTCGTCTCAACTCGACTCTCGAATTGTGATCGAAATCCTTGATGACGTCTTTTCGAAGTGTGATGCTATCTGCGCTAAACACCAGGTAACGAAGATCAAGACCATTGGTGACTCGTACATGACAGTCGCCTTTGGAACAGCGAACGCAGAACAGCGAACAGCGAATCAAATAGCGAATAGCGAGCAGCGAATAGCGAATCAAATAGCGAATAGCGAGCAGCGAATAGCGAATCCCGCAGTACGGGCTGCGAGTGCTGCAAGAGAGATGATGAACATCACTCTCAACGAGGCGCTCAACGAGGCGCTTAACAAGGCGCTTATAAAGTTCAGAATAGGCATTCATTGCGGCCCAGTCACTGCCGGGGTGATTGGCAAGGAGCGCATGCAGTATGATGTATGGGGCGATACGGTAAACGTTGCAAGCCGCATGGAATCCACATCAGAGCCAGGAAAGATCCATATCTCACAGGCGTTCAACGAAGCGCTCAACGAAGCGCACACTGTGCCAAGGGGAGAAATGGAGATAAAGGGCAAGGGGCTCATGCCGACGTATTGGCTGGAGAACTGACGTCGGGAGTCTTACTCTCCCGGTGAGTATGCGGTGAGTGCCAGATAACAAGTTGCATCATCAATTCTTACTCACACTCTCTGATGGAGTCAATAATGCGTGTTTTTGCAATGTTCATGGTGGCTGCGGCTTGTACTGCAGCATTGGTAGGATGTTCGGATGCAGTTGCTCCGACGGTAGTGGATGGGCCTGGGTCTAAGACCGCAGGTGGACAAATCGCCACGGTGCCAGTCTATATGGAGCTCGGTGGTGTTGATGGTGAAGTGGAGAAGCTCGAAGAGGCCATTGGCTTGTATGTTGGTACAGGCACCGAAACGGCAGCACTGATCCTGCCGGCCATTCAAAAGGTCCGGGAGGCAATGGCGGAGTTGGAAGTAGATGCGGATAGAGAAGGCAATGTCAATGCACATGATGCAGAGAAAACTTTCCGCAACCTGATCCTTACGTACAGACCCGGTGGTGATGCGTATTCAATGAAGGTAATCGCCAATACCTCGGCAGCAGGAAAGGACGATGGGAAGCACAAGAACGAGATCGAGATCCTGTCATTTGGCAAGAACGATCCGGCAAATGTTGAATACCAGCTGTTCCACATCTTCAATGGTGTCCGCCTGATCATGGACGATGCCCGCGTTAACGATGATGCGATCGATCGTTCCATGGAAGGCATCTTGGCTGTGATCGCTGGTCTTTCTGAAGAACGACCATAAGCGCGTGTTTTGAGAACATGGTGGTAGTTTACTGCTGCCACCATGACTCAAGACGTACGCAGACATATCGATGAGGTGTTGGATCGCGCCAAGCATCTGCATGGAAAGGGCGAGACCACTCCTGAACTTGGCGCAGAGCTCGCAGCAACTTTGCACATATGCAATGATGCCGAAGACCAGTTCACAATGGCATCGGTACACCATGCCCTCGCAACACATGAGATGATAGGTGTACGGCTCGATGCAGCCATTCAACAGTGCGAGGCCGGACTTGCGCTGGTAGGGGGCACACAGACACAGATCGAAGTGGATCTCCTGGTGCTGCTTTCCCGACAGTTCATTGCGAACAATGTCATCAAGGCGCAGGAAATCACAACACACGCCATGGCGCTATCAAAAAAGGTCAACGGTCACGCATCACCATCGGTGATGTTGCGACATGCTGAAGCTATCGGCGCCAATGGTGACGTTGAGGGTTCGATTGCCATGCTGCGACAGGCAGAAGCATTGTTCGAACTCGACGGCGATATGCCGGGCAGAATATTGGTCTTGCTTCGTCTTTGTGTGCAACTCATCAACAACCGACAGTTCCCGCTCGTGATCGAGTATGCCACCGAAGTGATCGGACTCGCAGACGCGTTAGACCGTCGCATGGCAAAGGTGAATGCCTTCAAATTCCTTGCCATGGCGCTGAACGGTATCGGAAAACCGGCCGAAGCCTATGAGGTTGGCAAACGTGCTCTCGTCCTTGCTGAAGCACATTATCCCGGACATCTCGTAGGTGATTGTAGTGGCGTGCTTGGCGATGTTTATCTGACGTTGAACGATCTTCCAACGGCACTCAATTGTTTTGCACGTGCACTCTCTGTCTATCGAGAGTCCGGGCACAGAAACGGTCAAGCCCTATGTCTCATCCGTATGGCCGAAGTGTACGGCACGGCAGGGCAGTTAGATCTCGCCGAACGCCTTCTGGCTGAGTCGGATCAACTATGTAAAGCCATTGGAAATACTGTTCTGCAACGCTCCGTAACGTTTGTGCGCGCTGGTCTCTATATGAGACAACACAACGCATCGGATCGTTCTTCGATCGACGCTGTTGATCGTGCCGTTGACGTGTTCCGCAGGATCGCTGGATCAACATCAACCCAGCCATTGCCTATCCTGGACGAGATCGACGTTCATATCGCCCCCTTACCGCCCAAAGAACGTGCGTCGATACCATCAACCACAGCAAACCAGAACATCTCAATCAAGGTCACAACACTCGGATCGTTTAGAGTGGAAAGGGGCGGTGCAGAAATCACGATGGAGGAGTGGAAGCGCAAGAAGGCGCGAGATGTGTTTAAGTTTCTTGTAACACGCCACCGACGATCGGTTAGCGTTGATGAGATCGTTATGCATGTTTGGGGCGAGGAAGTAGATGTAGAGCGATGTTTGCCTACACTGCAAAATGCTGTTAGCGCCATTCGCACGGCACTAGAACCCGGACTTAAACCGCGTCAGAACTCGCGCTACATTCTCTTCCGCGACGGATCGTACACACTTGATCTTGGATCTGATGCCGTTGTTGATCTGCACCACTTCACGGCAACGGCCACCTCTGCTTTGTCGATCGTTGATCCACAACACCGTCTTGAAGCTCTGAGCGCTGTTGCCGACGTTTATACTGGTGATTTCCTACCCGACGACGCGTACGACGATTGGACAGATTTCACGCGCATCACCACGCGAGAGTTGGCAATCGAAGTATTGAACCAACTCGCCGCCGTTCAATTCTCGATGGACATGGGGAGCGCAGCCCGCATCACAATGCAACGTCTGGCAGCCATTGATCCCTGATCTGGTGTTGACCTTCCGATGTAATGCCAACACTTGGCGCACATGAATACGCTCGGCCTCAACGCTTCATCACAATGGACGTATACGTGCTCTGTGTTCCAACGGGTTGTACATGCAGGTAATACAAACCGGGCAACACATCCAACTGCAGCGGTCCATTCCCGACATGGCCTTTGTAGACTACCTGTCCCAAGCTATTGTACACCGCGAGCTCCGCCTCGCCGTCAAGCCCTGTGATGGTACAGGTGTGATCAAAGGGATTGGGATCGACGCGGAATGCAGATTCATGTGGTTGCTCGCCGATGCTATTTGAGGTGGAGCATAACGACGGGAGCGAATCTGTTGTTAGCAAGCTCGAGCAACTGTTGCAGAATATCCCGCGGAAGAAGCAACTCGCCCGTTGCGCTCTGAACGCGCTGGAGGCGTCACGATAGATGCCGTGTCCGCCCGAAACATCTACGCTCAACTCACTACACACAGCGTTTGCGATGAGGTCTTCGTGGATCGCTCTCGACCCGATCAGGGTATAGTGTTCGAACGATGTGTCAGCGTCGATTGGGACCAATGGATCAAGACCACCATGGAACGCAACGGTCGGGATCATTTCGTCGAGATCAACCTCGCTCTCAACAACTCCGCCCCAGTTATTGAACACGCCCTTAATGGAGTAGGTGGTCGTCAGGTCATTCCCGGACCGATGGAGATCTCCCAGTTCAGCACCCACGGCGGTGGTAGTATACAACAGAGAAAGGCTGTCGAGCTCTACCTGATCGGCATACACCATGCCCAGCGCAAGCAAGGAGCCGGCACTTTGGCCTCCAACAAACAGCCAGCTGGTATCGATCCTAACGGTGGCCGCATTGCGAACAACGAATCGCAGGGCAGCATGGCCATCTTGGATCGCGCGATATCGCGCCTTGTATTGCCCGTACTCCGAGAAATCGTGCCCAAGCCTGTAATTCACAGATGCACATACAAAGCCACGCATAGCCAAGTGAAAACAGAGATCCTTGATGTCACCCAATTGCTTGTCCCCCGACGAAAAACCACCGCCGTGAAAAAGCATAATCATCGGGCGTGCAGTAGCCGGGTCAGAACCAAGATTCG
>DATGWS010000148.1:0-31712 GCA_035299365.1 Candidatus Didemnitutus sp.
CTCGAAGGGGGCGAGGGATGATCGTGGCAACCGCGCTCATCACCGTCCAGATTCCGCCGAGGTGATAGCCGAGGTAGATGATGGCCGTGCTTTGTGTGAGGACTGTATTGTCTGGTGTGATCACATAGACAGTAGTTGGCGTTTCTGTGATGTTGTGAGAGCGCAACAATGTTGCAACATGTTCACTCTGAAAAGAACCGTAACGTAATGTTCTCGAGCGATCGTGACGGATCAGAAAATCTACCGTGGTGTTGCAGAGATTGCAGACACCATCGAAGACAACGATGGAGGTTGGTGTGGACATAGTCTGTAACAAAAATGCTTCAGGATTTGTTATGATAGTAGTGCAGCAACACGAGTGACAGTTTACCCGAGGAGTTAACAATGGGAACGCTCACGCTGGATATGTTCACGCAGGGAGTGGCCGATGTAGAGGCCGCACAATACAGGATCCTTGCAGCGCTCTCTGGCCTTCGCAGAGACTTCAGGCAGAATACGTTGTATCCTGCATTGGGAGACCTCATTGAATTGTCTTCCGTCCTCGAAACCATTCAGCAGAACCGCGAAACGTATCGCACGTCTCTCCCGCAAACGTTAACCGGTGTTGACCTTGAGAAGAAACAGCTGATGTTCAATGCAACACCGGCTGACGAAGAATCGATAGCACGCACATTTGAACTGCTCACGTGGGCCGTACCGTTTGTGAAGGAACTCACGGACGAAGGTGTTGCAATGTTCGAGTTTGTGCATCAAAGTTTGTCACTCGATCCAGTAGGCATCATGCCACTCTATCAAGACGAGGGGTATGTTCTCGTGCCGGATCATCGCGAAAACATCATACACGTCCTCAAGTATGAACTTTCTCTGTATTCATCGGAGTCCGAGCAATATCGCGCGATGAAGACCATTGAGATCGAGGCGCATACGCCGTCATCATTGTTGGAGACTCCCGAGGATCTCAAATTGGCGTTGGTGGCTCTACACCAAGACTTGCCGAATCCGGCAACGTTCCTCATGGACTCAGATCTTGACTTCCCGTTCGATGAAACGATCCTGCCGGTAGCTAAGCGGAAGCTTATGAGGCACTTGATCTCGTAAGCCGAGCAACATAGAATCCATCGCCACCGTTGTCGCCCGGCAATGTCTGCCACGTGTAGGCAAGTTTGAACTGCTCACCATCCTCTGAGGCGAGGAAGTTCTTTATCTGTTCCTTACCCTCAGACGGCAGTACAGAACAGGTTGCATATACAACCGTTCCACCGGGTTTTGCAAGACGTGCATTGCGACGTAGAATGTCGGCCTGGATCACGAGCAACTCTTTGTACGTCTTCTCTGTGAGATTACGAAGAATGTCTGGATTACGACGAACAACGCCGGTGCCAGTACATGGCACGTCAATGAAAACACCATCAGCCGTCTCAGCCAAACGCTTCACAACTTTTGTTGTCGTAATCACTCGTGGGTCGATGATGTCTGCCCCGGCTCGTGCCATACGCTGACGTAGTGCCTGAAGCTTGCCCGCATGTGTATCGAGCGCGATGATGCGCCCCTTATTCTGCATCGAAGCGGCAAAGAGTAGGGTCTTGCCACCCGCACCTGCACAGGCGTCAATAATGCGCTGTCCGGGACGTGCATTCAATTCGTGAGCGGCCCTCTGAGAGGTGACGTCCATCTGCTCGAACCAACCGTCTTCAAACGCTTCTGAAGAGAACAACGCAAACGGACGATCGATGCGCAATGCATAGCCTTCTACCCGAACAGCTTGAAAGGGGCGAAGGGCACGCAAACATTCGTCCACCGAGATCTTTAATGTGTTCACTCTTACGAATGTAGGAGCGTCTGTGAGGAACGAGGAGAGTACCTTGTTCTTATCCTTGCCATAGGTCTTGGCAACAAGCTCGCGCAGGAAGGCGGGGATGTCTGCAAGGTCCGGATCGAGGATCGTATCGAGTGAGCCTGCAAGAGCAGCTTCTACGTTGTTGTAGCGGATGGCTTGAAACAGCGTTGAGCGAAGGGTGGTTGCAAGGCCGGGAGCCGGGTGGACGGTGCGAAACAGGTTCTCGATGGCCGTTGAGAGATGTCTTCCGGAGATGACAACATCATCAAAACTTTGACGAACAGCATCGTGCAATGACGAAGGGATGGGCACGATCAGGCCGAGATAGTGAGAATGTTTGTAGCTGGGTCAAAGGTGTTGGCAAACCGTGGCAGGTTGGTTGCGCTCCCCGTTGTTGGTTGCTTCAACACGGAACCATCACTCGATGAATATTCTGCCTTGTGACAACTGCAAACAATGTTGCTCCCCGATGCCACAGGAGGATCAACTTCGCATGATGCATGAGTACAGATAGAACTGAACACAACAAAGGTGTTCTGAGCGATTCGAGAGATGAAGACGGGGCTGCCACCATTGAGGTCGCCCACAAAGGTAAGGGTAATGCCACCAACTGCGCCTAATTCCGGGATGGTGGTAACATCCACGGTGTACGTGGTACCCACAGGCGGTGTTGGAGTAGTTTCATCATTCTCACACCCGGCAACCAGGGCAGCTATGGCCGGTGCCGTTAATGCTAGTCCAATGGAGGCTGCTGCCTTATGTAGAAAATACCGTCGCGATGTCTGTTGGTCCATTGATCCTGTCCTTAAGATGCCTTACGTCGAAGTTTCCACCATGAGAATGCGATAAGGACCACAGAGGTTCCCAATACAAATCCATAGCTGACCGGAGTTGCAGCTATAGTGCTGTCCAAGGGCAACAAACCAAACTTGAAGCTTGGGATGTAGGCCACTTCTCTACGGGTAGTGCCAAAGAGTTCGTCTTTTACGATGGTTACTACTTCTTCCTTGTCCTTGGAGTATATGTGCATGCCATCGTTGATCCATACGGCACCACCGATGAGGATGGCAAGAATGCCAACGATGATTAGAGTGCGCCAGAGCATAAAACCCCCGTTAAAAGAAGATGTGAAGTTGAACGGCCCACCGTGTGCTTGCGCCTTCCTTGTATGTGTCCCATACACGGTATTCAGGTCGCAATTCAACATAGGGTAGAACAAATAGCTGTGATCCAAGAACAACGGCATTCGCATTCACGGTGCCGGGCGCCTGTGATTGATCTGTGAAATATCGTTCGTAACGCACATAGGCCGATGCCGCAGAGAGCACCTGATACATCAGTTCAGCCATGAAATTGCGAGATGTGATTACGTTGGATTTGTTGGTGATTGTGTAGTCCAGCATAAGCGACGCATGGTCACTCCAACCAACAGTTGCGAACGTACTAACCATGCTGAAGGTGTTGTTGACAAGAACGGATGCACCAACAGAAGTGTTGATGAGATCTTCAGCAAATCGGTCCCAATACACTGCTCGTGCCGAAATGGTAGGTGAGTTTCCGGTTATAGCAGAAGCCCCTTGAACTCCATTGCTGAGTTGCATTTGAGAGAGGCCTTCGGAACCAAAAACGCCGGCTTGGAGTGTGAGCCAGCGCAATCCCTCGTACGTTACTTCGGCACCATATTCTGACCAGTCCGGTGCGAGATAGGTCTGACGTGTTGTTGCGGTGGAGTAGCTGTATGGAGCCATTGTGTGATCATCGTATCGAGAACCGATGGACGGACGCATAAGACCAACACGGAATGTTGGCCACGTAATGTCTGGCTGAAAGAGTACAGAGTACGAGCCCATGCGCTGTCCGGGATAGACGATTCTTGTGTCCGTATTCGGTCCTTGGCGTAGCGCAGCAAGGTTGAACGATCCTTCGATGGTTACTGCTTTTGCAGGAGTAAGGGCGGCATAGAGAGCGGCCTGCATTGGGAAGTACTTCCGTTCGGCACCTTCGTTAAACGCACGCGCACTTTGGAGACGAAGATCCATTCCAAGCGTAAGGAGTCCGCCAAAGTACTGATTCTCCGAATCGCCTGCCGTCATCCACTTGATAGGTGCCCAGTCTTTTGGGACCAAGCTTACATCGTACCAGCTGTACCAACCGAGCTCGTTGCGGAGTCCGCCACCACTAGGTTTTACGTGACAATTCGAACACCGATTGCCTGTAAGAACCGAAAACTGCGGTATGGCAAATGCAGATCCTGCCGTGAAGACAACAACACATAGAAGTAGAATCAGACGCATCATGCAGGTATTCAGGATCGTGCGATAAGGATGAACTCAAGGATCGTAGTTGAGACCAAGGATGTACCCATTGCAGTGAACGTGCGTGTCTGCACCTGCTTCACTACGCCGAGCTTTGGCGACAACCACACCTCGTCCGAAAATGTTGTCCTGCCCTCGGGAGCATCGGTTGATGATGCCATTCGGACATGGGCACATGACCGCAGGGTGCCGGTAGTTGTTACAACCTCTGCCTTCAGAGTCTGAATGACATACGTGTTGCTCTCTACCATCCCCAGGTTCTCCCGCAAGATGAATCGAGTTCCTGGGGAAAGGGGCGTTGCAAGGCGCCGTCTGCCAATCGTGTCGGTCAGACGTTCGTACATGATCAGATCCCGAGGACCAACCCATTGATATGTGGTGTCGGTAAGACGCACCACTCCATTGGTGATCGTCTCCCGTTTCACGGCGATACACCGCAGGGAATCACGAAGCAGAAACGCCGTGTCCACCACGGTATATCGATAGTCCGATCCCACCGTCACAACCGTATCTCCGGAAGATGAGATATCGCGGGTTGTGAAGCGTAGAGTTACAGAACAGCCTATCCTCTTTTCCAGAGCATAGTCTGTCAGACTATACACATCGCCACCTGTATCCGTTGGCGGTACAGGAGCAGGATCCGAACTGCATGCTGTGAGAATAACGCAGATGCAGACGGTCAATACGATAAAAGTTGTTCGCAGTGAAGCCTACTTCAGTTTGACAGTGGCTACGCAGCGCTCAAAGAGCGGAAGATAGACGGCTTGCTCCGGCTTATACCAGTTGAGTGTGATACGGAACATCTTGTTCCCCTTCACCGTGAAGTATGCGCGGGCAGCAACATTGGCAGCGGGATTGTAGTTGAAATAGTAGGCCTTCTGACCATTGATCGTAGTGCCAACCTGCCCAGCCCCTTGATAACGAGCCTTGTTCTGATCGATGATCTTGTTTAGATCGTTTTGCTTGCTTGCATCGAACACGTCTACCTGGATGGTGCAATCAAAGCGCGAACCGAGGAAGCTCATAGAAGAGATTCCAGAAGATTGCCCCTTCTTACCCTCGAAGTTTTGAGGGATCTCAATAGAGAAGTCAGGAGCGTTGTAGAACCGAAGGGTATCTGACGGCGGCTCAGGACCAAGTGGTGTGGCTGTTTCGGTCTTAGCCACAACAACTGGACGTTGGGCGAGTTTGACTGATGCCAGGACCTCGGCAAATTCCTTTTGATAATCTTCGAAGGTCTTGCCAAATGCAGCTACCGTTACGATGGTAACGAGCGAGTCGTTCTCTGCGAAATATGATTCGAGTTGAAACTCACCATCTTCTTGGTCGAATTTCACCGAGAGTTTTGTTGCGGGCTTCCCGCCAAGGGTTGCTTGCGACGGTGTATACCGATCGAGGTTGTCTTCAAACTCAAGCTTCGAGCGCTTGATAATCGTGTCGATAGAAGGGTTGGAGCTATCGATCGGGATCACGCGGAGTTCGATCTTTCCGCCCCCTTCGCCCTTGCCGAATTTCAAGAATCGGTTCCCGATGGCCGGCGTTGTAGTGGAGATGATGAGGTCGCCCTTCCGTTGTTGCTTGAACCAATTGGTTAGAACCTTCATTTCAAAAAGGCGGATCTCATCCTTTATGAGTTCGAGTCCTTCGATCGGAACCGGTTTGGCTTTGTGTGAACAGCCGGACAAGGCGATGATGCCTGCAAGTGCCAATGCGATCAAGCGTGGGAAGGTCATGTCTACATTCTCCAAAAAGATGTTTCGTATGCTAGTTGTTAAGAGCACCCTCTGTCACCCATCTCCGCATTCCCTGCACTTGGGCAGAAGAAACTCGTTGAGGAAGGTCCCCAACGGGATGACCGAGTTTGCCTTCGAGTACTTGAATCACGGTGCTCTCGTCCGGACGGCCGGGGACAACGAGATTTGGTCTGTCCGATATCAATGCTGTGTACGAAGTGAGCCGAATGCCCCCTGCCGCTGAGATTTCGTTATGACATCCGCCGTTGGCACAGGTTACCGTAAGGAATGGAAGAACCTGACCTCTGAATCGCACGTTCGAATCCGGAAACACCACGTCTTGCGGTTGGGTTACAGTAGCTCCGTTGCATCCTGACATGGCAAGGACACACATAAAGGCAACTGTTGCAATTGTGCCACCGTTCATCAATAACTCTCCTCCGGGCCGGGGAAGGTATTGCCACGGACATCCGTTACGTATTGCTGCACGGCAGACGTCATCACTTCGTGAAGTTCTGCATAGCGCCGAACAAATCGAGGTCTGAATTCGGTTGACATGCCCATCATGTCGGTCCACACAAGGATCTGACCATCACAATGAGGTCCGGCACCTATGCCAATAGTTGGTACGGTTGTGACCTTCGTTACTTCCGCTGCCAGAGCCGTAGGAATCTTCTCGAGAACGATAGCAAATGCGCCGGCCTGCTCTAGCGCAATAGCATCACGAACAATCTGCTCTGCTTCTTCCGGCGTAGCACCGCGCTCTTTGTACGAACCGAACTGGTGAATGCTTTGTGGTGTAAGGCCAAGGTGACCCATTACGGGGATGCCATTTTCCGTCATGAGGCGCACAGCTTCAAGGACACGTTGGCCCCCTTCGAGCTTTACGGCTCCACTACCGGCCTCCTTCATTAACCGTCCGGCATTTCTGAACGCTTCTTGAGGAGAGACTTGATAACTCATGAACGGCATGTCTGTAACAACCAGAGCATGTTCTACAACACGGACCACGGCCTGTGTGTGATAGATCATGTGTTCGAGTGTAACGGGGATCGTTGTGTCGTGACCTTGGATCACGTTCCCAACGGAATCTCCAACAAGAAGGACATCCACACCTGCGCTGTCCAAAATGCCTGCGGTAATGGCATCATATGCCGTGAGACAGGCAATGGCCTTCCCTGCAGCCTTCATATCAATGAGGCGGCGAGTAGTGACGCGTTTTCGTGTGGTTGGGGTAACGGACATGGAGTGGACCAGACGTGAGGGGCAAAGATAGCCGTCAGGCCGCTTCCCGGCGTTATCTTATCGTCATGTTCGAACCAGTGGTCTCCCTCCGCTCGCTCCATGTGGACGTCCCGCCGGGAAAGGTGGTGACCTTCATATCCGATGTCCACCTCGGCTATGGAAGCCGTGAAAGGGATAAAAAACGAGAGGACATGCTCCTCCCCATCCTCACAGCCTGCGCTGAAACCTCGGCCCACCTCTTCATTGTTGGCGACCTCTTTGATCTCTGGTTCGACTACAATACTGCTATTCCGCGCTGGCATGTACGTACCCTTGCTGCTCTCCAGGAGCTGCGAGCAGGGGGCCTGCCCATTACGTATCTCATTGGTAATCACGACTTTGGGCACTACACCTATTTCCGCGAGGAACTCGGGATAGAGGTCGATCGGGGAGATGTGTCGGCCACGATTAATGGAACACGTTGTTATATCAGCCATGGAGACGGCAAGGCTCATAATGACACGGGATACCTTGTGCTCCGCAGTATTCTGAGAAACCGCTTCGCACAATGGCTCTATCGATGGATCCACCCGGACCTGGGCATCAGCCTTGCCTCAAGAACGTCGCACGGGAGCAGAGATCACACATCTGAAAAAGATTATGGTCCGCATGATGGTCTTCGAGATTTTGCCCTTTCAACCATAGATCAAGGGTACGATCTGGTAATCATGGGTCACCGGCACCATGCCTCTATCGTTCAACATGGAGCCGGAACCTATGTGAACCTCGGTCATTGGCTCGGTGACGGGGCCACGTATGGAGTTTTCTCTCCTGAGGAGGGGTTCCGACTCATAGAGGTATTTTCGCAGCACACAATTGCATGACACGATTCTAGGGAGAGGCGGCATGAAAAAGGTAGGCTTGTTGTTCGGAATGGAGCAAACATTTCCGCCGGCTCTGGTGGAAGAGATCAACCGTCGCGATCAAGGCGTAGCTGCTGAGTTTGTGAAGATCGGTGGAGTCACACTCGAATCGTTGTTTGAATATGATGTGATCCTCGATCGCATATCTCAAGACGTGCCATTCTACCGTGCGATGCTCAAGGTGGCTGCACTGAATGGCGTGCGTGTTGTGAACAACCCATTTTGGTGGTCGGCAGACGATAAGTTTTTCAATTATGCCGTTGCAGATAAGGCTGGCATTCCGGTCCCGAAGACCGTCCTTCTTCCAAGCAAGAATCACCCACCAGACACTACGGCAGAATCGTTCCGTAATCTCATGTTCCCGCTGAACTGGCAGGACATCTTTGACTACGTGGGCTTCCCATCGTACCTCAAACCGTTTGATGGAGGGGGCTGGAAACACGTCTATAAGGTTGACTCGATTGAAGAGTTCTTTACGGCCTACAGTGAAACAGCAGATATCGTGATGACGTTGCAAGAAGGCATTGACTTCACGGAATATTACCGCTGTTACTGCATTGGCAGAAAGCACGTTCATATCATGCCGTATGAGCCAAGGAATGCTCATCACTTGCGCTACAAAGCCGACTTCGCCCCTACTCCGGAAATGCTCAAAACTCTTGAAGAGCTCTGCCTCAAGATTTGCAACATTCTAGGCTACGATTTTAATACAATCGAGTTTGCTGTACGTGATGGTATCCCGTATGCCATTGACTACATGAATCCCGCACCGGATGCAGAACGCACGTCGGTTCAAGAAGAGAACTTCCAGTGGGTACTCAACACCACAGCAACGTTCCTCATCGATCTTGCAAAACAAGGACGTCAAGTGCCAACTGAGTTCCATTGGAGCAACTTCATCGGCACGGGCGGAGCAAAGAAGAAGAAATAATGTCTCGCGCAACGTTCGCTGGTCTGGTCCGATCGTTCCGTGCCACTCAGCGGTCGTTCCATCACCACTCAATCACGGAGCAGGAGTCCATCCTCCTTGCTCTTACATCAATGCCTCTTGGTACCGTCACTGCTGTGATGTTGTACCACGAGGCATTGTTGTATAGCGTAGCCTATCCGGGCTCCTCCTCAATCCATACGCTTGCAGAGATCGAACTCCAACGAATTGCCCTTCACGTTTCTACGCGGAAAGGTTTGGAACTACTTCGCTATGAAAACAGTACCATTGCCGGTTCACGGGTGAAAGCTCCATTCAGCCTAACACTGAACAAATGGCTGGTGGAGAGATTCCCATCGGACACCCAACTAACCGCTGATGGCGTAAATGAGTCTGTTCTTGTGCAGACTCTCGCTACTCTATTCGATCCCGTTGAGCAAGAGATGTTGCATGCAGGCAAAACTGCCTGGACGTATTGGTCGGAACATATGACTGGGGCAGGGCGCAACAAACATCAGATGAAGCGATGGATAGTAGAAATGACCGACAGACTTCCCGGAAGTTCAGCGATGAAGGAGTTTATATTCGGTCAGTTCTCAACAACTACACTCTGGTCAACACAAACAAGCGCACCCACTCTCACGTCGGGAAGGGCGGGCCATGGAGCCCCCTACATTCATACCCAAGGCCTGCAACGTTCTGTTGATCTTTCGGCTCAACTTCACTCAAAACCGCGCCGAGTAGAACTAACTCCTCAACAGCAGGTCCACCTTGTGGATGTTGCTCGTGGTGTGCTTGCTTCGATGCAACGTGAGACAGACCCAGTCACGTATGCACACATCCGAGAGACAGAGTATTATTCCATGGGCAGGGGGCTTGGCATTGCTCTCTATGCCATGAAGCCCGATATGAAGATGGCTGTGCAGAGCTACATCGGCTTTATGGCCTTTAAGAATGATGTGCCTTGTGCATACGGCGGTGCATGGATACTAAACAACGAATCGTTCTTTGGTGTGAATGTCTTTCCGGCTTTTCGTGGTGGAGAGTCTTCGTTAATCGTAGCAGAGCTTCTCCGACTCTATCACCATGCATTCAACGTGCAAGCATTCTGTGTAGATCCGTATCAAATTGGATATGGAAATGCTGATGGGCTGAAGTCTCGGTCGTTTTGGTTCTACTACCGTCTCGGTTTCCGCCCGGTTGAAAAAGATCTGGCCCGACTCGCTCGAGCAGAATACAAGCGCATCGCATCGATCGACGGTTACAACTCCCCGATGAGTGTTTTGCAAGAGCTAGCAGGTGCAACCATGCGTTGGGTGTATAAAGCTGTAGATGTTGGCATCCCGCCAACTGCCGATCGACTTGGCGATCTCGTGACGAAACACGTGAATGCGCGGTTCGGCGGAGACCGTCAGGCTGCCCTACGCGAGGCCATGCGCATGTTCTCTGCTCGAACAAGAAAGCGATTCACCGTGAAGCATTCCGTTGCGCGTGTTGTTGTGCTCCTTCATGCAAGCGGTTATCTTGAACACGCTACACCAGCTCGTCTACTCTCCTTTGCCAAAGACTATCAATTGAAGTCCGCAGGTGAGCGAGAATACGTCCTTCGCTCACAACGCCACCGCGCTCTTTTTGATGCGCTGGGTGCTGCTGAGCGCTCACTTTGATCCAATTTTCATTCAGTGACCATGACACTCCTCCTAGACGGTTCATCCTTAACGATCAATGATCTTGCACGTGCCGCCTACAACAATGCGTCAAACGTTGCACTCACAGACGATTCGCGCAGACGTGTGCAAGAATCCAGGGCAGCGGTAGACAGATGGATCGCAGAATCGCGCGTTGTGTATGGCATGACAACCGGCTTTGGTGAGTTTGCCAACGTTTTTATTCCTCTCGAAGACGTTGAAAAACTTCAGGAAAACCTCATCATCTCTCATAGTGCCGGAATGGGAGAGTTGCTGCCTAGTGCTGTTGTGCGTGCCATGATGATTCTCCGAATCAATGCACTTGCAAAGGGATTCTCAGGGATACGCGAAACAACGCTGGATACACTGATTGCTGTGGTTAATGCAGGTATCGTTCCGGCTATACCGAGTCAGGGCTCTGTTGGTTCGAGTGGAGACCTGGCGCCCCTTTCCCATCTCGCTCTGTGTTTGATCGGCAGAGGAGAATGTATCGTCAATGGTAACCGTGAACCAAGCGCTGATACGTTGCAGAGGCACGGTATCACGCCCGTTCGCTTGGCTGGTAAGGAGGGGCTGGCCCTCATCAATGGAACGCAGATGATGTGTGCCTATGGAGCACTGGCACTCCATCGTGCGCGGAATCTTGAAGCATGCGCGGATATCGCCGGAGCGTTGTCGCTTGATGCCCTGCGAGGAACGGACAATGCCTTTGATGACCGACTTCATCAAACGCGTCCACATCCGGGACAAATCACATCAGCACGAAATCTTCGCACACTCCTCAAAGGAAGTGAGATCCGCGATTCACATCGCACCGGCGATGGAAAGGTTCAGGATGCCTATAGTCTTCGCTGCATGCCGCAGGTTCATGGTGCTACGCGGGATACCATTGCCTACGTTACATCGGTGGTTGAGCGAGAGATGAATAGCGCAACAGACAACCCACTCATCTTTGCAGATGATGATGTCCATATCGAAGGTGGGAATTTTCATGGTCAGCCCCTTGCTCTTGTTCTCGACTTCCTTGCCATTGCCCTGTCCGAACTGGCAAACATCTCAGAGCGCCGTACGGAACGTCTTGTCAATCATGCTCTAGGGGGCTTGCCGCGTTTCCTAACACCCAACGGCGGTCTCAACTCTGGAATGATGATCGCTCAATACACTGCTGCGTCAATGGTGAGCGAGAATAAGGTGTTAGCACATCCGGCAAGCGTGGATAGTATTCCTACGTCAGCAAACCAAGAGGATCACAACTCTATGGGCAGTATTGCCGCACGTAAGCTCTGGACCATTCTTGCCAATGTGGAGAGTGTGATCGGAATCGAGGTTCTTTGTGCATCCCAAGGCATTGGCCTCCTACGTCCACTCCGCTCAAGCGAACCGTTGGAAGCCGTAGTCCGCTGCGTGCGAGAGCGTGTCCCGTTTGCAACAGAGGATCGCGTGTTGTATCACGACATGGAAGCCGTGCGCGCACTCGTTAGCGATGGATCGATAGTGCTGGCTATTGGTATGGAACTCGATTCATGATGCAGGAACTCCCACCGTGGCATACTATGCCGAGTGATGTTGTTGCAACAACACTCAAGACCTCAATTGACATTGGCTTGTCGGCCCAAGAAGCACAACACCGATTAGCACAGTACGGACCCAATGAACTGCAGAAGGCTAGGCCTGAGAATCCACTCAAACGATTAGCTCGACAACTTCGAGCGCCACTCGTGTACGTGCTCTTGTTCGCAGGCGCATTGACCATCTATTTCGGCGGTCTGGCAGATGCAGCCGTGATTCTAGGTGTTGTACTTCTGAATGCAGTTATTGGCTTTGTACAAGAAGGAAAGGCCATCGCGTCTCTTGCATCCCTAGCCGGAAGCGTGCAGGGTGTTGCCACCGTCATTCGTGATGGAGTACGGCATCGGTTAACAATGAGCGAACTCGTACCGGGGGACCTCGTTGCGCTTGACAGTGGGGACAGGGTTCCAGCCGACATTCGACTTGTATGGGTGAAGGACGCTGCAGTGGCCGAGGCCACCCTTACCGGAGAATCGATTCCGGTTGAGAAGAGTGATGGTGTACTTGATGATCGCACAGTTCTAGCTGATAGAACAAACATGGCCTATGCCTCTACCGTGGTTACCCGAGGTAGTGCAAGGGGAGTGGTTGTTGCCACGGGGACGCAGACTGAACTTGGTACAATCTCGTCCCTTCTCAACGAAACAGCTGAACTAACAACTCCTCTTACAAAGCAGATCGAGAAATTCTCTGCTACGCTTCTGTGGGCAATACTTGCACTTGCGGGTGTAACGTTTGTTGTCGGACTTTGGCGAGGTGGTGAACCTGTTGAAATGTTGCTCGCCGCCGTTGCCTTGAGTGTGGGAGCAATCCCGGAAGGACTGCCGGCTGCCGTAACGATAATCCTTGCCATTGGCGTGAACCGAATGGCCAAGCGAAAAGCGATTATCAGAAAGCTCCCGGCCGTGGAAACACTTGGATCAACAACAGTGATCTGTAGCGATAAGACCGGAACGCTCACAGAAAATCAGATGACTGTAGTCCGTGTTACTACCGTCAATACCGAATACGATGTGACGGGCTCCGGATATCATCATCAAGGCGAGATTCGAACTCGCGTTTCTGAAGGTGAAGATGGTCAGGTAGCGCACGTAGGAGGAGATGTGGCTCTTCACGAGACTATCCGCACCGGTGTGTTATGCTCAACAGCAACAATAAAGGAAGAAAATGGGCAGTGGATAGCAGTTGGTGATCCAACAGAAGCTGCCTTGGTGGTACTTGGTTCAAAGGCATCCATCACCCGAGAGGTTGAGAATGAACTCATGCCCCTTGTAGATATGCTGCCGTTTTCCAGTGATAATCAGTACATGGCTACGCTACACCGCAACAATGACGGGATGCGGATCTACATGAAGGGTGGCGTAGAGGCTGTTGCGCAACGCTGTGACGTTATGCTTGGTCCGGATGGAGAACACGTGCCTGTGGACCGCGCTCAAATTCATCGGGCAGCAGAATCGATGAGCTCGCAAGGCTGGCGGGTGCTGACGTGTGCGCACAAGAACATTCAGGCTCATCAACACAGCATCTCGCACGATGATGTTGCAGGGGGCTTTGTGTTCTGTGGACTTGTTTCGATGATCGATCCACCACGAGAAGAGGCGCGTTCGGCTATCTCGGAGTGTCAGCGTGCAGGTATCAAGGTAAAGATGATCACTGGAGACCATGCATCCACCGCAGCAACCATTGCCAGTGATCTTGGACTTCAGGGTAAGGAAGAGTCAGGGAAGCTCGTTTCGCTTACCGGTGCTCAACTCTCGACGATGTCACAAGAAGAATTCGACGCTGCTGCAGAAGATGTAGCCGTGTTCGCACGCGTTTCTCCAGAGCAGAAACTGAGGCTTGTAGAGTCGATGCAAGGCCGAGGGCACGTGGTAGCCATGACCGGAGACGGCGTAAACGATGCACCGGCCCTAAAGGCGGCAAACATTGGAATTGCGATGGGGCAGAGCGGAACGGATGTTGCAAAGGATGCATCATCCATGGTGCTTACAGACGACAACTTTGCGACCATCGTAGCGGCTGTAGAAGAGGGACGAACAGTCTACGACAACCTTCTCAAGTTCATCGTGTGGACAATTCCAACGAATCTTGGTGAAGGTCTGGTGATCGTTGCTGCGGTTGCCATGGGCATGGAGTTGCCAATCCTTCCGGTGCAGATCCTGTGGATCAATATGACGACTGCTGTTATCCTGGGTCTGCCCCTTGCCTTTGAACCGATAGCTCCAGATACGATGGCGAGACCGCCGAGAGATCCTAAAGCGCCGTTGATATCTGTTCACTTGGTGATGCGAACAATCTTTGTTGGAGCGATGCTCTTGGTAGCATCCTTCGGTGTCTTCTTGTGGGAAGTGAATACCGGTCACACACTAGCACTGGCTCGAACCTCTGCAACCAACGCCTTTGTTGTGATGCAGATGTTCTACCTGTTCAATTGTCGAACTCTATCTCTGTCCAAACCCACATCGCTGTTCTCCAATGTGTATTTGTGGTATGGTGCAGGCTTCATGCTGCTTCTGCAAATTGCGTTCACGTATGTCCCATTCTTCAACGTGGCGTTTCACTCAGCACCAGTGGGGATTACATCGTGGACAACGATCGTAACAGGCGGGGTACTTCTCTATGCCCTTGTGGAATTGGAGAAGTACCTCCGCAGACGGCTTCATGCCAAGGGTACATCAATCACGATGAAATAGGAGTCAACTGCAGACGTGATCTCGATCGTTGATCTGTCTGTGATACCTACGGCATCACGGCGAGCTAGTTCAACTCCATCAATCTTCACGGATCCTTCTATCACAAAGACGAAGGTTCCGGAATCTGCAGTTCGCGGTGTATGCGTCAGTGTTATCCCTGGATCAACCCGTGCAATACTCAGCCAAGCATTCTGGTGAATCCAAAGTGGCATTCCACTGTTTTGTGGTCCAACTACGGTATGCAGCACATTACGTTCAGCATTCCCCATGTGAACCTGATCATAACGGGGCTCTACATTGCGCTCGTTTGGAATGATCCAAATCTGAAGAAACTTTAGCGCCTCGGTCGCCGAGCCATTGTATTCGGAATGGGTGAGCCCCGTACCTGCAGACATTACTTGAATATCGCCCGGTTTGAGTCCTTCTTCATGTCCCATACTATCACGGTGCATGATCACCCCTTCGAGCGGAATGGAAATGATCTCCATGTTGTTGTGCGGGTGAGTGCCAAAGCCTTCACCGGGAGCAACCACATCGTCATTGAACACGCGAAGCATACCAAAGTTCATTCGATCGCTGTTCATGTAGTGACCGAAGCTGAACGTGTGATTGGTGTCGAGCCATCCAAAATCGAAATGGCCACGATCGGAAGCAGGGTAGTGTCTCATGAAATGACGGAATGACGGAATGACGAAATGACGGAATGACGGAATGACTTAGTGACGGAGGGTCGCTATGACGTGAATGTACTTCGAGAAATTATCGAGGAGGGTTCGATAAATCTTCAGAGTGGCCTCATCTGTAAGGATGACGTTTTCATCAAACTTGGAAGCGGCTTGGTTTACAAGTAGTTCCGGTTTTGGCAATACCTGGGCCGCCATTCCATGAAGAAGACGGCGTAGATCGGTTTGTGCACGGACCGTCCCAAAATTTCCGGGACTAGCGCCTATCACGGCCACCGGCTTGTCGATAAGGGGGCGAATCGGTCCCCTCGAAACCCAATCGAGAGTGTTCTTCAAAACGCCTGTGTACGAGTAGTTGTATTCGGGCGTAGCGATTAACACCCCATCGGCATCGCCAATCTGTTGCTTCAAGACAGCCACAGCATCGGGCATTGACACAACCTCGAGATCCGCGTCAAATAGCGGAATACCGCGAATGTTTGCATGTGTGAACGTAACTCCTTCAACACCAAGGAGTTCGGCAGTCCGCAGAAGCCCCGTATTAAATGAGTTTGCTCGCAAAGAACCAGAAATCGTGAGGATGTTCATAATGAACCTGTAGTGACGAATGAGAGAGAAGACGAAGCAAAGATAGAAAAAGTGTGTTGTAACACGTAATCAATAGCGAACAGCAAACAGCAAACAGAGAACAGCAAACAGCGAATTGACACTACAGCGTGCCTTCTAGATTCTCTGTTCGCTGTTCTCTGTTTGCTGTTCTCTGTTTGCTGTTCGCTGTTCTCTGTTCGCTGTTCTCTGTTCGCTGTTCTCTGTTCTCTGTTCGCTGTTCTCTATTCCTTCACGATCTGAGACGTCCGTCTTCCCTGTGCTGTATTTACACTTGCCATGTAGGAACCGGCTGGAAGGCCGCTAAGGTCGACGCGTTGTTCGATAGTTCCGTTAGAAGCCGTTACGTTCATGGAGCGGACAAGAGCACCGTTCATGTCAAAGATCTCGAGAGTAGCAGAACCATTGGGAACGTTGTTCACAGATACTGTTGCAGCATTTCCGGATGGAGCTGGAGAGACCTTCATTTGGCCAAGATTGTTTCGGTTCTGACCAGTCTGAACACTGAACGGATCGTTGCCAAGCATTGATTCATCCATTGGAGGCATGATGCCGTCCCAAAGGACGAACTTGAGAGCTGCGTGTTTGCCGTCGTGACCCATGAGTGGTAGGCCCATACCTTTTGGTCCGTGACCGTTCTTTCCGCCACGACCCATTCCTTGATTCTCACTACGCCATGTCTTCATGATTTCGCGGGCCTTATCGCGCCATGCCTCTATCTGATCTTCGTTGGAATCAAAGATGGAGCGAAGCTTTTCCTTAGATCGTTTCATGATCGGCTTAACACCGTCGATGATGTTCTCCATGGCGTCGTGATGCTTTTCACGCAGTGCTTCCATTTGCTCCTGCATTTCTTCGCGGTCGCCCTTCTTCATTGTGCCCTTCAGCGTCATCATGTCCTTTCGCATGGCGTCTTTAAGCTGCTTTGCTTCAGAGCGATACTTGTTCAATGTGGCAAGGTCTTCAGCTGAAAGACTGGCATCGTACTCTTGATGCCATTTCTTGAGTGATGGGTAGACGTCGGCTTCAAACCACGTGCGCATGTCGTTGCGTAGGTCTAGAGCAGCGGCCCTACGTTCTGCCTTGGATGGTTTGTCCTGAGCTTGGAGTTGATATGCAGCAAGGACGATGAAAAGTCCGGTGACTGCGAGGATGAGATGTTTCATAGCTGATGCCTCTGTGATGATCGTGTATTGCGGGCACATAGACACACTACCATCCAGTGCGTTTAACGCTATTCTGCCTCAATGGCACGTTTCCTCGCAAGGACGGCCTGACGTCGGGGGCGGAGAGCCCCTTCCTCAAACTTTCGTTGAAGAATAATCATCACCTCAAACAGCGTGTGAAAATGATGATGTGGAATACCCTTTCGTGTGCATTCTGCCGCTAACGTTCCTTTAGCGAACACAACGTCTGCATGCTCAACGGCACAGGAATCCGAGCGTCCGTCTCCCACATAGATGGCAATGTCATCGTCAGCTATGTGTGATATAACAACGTTGCGCTTGCATGATGCACAGAAACACGAACACGATTCTGTAGCGCCGGGGAAGGCAACGGAGAATGTTGTGCCATTCCACGACAGTGTGTTGCGCGAAACTGAGACGTCACCGAGTTGTCCGCTGCGTTCGATAAGGGGCTCTATATAGACGTCAAACCCATCGCTTACAACGTGCACCATCATGGATGAACGGCGCGCCCACGAAACGAGGGGAACAAAGCCAGCATCGAGTTGTTGGCTGAGTGCGAATGCTGTTATGGCTTCGGGGGTGCAATCCGGACGGAGGAGCTCAACAGACGTTCGGTAGTACTCTGCCACAGTGATCTGACCGTTCATCAACTGTGAATGAACTGGCTCGAACACGCCGAAGTGTTGAAACAATTCATTGCCAACGTCTGCTTGCGAGATGGTCCCGTCAAAATCGAGAAAGAGATGAATGGCCATCTCAGTCAGACGTACGTAAAGAATCCCTTGCCAGCTGCCTTGCCCGTCCAACCGGCGCGCATCATCTGCTTCAAGAGCACACACGGGCGATACCGTTCTTGCTCGTACTCTCTGCGCAGTCCATCAAGGACCAACGTCACAACACCTATACCGATCTCATCTGCCCAAGCCAGAAGCCCCTTAGGATAGTTTACTCCTAATTGCATGGCCTTATCGATATCGGCGGGTGTTGCAAGTCCTTCCATAACGGCAAAGGCGGCTTCATTGATGAGCATTGCCAAAACGCGAACCTGTACAAGGCCAACTCGGTCTTCTACCTTTTCTACGCTGTAGCCAAGGCGATGAAGAAGTGCCAGGGCATGTTGGACATGCGTGTCTACAGTGTTGAGGCCGGCAGACATGTCAATGGTTGTCGTGGTAGTCATCATACTCGGAAGTAGACTCACTCCCACTATCCGGTTTGCAACGTTGGCTAGCATACCCAGTTCTGTAGCGGTATTCGTGAGTGCCGAGGCTACTACCGTTGCGCGAGGGTTCACGGAGCTCGCAACCTCCACAGTGATCTTACGATCAAAATGGGCCGACACTGAGAGGTCGATAATGTGGGTGTACTTACCGGCATTACCACGCACGTCACCAACTACGCGATCCGCGAACGGCCCGTATTCTGCTGCATCGAGAGCAGCGTCAGCGATTTGTTGATCAACGAGGTCGAGCTCAACATCCAGCTCATCGATCTCGTCCATCGATGGAAGAATATTGAACGGCACATCGTGTCGATCAAGGATCCCGGCGAACTCCACTACGAAGTCCGTATCACCGGTGAGGAGTACGTTGAACGTCTCCCCTTCAGGCAGATTGTACACCGTCATAGGATGCGAAAGTACGTAGCTTCGCGTCATGACGAACCTTACAAAACGAATTCTTGTGGGCCTGGTGGGTATTCCCGTAGCCATCGGGGTAGTGTTTCTGGGCGGATGGCTTTACATGGGTGCGATAGTCATTCTCACCTTTCTCGCCCTTAAAGAGCTTTATGGTCTAGCAGAATCCAAGCACGTGGAGCCGAACGTGATCCTCGGGCTGATCTGGAGCGCTGGAATGCAGATCGTGATCGCACGGGCTGTGATTGTGGATCCGGGTGGAGTTGGAGCACTACAGGCGGCGATGACGGTTGCACTCTTTATGGCAATCGGTACTATTGTCACCCTCACGTTCGAGTTGTTCCGCGCCCGAGCCAATGCATTGCTCAATACGGCACTAACGGTGTTTGGCGTGTGCTACATTTCGCTTTCACTCTCCAGTCTTCTCTTGCTTCGTCAAACAAACGCTGAATCGTTCTCCGGAACATGGGGCGACCTTGGGACATCACTGGTTGCCACGCTTTTTGTTTCGATCTGGGCAGCTGACAGTGTGGCGTATTTCGTTGGCATGAGCATTGGCAAACACAAGCTCTTCCCAAGGGTAAGTCCAAAGAAATCGTGGGAAGGGGCCATTGGAGGCCTAGTTGGATCCACACTTGCATTCTATGGAATGGCACTGTGGATGATGCCTCAGCTAGATAGCCCTCTTGCGGCAGCTTGTGGAGCAATGGTTGGCATTGTTGGACCACTTGGCGACCTCGCAGAATCGCTCTTGAAGCGTGATGCCGTAGTGAAGGACTCAAGTGGACTCCTCCCGGGTCATGGTGGTGTCTTCGACCGGTTCGATTCCATGCTGTTCGCCGCGCCAGTGATGGTTGTTATCGTCTATTACAAGAACATTCTTCATCTCTTCATTCCCTGATGCTGGCACACGTAAACACTGGTGGTGGACATAGCGACCACGATCATCATCATGGTCATGGGCATATTCACGAACACCGCGACATTCGCCCCCTTCGCATTGCTATGGCCTTGACGGCCACGGTGTTTGTTGCTCAAGTAGTGGGTGGGATCTTCTCTGGCAGTCTTGCGCTCTTGTCAGATGCCGGCCATGTACTTGTGGATCTTGCATCGTTGCTCATCGCCTTCTTCGGTTTACGTCTAGCCGCAAAGGCGCGAGATCAACACGATATCAAGTACACGTTCGGATTGCGCAGAATAGAGATCCTCGCTGCTCTCACGAATGGTTTCCTGCTGATCGGGATATGCATCTATATCGTCATCGAAGCCGTGCGAAGGCTTATTGATGCAGACACACATGTACATGCGGAGTCGATGCTTGTCATAGCCATTATTGGCTTCATCGCCAATGCCATTAGTGCAATGTACTTGCATCGGTCGGAGCACATCACTACTCGTAGCGCCTACCTCCATGTAATCACGGATCTGATGTCGAGTGGTGGTGTTATCATCGCTGCCATCGTCCTCTCGGTCACCGAGTGGGAGTGGGTAGATCCAGTGATCTCCATACTCATCGCCCTACTTATCACAAAGGGGGCTATCCGTGTCATTAAAACATCGAGTGTGATCCTTATGGAGTCTGCACCCGAAAACGTTAATCCCGAAGAGGTGCGAACAGCAATCGCTACGATCGACGGTATAACGAACGTGCATGATATCCACGTATGGCAGCTCACTCTCAACGATAACACTGCAACCGTACATGTCGTCTCAACACGGCCTACGGACGATGTTGTGCGAGATGTGCGAGCAATGTTGAAGGAGAAGTTCAACATCGATCACGTAACGGTCCAGGTAGAAAGCGCTCAGCTTCATGCCGATGGTGAGTGTGGCTCATGTTGAAACGTGCGTTCGACGTCTGGTATCTCGCTTTGATGGCAACAGCCGTTGGTGGACTTCTTTGTACGTTGTTTGGGCAGGGTAATGCTGACCTCCTGCGTGCTGGTGATGTGATCCTTAAAACAGGTCCGGCAACGTTTTTTGCCTGTCACCTAGCCGTGCGCTATTTCGATGTGTTGCGGTCTCGACTCCTTCGTTGGGTGATGATCGGAGCATTCACTCTCCTCACAGCAACACTCATTCTCGAGATCATTGATCACTCGATGTTCGTTTCGCTCATTGTGTTGCAAGTGATCTTGCTTGTTGCCGAACAGATCGGTCTCGCCATTGCATGTATTGGGCTTACTCTTCCAATGGCCATGAACAGCCTCCGCGTTGAATCGGGCCGCATGCGTGGCTACATCGATGTTGCAATGGCTCTGCTTATGGCAGCAACACCCTTCGTTGAGTGGCCGGTAGGGGTTGTGTGTGTGGGATTGGTGGTGGCAGGAAGAGTAGTTAACAGTTACTAGTTACTAGTTACGAGTTACGAGTTACGAGTTACTTGTTGCGAGTTACAACACCTTCATCTCTACGCGACGGTTCAGTCTGCGGCCTTCCTCGGTGGAGTTTGTGCTGATGGGATTTGCCATACCGAGCCCCTTTGTTGTGAGGCGTTCCGCTTGGATGCCTTTTTTGATGAGGTAGTCGCGTACGGTGTTGGCGCGTCGAAGTGAGAGATCAAGGTTGTCGCTCTTATTGCCAACGTTGTCTGTGTTGCCCGTGAGCATGATCGAAAGCTCAGGTTTTGTGCGAAGTACCTTGGCAACATTGTCGAGTTCTGTGAACGACGTTGGTTCAAGATCGGCCTTTCCGCTTTCAAAGAGGATCTTTGTGAGGATGAAGGTCTTGCCACGCTCAACCTTACCTGTAAAGGTGCCTGCATCAGAGGTGAACTTCTCTTGAATGAAGTAACTCTGGTTGAAGGTAGGCAAGCCAAGTTGTGATCGGCCAGGCTTGACGGAAATGGCGTTGACAACAAACCCGCATTCAGTGCCCGCAATATCAGGCTGATCTATGCGCGAGAGGTAGTCGAGATCGAATCCACTTACGTAGATCCTTCTGTCGGGTCCCAATTGTAGGCTCCCACACCACGATTCCGTGGTTCCAATCTTGATGCCGGACTGTTGAATTGCCTGCGCCGATCCCGCAAGGAGGTCATACTGCATCACGTTCTTCGCGGACCCTGTGGAGAGGTAGAGATACCGGCCGCTCGGGCTGAATTCAATGCCATACGTTAGACCATCGTCACCAGGAAAGAGAACGATTGGGTTTGTGAGGATGCCGGTTGCGTTGTTGAAGTCGAAGAGGTCCACGATCTTCTTGGACTTAATGGCCACGGCTATCTGTGATCCATCGGCACTGGACTTCATGGCGCCGATCGTTGCGTCTTCGCCACCATCGTGTTTTGTGCCAACCATCGAAACGGTGGGTTGTGCAGCAACGCCAGAAGCTGTGAGGAGGTAGGCATAAAATGCCTCGTCACCAATTCCATGAACAACGAGCCAGGTGTCTCGTCCGTTTTGATGTCTTACGGCGGTGAGGCGTTCAGTGACCATGATTCGAATTGGGACATTTTTTGTTGTGACTTCGCCAATGCCATTGTTCTTGCGAAGATCAACCTTGCTATAACAGAACCCGGCCTTGCCTCCCATCACGTCAACGGTGAAGACATAGTACTGCATGGCATCTGCCGGATCCGGCACGATTACACCGCTCTGAGTGCTGCTAGCATTCCCTCGTAACTCTGTGCCATTCGGAAGGGGCTTATGGTCCTTGCCCCATACCGTGATGCCGTCTGTATAGAAAAGCAATGAGCCATCTTTGTCGCTGAGTGTTGCACATCCCTCAACGGTATTCATTTGCCCATCAGTGAGCGTAACAGGTCCATCCTTCTCAAAACGAAGTCCAGCCTTGTTTCCAAAGTACCATGTATTGCCCCCTTTATCCGTTTGAGCAGACAGAAGTACATGGGAGAAGATGACGAACGCGAGGCATAGAATGGAAGTGTTCATCTGCAAAGGTAAGGTTGAGACCCTACCTCGTCCCTATCTCTGTATGATCAAGGGGCGGACCGTGGCACCGGCTATGTGTTGCAGACGGACGTAGTAGTTGCCGGATGGAAGAGCCGATACGTCGAGTCTCATCGAGGAAGCTGTTCCATCATGCATGATCTCACCTGCAGTAGCGATCTGACGTCCGGTTGCATCGAAGAGTCCAATGCTCACCCTGCCTTGTGGTGCTGAGAATCCAACAGATACGAATGAGGTAGCCGGATTCGGAGCAATGAACAACGCGCTCCCGGAATCTGCGAGCTGATCCACCACCGATGTTGTAGAAGCCCCTTCAATGAGATCGAGTTTGCCGAAGTCACGGTTTAGAAGGGTGTTTACAGTGGACGGGTCAACACAGAACCAATCACGCAAGAGTGTGGCATAGACACTGCGGAAGTCGAACTGCATCGGCACATTGTCTTCGGTGGTAACGCTTTGTGGAATAGTTGGATTGTTCCCAAGTACACCGTTCTTGACGTTAGAACCAAAGAGGAAGACTGGTGCTGCAGCGCCGTGGTCAGTTCCGCCTGAGCTGTTAGACTTTATGCGACGTCCGAATTCGGAGAAGGTCATACCAACTACACGATCATCTACGCCGAGCAATGTGAGATCATCTTGGAAGGCATTGATGGCAATGCTCAATTGCTCGAGCAATGTGCCATGGGGAATGGGATTGCCCGGACCACCTTGTGTTTGATAGGAGTGTGTATCAAAGCCACTGTGATTGACGATGTAGATTCTCGTTTTCAGTCCACCGGCTATAAGCTGCGCAACGATCTTGAGTTGATCGGCAACAAGATTTGTGCGTACAGCTGGATAGAGTGTTGACTTGTTTTTTGCGCGTGCAGCGGCATTCCTCACCGGCGTAGCGAACCGTTCGATCTGCTGTCCTACATCGCGAATGTAGCGTAGTTCTGTTCCGGCTCTACGACCAACACCAACAGGTGTATTCTGATTGCTGATGTTGAAATAGGAGTTGGGGTCGGTAAAGGCCATACCCATATTGGCCGTTGTGCCCTCAAGTCCGGGGGAGATCACAGATCCAACCTGGATCGCGAGCGGATCGGGCATGGAAGCATTTGGGTAGCCGGCAGGAAAGCCAGGGTAGGCATGTTCAAGGTATCTGCCCATCCAACCTGTGCTGATCACCTCTTCAGAGTCTGAGGCAGAAAGCCAGATGTCTGTTGACCGGAAGTGTGAGTAGTTGGGAGTAGGATACCCAACAGCCTGCACAACACGAACGAGGCCGTTGTGATACATCTGCGAAAGCCCCGTCATTTGCGGATGGAGTCCGGCTTCATTTGTCAACTTCAAGACCTTGGCTTCTTCGATCGCAATGTTCGATCGTGCGGAGGTATACTCCGCATATTGATCGAGTGGGATGAGGGTGTTGAGCCCATCATTGCCGCCGTTGAGCTGCACCAAGACGAGGACCCGATCTTCACAAGGCGCAGCATCGAGTGCGTCTAGTAAGGGAGACCTGCCGAAAGCGGTAACAGGAAGTCCGTTCAAGAGGACTGGAAGTGCTGCTGCAGAGGCACTGTTGCGTAAGAAGGTTCTGCGTTTCATAGTGGGCTCCTCAACAGACTTGATATTCGGCCATGGCCAACATGAATTTCAGGAGGTTGCGTAGGCGAGACTCAACAACTGTACGCAGTGCTTCGTCGTCAGGAGCCCCTTCCCATTGGGCCCAGGCCGTGGTCCAGGCTGTGGAGGGTTGACCTTCCAAGACGATGTCGATAAGTGACTGGCGTTGTTCTGGAAGAATGGCAACAGGGAAAAGTATGTCTATGAGATCGTCAACGAGTTTCGCGGGATCATGCGGGTCTCGTAACCAATCCTTGATGACGAACACGTCGGCGTACGACTTTTCATATGCTTCGTCGAGTTGGAGTCCGTCCTTCATAAGGTCATTGGTGAACTTCACTCGTTTCTGCAATGTGTCTGAGTTCACCCACATCTCATGGTACGTGGGTGCCTGATGATAGGCAGGCCATCCCGCTACATTTGGCGGCGTGAGTAGGTCCATCTGCATCGTACCCATTGTGCGACGTATCGTCCGATAGGCCCAATGCATCAGCTTGTTGTCATCCGGATAGATGTCCGGCACATGGAACAGTCGGACGGTGCCTATGACAAGATCCGCTGGCGTCTTTATGGCGCAGCCAACGCGCTCGTTGTCAAAGAAGTGTGCGCTCATCAGCAGCTCTTGTAAAACCGGCCTGATCTCGAAGTTGTTTGATGTAAGAGTAGATGCAAGGGGCTCTATGACATCTCGTTCCGTTTCAGCCGTTATGACGTAGTCAACGAACCACCGATAGAGTTTGCGCACAATCGCACGTGCGGTTTCAGCTTGATCGAAGATCATCGTGATGAGCTCGTCGATCTCTTGGCGTGCACCTGTTTCCGTATTTCGTCCGACGATCGTTCTCCCACCATAACGAGCGGAGAAGGTCTTGGTGCCCACGTCGTGATTGCCTGCGGTGAACTTTGCTGAGATGCTCGACTGAACATCTGACCATCCCGTAAGGACGCGAGCAGCCGCCTTAACGTCGTCCTCGGTGTAGTATGTGTAGTCGCCCGGAGCAACCTCCACGCCCTTGCCAATCGAGAATAGTTCCTGAAGCTCTCTGCCGTAGTTCTCATTCGGCGACTTCTTCGTGTTTGTATTGCCACTCAGATAGCGCAACATCGCGGGATCGAACGTGATCTCTCGAACAAGATCCTTGACGTTTCCAAGTGCCAGGTCTCGCAATACTGTGTTCTGCCGATACATATACCGGGCGTCTTTCACCTGTTGTGATCCCGTGGAGAAATGATTCGACCAAAACAGAGACATTTTCTCGCGGATCGAAAAGTTCTGATTCAACATCAGATCGATCCACCAGGTCTGAAGAAAGGCAAGCCGTACGTTCTCCGCACCGGATTCGTATGTGGACTCCGTCCACGGCTGACCCTCAGCCACTGCTCCGGTTTTCAAATAGGCGATTGGCTCGGGAGGGGGCGGAATAGCCCCCATAAGGGCATCAACTGAGCCGCTGAGCCCCTTCCCAATTGCATTGGAGATATCGGCCGGTGTAGCACCGAACATTGTTCTACGTACAAGATGTGCAGCCTGAGCCCGACCCCACGGGCCAGCATAGACAGGTATCGCCATGGTATTCCCTCTCCCCGGAACGAATTATTCGCGCTATTGGTTCAAGAATACACTCCCCACGAACTGGTTACAAGGCACTATATTTGGTAACGTAACATCAGGCTACAGCCCGACGCTAGTAGCCCCGTAACTCTGTAACTCCGTAACTCCGTAACTATGTCTACATACTACGATCCAAAAGACCTCGGGAAATTCGGCGAGATCGCCGAGTTCCAACCTGCACTGGCAGAAAAGTTCTTCTCATGGTATGGTGATGTCTTTGCGGAAGGGGCTTTGACCCAACGCGAGAAGTCGCTGATTGCCCTTGCAGTTGCCCATGCGGTACAGTGTCCGTATTGCATCGACGCGTATTCCACGGACAGCCTGCAGAAAGGGGCCACGGAGGAGATGATGATGGAGGCCGTGCACGTGGCAGCAGCCATTCGTGGCGGTGCATCACTCGTCCATGGCGTGATGATGATGAACAAGGTCAAAGAAGTGTCGATGTGAGCTGATGTCACAAGCAACCACAAGCCTACATCGGCGCGGCGCCGACCTAGCCAATGCCGCGTTCCAACTCAACGTTCTGCACCACGGCGACTCGGTAGAGAACCTCCCATCCTTCGCTGAAAAGCTCAGACCAAGCGGTTTGATGCCACTTCGCCCCCTATCACCGGAGATACTTCAGGTGAATGTGGGGAAGATGTGTAATCAAGCGTGCAAACACTGTCACGTAGACGCCGGACCCGACAGAACGGAGATCATGACACGCGAGACCATGCAGCAATGTTTGGACGTACTTGCGCGCACGGATATCGGCACTGTGGATCTCACCGGGGGT
Source organism: Candidatus Didemnitutus sp. (assembly GCA_035299365.1). Lineage (GTDB taxonomy): Bacteria > Bacteroidota > Ignavibacteria > Kapaibacteriales > Kapaibacteriaceae > UBA10438. Next base: position 26,935 of record DATGWS010000148.1, read on the forward strand.
GCACCGGAAATGAACCCTGACTTTCGGTGGTTCGTGGACGAGATCCATGCACTAGGTCGCAAGGTGATGGTGCGTTGCAACCTCACCATCATCGTTTCGAATCCAAAGTACCGAGACCTCCCGAAGTTCTATGCTGAGCGCGGTGTTCACGTAGTATCATCTCTTCCGTTCTACGACGCAAAACATACAGACCGACAACGCGGTGGTGGTGTGTTTGATGACTCCATGGAAGCAATGCGTCTGCTCAATGCAGAAGGGTATGGAGTAGGGGGCTCTGGACTCGTGCTGGATCTCGTGTACAATCCATTGGGAGCATTGTTGCCGGGACCCCAAGCGTCACTCGAAAAAGAATTCAAGCGTGTGCTTTCTGACAAACACGGTGTTGCGTTCAATTCTCTGATCTGCATCACCAACATGCCAATCTCGCGTTTCCTTGAATACCTCATCGACAGCGGCAACTATGGTCGATACATGGAAACATTGGTGAATGCCTTCAACCCGGCAGCCGCGCAGAATGTGATGTGCAGGAACACGATCTCTGTGGGATGGGATGGACAGCTCTATGATTGTGATTTCAATCAGATGTTAGAGCTTCCTGTAGCATCATCATCCAAGCATATCTCAACGTTCGATGTTGAAAAGCTCAACTCGCGAGCCATCGTCATTGATCAGCATTGTTATGGATGTACGGCCGGCGCCGGTTCCAGCTGCGGCGGACAGCTGACGTAATGTCATCTCGAAACATCTGCATCATCATGTGCAAGGCCCCCGAGCTAGGGAAGGTGAAGACACGTCTTGCAGCAACCGTCGGAGATGATTCGGCTTTAGAGATCTACACAACGATGTTCCGGCACATTCTTGGAAACATCAGCGAAGCCCCATGCGAGATCCTTCTTTGTGTAGAAGGTGATGAAGGGGCTCTTCCTTCAACGCACTATATGCGGTACGCGCAACGCGGCGATGGATTGGGCGAACGAATCGTGAATGCGATCGTCGATGCAGGGTCATTTGATTCTTGCGTTGTGATCGGCACGGACGCCCCGTTCCTCGACGCGCACGTTCTTGGTAACTCATTTGCGCAGTTGGAGTCCAGCGATGTTGTCATCGGTCCATCTCTTGACGGCGGCTATTACCTCATCGGCTTCAACGTAATGAACACAACCCTCTTCGATCGCATATCATGGAGCAGCGAACACGTGCTTCTGCAGACTATTGAACGTTGTAACGAGCTAGGCCTGAAGCTGGAACTACTCCCGTCGATGATCGACGTTGATACCGTTGGCGATGTTCTCATGCTTGAAACAGAGGAAGAGCGCCACACGCCGATCGTGCAGAGACTGCGAACGATCGTTGCCATGTTGCTTCTTGTGGTGTGCTGCTCCGCCCCTTTACTCGCTGATGGAGGATGGATCCGAAAGCAGGGGGAGGTTTTTAGTAAGGTCTCGTTTCAGACGTTGTCAACAACCAGCATCTATGATCTGGATGGCGCAAAGACCACCACACCGGCGTATTCGCTATGGAGTGTTGGTCTCTATGCAGAGTATGGTCTGGTGAAGGATCTGATGGTCGGTTTGAATGCGCCGTTGTATCGGTCTTCAACCATGGAGAACGTGGGGACCGTTGGCGGGCTAGGAGATATCTCGCTCGACGTGCGTTATGGACTGCTCAATGGCGATTGGCCTGTTAGTGTGGGTCTTGGCGTTGAACTTCCAACGGGTGATGAGTCAGGCATTGTAAAGAATGTTCATCTTCCAACAGGAGATGGTGAACTGAACATGTGGATCAACTCTGGCGTTAGCCACTCATTCTGGCCAACCGAGGCATTTGTGAGCTTTGACGCTGGATACAATGTGCGCTCACTTGCGGTTTCCGATTTCACACGTCAGTATGATAACGGTCAATTCACGAATCAGTACCGAGTGTCATTGAAAGGCGGCTACAAGCCCCTTGATCATCTCTGGGTGACCCTTGCTGTCTACAGATTCGCTACGGCTGGTACAGCTAAGTCCGGACGGTTCACCTTCAACGGTCTCGGCGAAGGCGTAGAATTCAACGCGTGGGACCTTGGGCTGATCTATGAGTTCGGCGCCGTCAGTATCAGCGTTGACGCATCATCGGCATTCACAACACCTAGGGCCATCTACGGTGGTATGAACATCTTCGGTGGTGTGATGGTGAAGCTGTGACCTGAACCCGTAGATTACGTCTATGCGCATCGTCATCATCGGCAATGGGGTGGCCGGCATCACGGCTGCACGCTACTTGAGAAAGTTCTCTGACCACGAGATCATCGTGGTGTCGGATGAAGCCCCATATCACTTTTCTCGTCCGGCAATGATGTATGTGTCGATGGGGCACATGACGCTTGATCAAACGAAGCCGTATGAAGATGGGTTCTGGAAGAAGAATCGCATTGAGCTCGTGCATGATGCTGTGACGTCGATCGGACATGCCGAAGGGCCGTATCGTTCTGTTGAGCTTCGATCCGGTTCTTCCATCGATGCGGACATCATCGTCTTCGCCACGGGCTCGCAGCCGGCGTGGTACAACTGGCAAGGAGAACATCTTCCGGGTGTTCAGGGCTATGTAAACAAGCATGACCTTGATCTTCTGGAACGGAATCTTGTTGGAACCCGAAATGCCGTGGTGGTAGGGGGCGGACTTATCGGGATCGAAGCGGCAGAAGTGCTGCACTCGCGAGGACTTCACGTGTCAATGCTTGTTCGTGAAAGTACGTTCTATCGCAAGGTGTTTCCGGCCGACGAATCAGAGATGGTCACGGAGCATATCGCACGTAGTGGTGTTGATCTCCGCTGTGGAACCAATCTCGAGAGAATCGTTGCCGGCGACAATGCAGCCCGAGTTGATCATGTGGTTACATCTTCTGGTGAGAGCATCCGTGCAGATCTTGTGGTCCTCGCTACAGGCGTAAAGCCACGGATCGATCTAGCACAAATGTCCGGCATCGCAGTTTCACGAGGCATCCTCGTTACTGATCGATTTGAAACGTCGGTTCCAAACATCTATGCCATTGGCGATTGTGCAGAGTTCGACCATGGAGTTGAACAACTGTGGTACACAGCCCGCGCGCATGGTGAACACCTCGCACGTGTGATTACGCAAGGTGACGGAGCCTATGCGAGAGGCATCTACTTCAACTCAGCAAAGTTCTTCGATCTCGAATGGCAGATCTACGGTACGGTGCCAGCTGACTCCACGGATGGAACATCCGTCTTCTGGCGAGACGCTACGAGCGAACGCTGTCTTCGTATAGCCCACAACCACGGAACGGTCATTGGCATCCATGCCATTGGTATCAGACTTCGTCAGGACGTGTGTGAGCGGTGGATACGTAAAGGCCAGTCTGCTGCGGTGGCAACAAAGGAAATACAAAGCGCCATCTTCGATCCGGAATTCTCACGAAAGGTCACGATATGAGTCTCGTGCAATTGACCGTGCCGGATTCCATGCGCAACCATGGAACCATGTGGTCGAAATGGAAACATCGGGGATTGCCTGCCTACTTCTTAGCCTTGCTCTTCACCGGATTCTATGTCCTCGTGTATTGGTTTCCGGAGACACTGAAGCCCCTTTTCCGTCTTCTCGACCCGCTGTCGAATGTGCTTCGCGGAAGTGCAGCGGACCACTGGTTCCTGTATGGGACGGTCTATACAGTTGCGGTGATCGTGATGGGTGTCCGTATGCTGATCCGGTATCGAACACAACGCTATCACATCTATCGTACGCTGACCTTGATGGCAGTGCAGCTCATGCTGTCGTATATCATACCTGCATTGCTGATGAGGATCGGCAGCAAGGAATTCTACTTCAGCTACTTCTGGCCACTCAAACCTGAGTATCTCTTTCCCTCCAATATCAGTGCACTTGTCCAGAGCGACAATGGCTTGCTCATGTTTATGGGATTCTGGACGATCGCCATGACCGTTGTTGCTACTCCGGTGCTCACCTACTTCTACGGCAAACGTTGGTATTGTTCGTGGGTGTGCGGATGTGGCGCATTAGCCGAGACAGCGGGCGACCCATTCCGTCAGAACAGCGACAAAACACTCGCAGCGTGGAAGATCGAACGATGGATGGTGCATTCCGTTCTTGCTACTATCGTGGCTGTTACGGGGCTTATCTGGTGGGCCAATATTGATCCCACATCGCCTATAGCCCCTTATGCTCATGAAGCTAATAGAGTATACGGATTCCTCATTGGCTCAGTGTTCTCGGGCGTCATCGGCGTGGGCTTCTACCCACTCATGGGAGCACGCGTATGGTGTCGGTTCGGATGTCCCATGGCCGCAGTGCTCGGACTTCTTCAGAAGTACGCCTCGCGCTTCCGCATCACAACCAACGGCTCGCAATGTATCTCGTGCGGAAACTGCAGCACCTATTGCGAGATGGGCATTGACGTACGCGCATACGCCCAACGAGGAGAAGACATCAAGCGCGCTTCTTGTGTAGGTTGCGGCGTCTGCGCCACAGTCTGCCCCCGCGGCGTCCTCAAACTCGAAAACCATTAGCACACTAGCACACTAGCACACTAGCACACTAGCACACTAGCACACTAGCACACTAGCACACTAGCACATTAGCACATTAGCACACTAGCACATTAGCACATGAGAACAAACATCTCCTCCGGAGCTCCCTGGGAATCTGCTGTTGGGTACAGCCGTGCCGTGCGTGTTGGCAACATTGTAGAGGTGGCCGGTACTACCGCTGTTGACGGCTCAGACCTCGTTGGTGAAGGTAATGCCTTTGAACAAGCG
>DATGWS010000149.1:0-15320 GCA_035299365.1 Candidatus Didemnitutus sp.
CCTTCGGATAGAAGTACAGTACCGTCCAAAGCCCCTTACAATCCTTCAATGCGAATGATCCATTGCCATCCGTGGCTCCTTTGAATGCAGGTGCCTTTGTTCCGTCTGCCAGTGCCATGATGTTCAGTTCCCGGGCGTAGAAGCCCTGCGTGCTTTGAAGAGGTCGATTAGCGTGCGCTCAATCGGCAGCAGATCTTCGTCTATCGCTGCCGGTACCTGCGAAGACGATGCAGGAGCTCCATTATCGTTTGTGGGAGTAGCGCGCTCTACGGCACGTGGCATCACCAACTGGACGCCAAGTGCAACTCCATACGTAGCAACGAGATGGGCCTTTAGCGCCGGCAGTTTGTCATCCAAACGATGGTGGACGATCTCTGCTTGTGGACGCAGAACGATGCCTACGTCCGTGAAGTCGACCGTGAGCATGTTTTGCTTCACAGATGATCTCACGAAAGACAGATGTTCCGGGAGCGACTCCAGAACATCGGCCCAGCGTTTTGCGAGGTTCCCGGACGTCATGGAGTTCACCGGGGCCTGGTGAGCCCGCACCACAACCGGGTTACCGATTCGAATGGGAAGGGGCTGGGCAGCTGCCACGCCCCCTACGATATTTTGAGAGGCGGAACTGGGGATGGATGGTGGTGGAGGTATCGTTCGTGGTACACCTTGACCGGTTGATCCGATCTGAGCCAGAACTCTGCCGAGATCTACGGCGGAATCCATGGACGCCAGTTGTACGAGAGTAAACTCAAAGCGTACCCGAGGCTGTGGTGGGTTCTGACGGAGAACTGCCTCGCCTTGGGTAATGAACGCCATGATCCGAAGTACGTCTGCCTTGGTGAACAGGGATGCCTCGGCTGTGTATCGATCAAGATCCGACGCGGATTCCTCTATCAGGCCGGTGCCTTGCGTTGTGATCACCGTGAGGATGTTGCGGAAGTGCTCTAACAGTCCGATCAAACACTCCTGAAGGTCGTAACCTCGTTGTACCACCTGACGCGCAAGGTGGAACATCTTCGGCACGTCGTGCAGACGAACGGCTTCACTTAGCGCAAAGAAGAAGTCGAGGTCGATCAGGTGGAGCGCAGCACTGACGTCAGAAATCGTGATGGACTTCCCGCAGAACGACACAACCTGGTCAAAGATCGACTGGGAGTCGCGCATCGATCCATCTGCCTTCTTGGCAACCGACACAAGTGAGGCATCATCTACTTCAATTCCCTCTACGTCGGCAATGTGACGAAGGTGTCCGGTGATGGTCTCAATCTCCATCCGCCGGAAATCAAAACGTTGACATCGGCTTAGGATGGTAGCTGGTACCTTGTGGATCTCCGTTGTAGCAAAGACGAAAATCAGGTGTTCAGGGGGCTCTTCCAACGTCTTGAGGAGGGCGTTGAAGGCCGCAGTGGACAGCATGTGTACTTCGTCGATGATGTACATCTTGTAGCGCCCGGACATCGGCGCATATTTCGCGTTGTCGCGTAGTTTGCGCACATCGTCAACCGAGTTGTTCGATGCCCCGTCGATTTCAATGATGTCCACACTCCGGCCATCAAGCATGTCCGTACAGGACGGGCAGGCATTACATGGCTCGTGGTCGACGCTATTGGTGCAGTTCAAGGCTCGCGCCAGGATCCGGGCACAGGTCGTCTTGCCCACACCACGGGGTCCGGTGAACAGGTATGCATGATGTATGCGCCCCGTTCCGATCGCGTTTTTGAGTGTGGTTGTGATATGCTCCTGACCAACCACATCGGAAAACCGAAGTGGACGCCATTTTCGAGCTGTAACGATGTAACGTTGTTCTTCTGACATAGTCTTCTGTGATGCAACCATTCAAACTGCGAAATAGGACCGCCATGGGCAAACTCATGAGGCATCTACTTGTCCACGTCATCATCGGCTTGACCGTTTTTGGTGTAGCGCCAGCCTCCGCCCAGTATTCTGAACAGCAGGTCACTTTTGCCTGGAATGGCAGGAATCTCAAGATCAGGGCCAACCACATCATTGTGCGCATGCGCCACATACGCTCCGTGAATGACGTTTCGGCCACTCTCCCCCAAGGCTTCAAAGTGGAAGGGCAATACCTAGTTCCAGAAAGCACCGTGTATTTTCATTCCTTGAAAAACGACAGTCGAGAACTGTTGAAAACATCTCCTCGAAAGGGTGATCTCTACGAGGCCGAAGAAAAGCTTACCCGTACGTTTACGGTTGCACTCGAGGGTGGACGTCATCCGCTATCAGCGGTAAATCTGCTCTTGACGAAATACCACGATGTAGTTGAATTGGCCGAACCGTGGTATGTGGCAGACGTTTTGGATGCCCCGAATGATCCAGAAGCGTCAAATCAGGAATATCTCTCAGTGATCAAGGCACTCGAAGCATGGTCTGTCTATGAAGGCAATGCCAACATTGTGATAGGGATCAGTGACGATGGCGTTTCTCAGACCCACGAAGATCTTGCCCCGAACATTGCGCCAAATACAGCGGAGATCCCCAACAATTCTGTGGACGATGATCAAAACGGATACGTAGATGACTATATCGGCTGTAACCTGACATCTGAACTGGATGGAACACTTCCTGGTAATACCTTCAATGCGGCAAACAGTGGTCATGGCACTAAGGTCACTGGTTTAGCCGCGGCAACAACCAACAATGGCAAGGGTATCATCGGTACAGGGTTCCGCACGAGGTTCTTCCCGATGAAGGCCGGTATGCGCAATGCCAGCGGGATCATCTACGGTTATCAATCGCTGATCTATGCCGCACAACGGCGGTTCAAAGTTGTCAATACCAGCTGGGGCGTTGTGAAACCGGCATCAGATGTAGACCAATCCGTGATCGACTATTGCACGGCAAATGATGTTCTTATTGTGGCCTCAGCCGGAAATCACGGAGATGGTTTCAGCGGTGCTGGCTGGCGAGAACTGAATTATCCGGCTGCATATGAAGGAGTTTTGGGAGTTGGTGAAACGGACCGCTTTGACAATGTAGATTTTGGTTCTGGGCTCGGGCTCAATGCGGACGTGATGGCCCCTGGTAGTGGGGCATATACCACCGAGGTTGGTGGAGGATATACGTCAAATGGCATCAGTGGTACATCCTTTGCTTCACCGATGGTAGCCGGACTTGCTGGACTTGTGCGTGGCAAGTATCCGCAGCTCTCCAATGCGCAGACAGCAGCCTTGATCCGACGTACAGCAGATGACATCGCTTCCAATAATGTGAACTATGCCCAGGTCCTCTTTGGCAGAATGAACATGCTAAGGGCGCTACAAACGGAACCGATGTCTACACCTGCCGTGCGCATTTCACAAGCCTTCACAAAGCGCTCGAATGGCAGATCTGCGGATCGGTTTTTTGTTGGTGATACGCTCTACATATCATTTGACCTCGTGAACGATCTCGGTCCCGTCAATAACCTCACCACAAAACTTTCGATGGCCGAAGAAAATGGGTGGACTATCCGGTTTTTGCAGGATGCCTCGTCAATAGGCTCACTAGCAACCGGTGAAACAAAACGCACCGGAGACTTTATCGTTATCGTCGACGGGATCAGTCCGGATCGCCCCTTAATCTTCACTCTAGATATCACAAACGGAGACTACATAGACCGAGCGTTATGGTATTTACAGAAGCCGGCGTTTATGACGCAGTTTGAGAATAGTCAGCTTACATATTCCATGGGCGATAATGGTACTGTTGGTTATAACTCCGTCCAAACCACACGTCAGGGCAGTGGATTTGGGTGGAAGGAGGGCTACAACCTTATCTCTCCAAGCGGATATATTCTCTCGGAAAACGGAGAACGGGCCATTTCCGCATATAAGAGTAGTGAGCCATTCATCTCAGATTTTACAACGGTGAAGCCATTCAGCGCACCACAACAGAACACGGCTATCATGACAGATGACAATGCCGGATCCCGTCGAATAGGAGTAAACGTAACTCAGAAGTGCACCTTCCCGGGAAGTGATATCGCAGCAACAGTGTTCAGTGTTAGAGTGCAGAGTGCGCCAGGCTTCAGTCTTACGGATGTAGCTTCGGGCTATTTTCTGGACTGGGACATCGGTGCCAATGGTGCGAGTAACACAACGCGCCTCGCACCCGAAGCAATTCCAACCGCACTGCAAGGGCCCAATGCTGTTGCTCAGATGTTCAGCAGACAAAACTTCCCCGTAGCACTATGTATGGCAGCATACAGCACTACGTCTAGTGCCGTTGCTCAATCTGCTGCAATGCTCTATGATGAACGCATCGGAGATGCCGACGGACTTTCGGATAGCGATATCGCGTTGTTTTTGAAGAGTGGAACGAGCATCCAAACAACTGCCATCGGAGACCTCTCTGGCGTGATCGGTATGCGATTTGCGGGACCACTAACCGGCCAAGACTTTCACACGTACATTGTGGTCATTGGCGTTGGAGAAACCGAGTCCGATGCAGCACAGGTTGTGCGAGAGACGTTGATCTCGCCTAACAGCGTTTCTGAAGACGTGGGCAACACAACCGTTCTGGTAATGCCACATCCTGCAACAGAACGCATGATGATCGTGAATACTGTACCGATGTATGAGATCGAAATGCAGGACATCACCGGACGAGTTGTCTTGTCAGTTGATGCACGGGGCTCCATGAGCACCGATGTTAACGTCTCCGGGCTTTCCTCTGGCACCTACACAGTGATGATGAACACCGGATCCACCACAATTGCACGCACTGTTGTTGTGATGCACTAACATGCGATTCCTCGTCTCCGTGATTGTATGGTTGAGTGTTGTGCAGGTGGGTAGTGCGCAACTTTCGTATCTCCCTGCAGATCCCCCTTATCGACCTGATCCTGTTGTGTCGGGAATGATAAAAGTGAGACTCACTCCAGAAGGAGCTCTGTCTGCCGAGGCTACACTGGCATCACTCGGACTACGCATCGTTCGCCCCCTATTGCCTTTTGAACAGTCTGTCACCTTTCGCGAACGAGAAGACGGCAGCTTTCGAATGCAGCCTCTGAAGCGAGATCGTGTGTTAGAGATCGAGAGCAAACTCCTACGCTCGTACGTTGTGACCTACAACAATCCCGCCATTACACCCGAGCGTATGATCGCAATGCTCCACGTTGGGTGTGGGCCCATTGACTGTGCAGCACCATGGTGTGTAATGGAATTGGCAGGTGAGCCCAATGACCCGCAACGAGATAGGCAAGCGCTCTTACAAACGATCAGCATCTTCGATGCGTGGGATGTAGAGTCGGGCTCTGATACTGTTGTGATCGGCATCAGTGATAGTGGACTGCGTCAAGACCACGAAGACCTTCGATCGGTTTTGTATGAGCGAAAGGGCGAGCTACCTGATAACGAGCTTGATGATGATGGCAACGGTTATGTGGATGATAATAGGGGGTATAATCTCTGCGCGGTGGACGGAGACACATCATTTGGCAACACCTTTAACCCGAACAATAATCACGGCACAGGAGTAGGGGGCATCTGTGGTGCCGCTGTGAACAACAACATCGGCATCTCCGGTATCGCACGTAACTGCAGACTCTTTCCTCTCCGTACGATGCCCGACAACAGCACAGGCATTGTGTACGGGTACGAGTCCATCATGTATTGTGCGTTGAATGAGATAGATGTTGTGAATTGTTCATGGGGCGGTCAGTCTCCCTCCTGTATTGATGAGGATGTGGTCGCCTATGCCATCGCACGCGGGACGGCAGTTGTTGCAGCAGCCGGTAATCATGGATCAGCATCGCCATTCTATCCTGCCAGCTATGATGGGGTTCTCAGCGTTGGCGTGGTGGACCCTGCGGATAATGTGATCTCGATGTCTGGCCATGGCCCATTGGTGGATGTGATGGCTCCCGGTCACGACTCGTGGACCACAGACAACGATGGGCTCTACTTTGGTTTCTGCTGCACGAGCGGATCGGCGCCCATCGCATCTGCCCTTGTTGCCTTGGTTCGTTCAAAACATCCAACGCTGGATCCACTGGAGGCGTGCGCAATGGTGCGTGAATCAGTTGATGAACGACCTTGGAAGGACATTCCTGTTTCTGTTGATTCCTTGTTGTTGCCTCGAGGTAGGGTGAATGCACTTCTTGCTGTTACAAATAGTCCAGACTCCGTTGTATCCATCGTTCTCGACACCGTGGCGTTTCGTGCAGCAAGCGGTGCACAACGCTGGACGGTTGGAGACACGGTGCTTGCTACAGTTTCTATGACGAATTCTCTTGCACCCTGGACCATATCCCAACGAAGCAATGTGGCATTGGCAGGCACTTCACTACCCGGAGTACGTCCCGTCACAACGTCCACTGAACTCGGCATAGAAGCGAAGCGAGGAGAAGACATAGCTCTTACGCCCCTTTCTTTTGTTGTGGAACGACAAACCGACACTGCTGCGTATGCCGTTCTAGACCTCATTGGCTTTGACGTCAACGATGTTCCCGTGGATCGCCGATTTTCGTTTTCCATCACACCGTCTCCGGCATTTACAACGTTGTACAACCAGCGTATGCTCGTAAGCATCGGTGATAGGGGGCGAATTGGTAACACGGACATTCAGAGAGGTCAAGGTGCAGGCCTTACGTACGGTCAGTTCTGCGGCCAGCTCTATGAAGGGGGCTTGATGGTCTACGCCAACAACCGCGTTGTGGATGCCGTGCGAGCGAAGCGAGGGGTGAATGATCATTTCCTGCCCGTAAAACGATTTGTTACACCTGATGAACATCGTGGTATCGTCCGCGACGATGATGCGCCTGATTCGTTGAAGATCGGTGTTGAAGTAGAGCTACACATTGAACTCGACTCTTCGGCATCATTACTCATCATCGACGCAACCGTTACGAACACCAGTATGCAAACCTTGCATGATCTCACCGTTGCATGGTTCTACGACTGGGACCTTGGTACACAACCTTCCAAGAATTCAACATGGCTTGCCGGTGATGGGTCGCAGATAGTGGCGTCAACAAAAGGCTTGGAACCGGTAGTGGTTCTGCGGACTGCGTCGAGGTACCAAGATGCCAGACCAGTCCACTGCGGATTAGACAACACAACCACGTATGGCGGATTCACCACGGAGATGAAACTCAAGATCTTTGAGGATCCGGATTCCGTCCAGTATGGAGCTGAGAATGACGTCTCGGTTATCGTGGGTATGAGGTTTGTAAGCCCCGTACCACCTGGACATCGCAGGTCGTTCCGTCACGTTGTTGCTATTGATACTACCATAGAGAATGCTATGGAAATCGCTTCAAAAGGCGACACTCAGGCGCTACCTGTAGATACGCTCTTTGTGTCGGGTGGAACACTCGTCTTTCCAAATCCAACAGCCTCGGTGCTCTACGTTCCGGTGGAGAATGTCGCATTTGGCGCAGCGGAGTTTACGATCCATAACGCACTAGGACAGGTTGTGCAGCAGCTTTCTCTACATGACATTTCTTCCGCCTTTATTCAACCCATTGACGTAAGCTATCTGGCCTCCGGGACATATGAGATTCGATACTCAGATGATCTTCAGTTGCGCTCGTGGCCATTCGTTGTTGTGAGGTAGAGTATCTTTGACTTCATGAACACCGTTCTTACATCGGTTGCGGATAGTATCGGTACGATCACCATGAATCGCGCCGAAAAACGAAATGCGTTGAGCGCTGAGCTCGTTGCGTCCTTGCACGAGTCTTTCCTGCGGATGGCAGCAGACGAGTCCGTAAAGGTGATCGTTCTCGCCGGCGCAGGATCGGCTTTTTGCGCCGGTGCTGACCTAGCATATCTCCAGCGCATCTCGCAAAATTCTCCGCTGGAGAATCTGGCAGACTCTACCGCGCTGAAGAACATGTTCCAATCCATTGTGGACTGCCCAAAGCCCGTAATCGCAATGGTGCACGGTGCTGCCATTGCCGGTGGATGCGGATTGGCTACGGTATGCGATATCGTGATCGCGGGGAGAGAAAAAGCCCTCTTTGGATATTCAGAGGTGCGCATTGGTTTTATCCCGGCCATTGTCTTGGTCTATCTCGTCCGCAAGATCGGAGACACACAATCGAGACGGCTTATCCTCACTGCGGAGAACATCGGAGCAGAAGAGGCGTTACGCCTTGGCCTCATAACAAAGGTTGTTGACGATAGCTCTCTTGAGGAAGAGACACTGGCCATGGCCCGCTCGATCGCCAAAAACAGTGGGTCCGCTATGGCAATGAGTAAGATGATGCTTGGGGCCGTTCAAGGAATGTCTCTCGACGCCGGGCTACACTATGCAACCGTTATGAACGCCTTGGCAAGACAGACAGACGACTGTAAAAAGGGAATAGAATCATTTCTGAATTCATCAAAGGGCTGAAGCTGTGGTAGGGACAACATCTGCAAAACGCCGAACAATAATGATACTCGCTGTATGTGCGATGGCTGCAACCATTGCTACGGCACAACAAGCAAATCTCAACCTAGAAGGTTTTGTCCGTGATGAGTCCACCGGACAGCCCGTTGGATGTAAGATCTTCATCTTTACGCCATCCGGTAAGCGCATCTCCATCTCTTCGAACTCCAAGGATGGTTCATATCTCCAGACGCTTTCCGAAGCCGGCACGCATAAACTTGCCCTCTCTGGATACAACATCTACCGCAAGGAAGTGAACGTTGAGATTCCCGTTGCGCAGAAGTACCGGATCATCAAGAACGACATTACCGTTCGGTCGCTTGTTGAAGGAGCTTCATTGGGAGTAGTTCAGCATGGGTTTGATAAGAACTCTTCTAATCTGTCGGAGCCCGGTAGGAAACAGATCGCCGAGGTTGCCGATATCCTACGCGCCAATCAAGAGATGAATGTTGTGATCAGTATTGCTCCGGACGAAGATCAGCTGGCTCCATTGAAGGCAAAGACAGATGCAGAATACAAGAAGCAACATGACGCTTGGGCAAAGGCTGTCAAGAAAGTGAAGAAGGGGCAGACTCCTCCTGAAGAACCAGTCCGTCCGGCAGATCCATCTGACCCGAACGTTCAGCTTGTTCAAGAACGCATCACAGTGGTAAAACAAATGTTGAAGGACGTAAAGTCCGGCGATGTCCGAATCACCTACGTCTCAGTACCATTGCCAGCTTCCCTTGTCCCTGTTGCGCCTACGCAGGTAGTTGTGCAGGATAAAAAGACAAAGAAGCCAAAGAAAGGTGCAACAAAGGCATCACCTAAAGCCGAGATACCTGTAACATCTGCCGCACATATTCCAACCCTTACCGTCAAGGTTGGGAAGGTGAAGAAGCTCTACGATTGAGTGCCTGTGAATAACCTCTCTCCTAGAGCGATGACCTGCGGCTGTATATTTCTTGGGTAAAAAAAGTAACAGAACACCGCGGTGTTCGTCTTTTAAGGGAACAGACCACGTTCCAAGGGACATCCGCCATGGAAGGCAACTTTTCAAACCGAGTTCAAGACGTCATCCGGCTTAGCCGAGAAGAAGCGTTACGGCTCGGACATGACTATATCGGAACGGAGCATCTGCTGCTCGGTATCATTCGCGAAGGCGAAGGAATCGGTGTGAAGATCCTCCGGAATCTCGGTGTAGATCTCAGTAAGCTCAAGCGTGCGGTAGAAGATACCGTGCGATCCATGAGTGGACCATTGACGATCGGGAACATCCCGCTCACAAAACAAGCAGAAAAGGTCCTCAAGATCACGTATCTCGAGGCGAAGCTCTATAAGTCCGATGTGATCGGTACCGAGCACCTCCTACTTTCGTTGTTGCGCGACGAAGACAACATCGCTGCTCAGATCCTCGGTCAGTTCTCGGTGAACTACGATGCAGTGCGCAAGGAGCTTGATGCCTACCTCAGCGGTAAGCCCAGCTCAGGGCCGCAACGTCAAGAAAAAGGCACAGGTCGGACAAAATCTGCCCCGGAACGCGCAAAGACGCCCGTACTGGACAACTTTGGGCGGGACCTGACGAAGCTTGCTGTAGAAGGGAAACTCGACCCCGTGATCGGCCGTGAGAAGGAGATCCAGCGTGTAGCTCAAGTCCTTTCTCGCCGTAAGAAAAACAACCCGGTACTCATCGGAGAGCCAGGTGTTGGCAAAACGGCCATCGTGGAGGGTCTTGCCTTACGTATCATCGACCGCAAGGTGTCCAGAGTCCTCTTTGACAAACGGATCGTAACCCTGGACCTTGCTGCACTGGTTGCTGGTACCAAATACCGCGGTCAGTTCGAAGAGCGTATGAAGGCTGTAATGAATGAGCTAGAGAAGGCTAAGGACGTTATTCTCTTCATTGATGAGCTCCATACCATCGTTGGAGCAGGGGGCGCAAGTGGCTCGCTCGATGCATCGAACATGTTCAAGCCTGCCTTGGCGCGGGGGGACATCCAATGTATCGGCGCAACTACGCTAGATGAATATCGGCAGTACATCGAAAAGGATGGAGCTCTTGATCGTCGATTCCAGAAGATCATTGTAGAGCCCCCTACTCCTGAAGAAGCTGTTCAGATCCTCACTAATGTGAAGGATCGTTACGAGAAACACCATGGCGTGCGGTACTCTGATGAGGCTGTGAAGGCCTGTGTTGTAATGGCCGACAGATACATCACGGATCGATTCCTACCGGACAAAGCTCTTGATGTTATGGACGAATCTGGTGCTCGTGTGCACTTGGCACACATCCATGTGCCGAAGGAAGTCCTTGAACTCGAAGAAAAAATCGAAGAAGTGCGCGTGCTGAAGAACAGCGTTGTGAAGTCGCAGAACTTCGAAGAAGCTGCTCGGCTGCGCGACCTGGAGAAGAAGCACCAAGCGGATCTAGAGCTCGCGAAGGAAGACTGGGAGAACAAGGCCGGCGATGTTGTTTTTGACGTAACGGAAGACGATGTGGCAGATGTGATCGCAATGATCACCGGGATTCCTGTGAACCGCATTGCTGAAGGAGAGACCGCTAAGCTCCTGAAGATGGCAGAAGAACTTAAAACACAGGTGATAGGGCAGGACGAGGCTGTGGAGCACCTTGCAAAGGCCATCCGCCGTGCTCGTGCCGGGCTCAAAGATCCAAACCGCCCTATTGGCTCCTTTATGTTCCTCGGTCCAACAGGAGTTGGGAAGACGGAGTTGGCAAAGGCGCTATCGCGCTACATGTTCGATAGTGAAGACGCACTCATTCGCATTGATATGTCTGAGTACATGGAGAAGTTCTCCGTCTCCAGACTTGTAGGTGCTCCTCCGGGTTACGTTGGGTACGAAGAAGGCGGACAACTCACGGAAAAGGTGCGACGCAAACCGTATTCGATCATCTTGTTGGATGAGATCGAAAAGGCACATCCGGATGTCTTCAATATTCTCCTGCAAGTTTTCGATGACGGTCAGTTGACTGATGGACTCGGAAGACGTGTCGACTTCAAGAACACCATCATCATCATGACGTCTAACGTTGGCATGCGTGATGTGAAAGCCGGCGGTAAGATCGGCTTTACAACCGATGCAGTTGACGATGACTATGAGAATATGAAGTCCACCGTTGAAGAAACGATGAAACGTCTCTTCAATCCGGAATTCATTAACCGAATCGATGAGTATGTGATCTTCCGCTCCCTCAAAAAGGAGCATATGTACAAGATCATCGATCTGCAGCTCAAGCGTGTGCTCAAGAGACTCGAGTCTCGCGATATCACAATCGATCTGGCAAAGTCTGCCAAAGAATACCTTGCCGATAAGGGCTTCGATGAAAAGTATGGGGCACGCCCCCTTCGCCGTACCATTCAACGGTTTGTTGAAGATCCGGTAGCCGAAGAACTTCTAAGAGGTCACTTCGTGGACGGTGCACAGATCAAGGGTAAGCTCGACAAAAAAACGGGGCTTCTTGTTTTCTCTGCAGCCAAGGCTAAGGGTGGAGACACTCAGGAGGAACCAGAAGAGGCCGAAGCACACGAAGAGTGAACGTCCTAGATTTGTAGAAACACAACAGCCTCTCCCGTACTCTCGGGAGAGGCTTTTTCATTTACGAATCTGGAAGGAAAAATGGAGAGAGGTCAATCGTTGTAGAGGTCATCAGCATCACGCTTTACGTCGAACACGCCGTTTGTGATGGTTACTCCGGCCCCACCCGTTGCACTGATCATGGAACCGGAGAATGTACCCTTGATCTGCGAACCCACGGCTCCGAAGGAGGAGACAACCACCGTGCCTGACGTTGCGATGTAGGGAACGGAGTTGACAAACATGGTCAGAGTGCACTCGCTCTCACCAAGCGTATACGTGCCTGTTGTCTTCCCTGGTACGGTGATGATGACCATGTTAGCCGTGGGGCCGGCGGTGATGGCTACATCGGACCCCAAAAGGTACGTAGCATCGTTTTCAGTGCTGAAGCTGGCGAGTGTGTAGGACGAATAATTCGAATTGCCGGTAAGACCACCACTTTTCGTAAAAGTAAAGGTCTCGCCAGACGTAGTGTTTGGATCACTTGGACTATCACTGGAGCATGACATCGCAAAAGCCGACGCCGCTATCAGGAGGATCGATAGCATTCGAGATGCAGTAGTCATGATGCTTTCCTTTCGACGTGAATAATGGAATCGTGTCAACCTATCGCCTTGAACCGGTATCTTCGCACCGTGCTGTCACAACAAGAAATACTCGTTCGGTATCTCCAGCAACAGATACAGATGTACGGCCAAGAAATGTACGTTGTTCCTACCGAATTAATCGTCAAAGCAGACGTACGTCAAGAAATACCGCAATCAGTGGAGGCCGATGCAATGCCCATTCGTTCCAAGGCGTCAACATGGCCCACAACCACATCGCTTGAGGCTCTCCAGCAAGAGATCCACGCGTGTATGGAGTGTCCACTAGGGTTTACGCGCAATTCGTTTGTATTCGGTAGCGGGAATCCTCATGCTGATATCATGGTGATCGGTGAGGCTCCGGGTGCTGACGAAGATGAACAAGGTCTACCATTTGTAGGAAGAGCCGGACAGCTTCTCACCAAGATCCTTGAGGCAATCAACCTTCACCGTGATGAGGTCTACATATGCAACATCCTCAAATGCAGACCTCCCAATAACCGCAAGCCCCTTGTTACCGAAACGGATCAGTGTGAGCCCTATCTATGGAAACAGATTGAGCTCGTACAGCCGAAGCTGATCCTTGCGCTTGGTCTCACAGCAGCAAACACCTTGTTGAAGAACAAAGAATCAATGACAAATCTCCGTGGGAAGATTCATGACTATCAGGGTATCCGTACCCTTGTAACGTATCATCCTGCGGCATTGCTCCGAAATCCTGAATGGAAGAAGCTCGCGTGGGAAGATGTGAAGCTCCTTCGAAACCTCTACGACGCATCATGAACATTGCAGTACTCCTTGGCGGGCTCAGTCCCGAACGCAATATCTCCTACCTCAGCGGTCGAGCAGCTGTTGCCGCATTACGAGAACGAGGGCACTCTGTTGTGGCCATCGATCCGGCGCGCGGTGCCAACGCCTCTGTCTCTGACGAAGAACTCAAGGCCGCTACGGCCAACGAGGTAAGCGCAGAAGAACGGGCCTCATTCAGTCCATTGCGATTGATGGAGTGTATCACCTCGGCGCAGTTCGACAACATCGATCTCGTCTTTATCCTTCTTCATGGCCAATACGGCGAGGATGGGTACGTACAGTCACTCCTGGACCTGCGAGGAATCCCCTATACCGGCAGTACAATGTTGGCCAGCGCAGCTGCAATGGATAAGGGGCTTTCAAAGATGCTCTTCCAAGTAGCTGGAATTCCAACGCCCTATTGGGTAAGTGTTACGCCTGAACAGGCAGACGATGCAGACCTGCTCAAAGAGGTGATCAAGGAGATCAACGGTCCTATGGTGATAAAGCCAAACGACCAAGGCTCTACCGTTGGAATGACCATTCTCCATCGGGTGTCTGAAGAGGATCTCGCTACAGCAATTCGCCTTGCCGGCCAATTCACAAAGTCGATCCTCATTGAGCGCTATATCCCCGGACGAGAGCTCACCGTGGCGGTTCTGGGAAACGAGGCACTGCCCATCATCGAGATCGAACCCAAGGACGGGTATTACGACTACGCAAACAAGTACACCAAGGGCAAAACCGAGTACCACTGTCCGGCAGACCTTTCTGAAGAAGTCCGAGACCACGTCCAGAACCTCGCCGTTGCCGCCCACCACATCCTTGGTTGCCGTGCCTACAGCCGCATTGACTTCCGACTGACCGAGGACAACATCCCGTATTGCCTCGAAGTGAACACGATTCCCGGCTTCACAGAGACCAGCCTGGTCCCTATGGCCGCCCGTGCCGCAGGAATCGAGTTCGTTGAGCTGTGCGAGGAGATTATACGTCTTTCGGAATAGAGAACAGAGAACAGCGAACAGCGAACAGAGAACAGAGAACAGAGAACAGAGAACAGAGAACAGAGAACGGAGAACGGAGAACAGAGAACAGAGAACAGAGAACAGAGAACAGAGAACAGAGAACCCAAACTCACTAAGGGTTAAACGATATGATGGTGTTCGCTGTTCACTGTTCGCTGTTCAGGAATAGCTATTTTCGCACAGTGAAAAATATCCTTCTCACAGGGGTAGGTAATGCCCTTGTTGATCTCGAATACCGCGTTACCGATGCCGAGCTTGAACAGTTCGGTGTTACAAAGGGCGCGATGACCTTAACAGACACTGCACGGCAGCATGAGATGATCTCTGCGCTCGGGGACAGAGAGGCACATCATTGTAGTGGTGGATCTGCCGCTAATACGATCATTGCCTTTGCTCAATTCGGAGGAAGTGGAGCCTACAGTTCCCTTCTTGGAGCAGATCGATTCGGAGATTTCTATGCTTCGGAATTCAAGGATCTGGGCATTGTTCTGGCGGCAGAGCAAGTGAAGGGGGCAAGCACGGGATCGTGCCTTGTGCTCATTACGCCGGATAGTGAGCGAACCTTGAATACAACGCTAGCGGTTAACACCGAGTTTTCGCGTGAAAACATCAGCGAGGAGTTGATCAAGGCGAGTGAGTGGATCTATGTAGAAGGCTACAAGCTCACCGATGATAATGGCGCTGAAGCAGTGGACCTAGCGTTGTTCTATGCACGAAAGCATGGTACAAACGTTGCTGTGAGCTGCTCCGATGGGTTTATCATCGATGTGTTTGGAGACCGCCTACGGCACGTTTTGAAGGGGGCAGACCTTGTCTTCTGCAATGAGCGTGAAGGCACCTCACTTGCAGAGGCGGAGACTGTGGATGATGCCTACAGGCAGCTCGTAGATCGCTACCCGAATGTTGTCCTTACGGCCGGCCCCCATGGGTCGCGCGTGCGGTGGAATGGGCTCGACGTAGAGATCCCCGCATA
>DATGWS010000150.1:0-4109 GCA_035299365.1 Candidatus Didemnitutus sp.
GGCAGTATATCGAAGCGTGGTACAACACGAGACGTCCTCATTCCAGTAATGAGTATCTCTCTCCATGCGAACAGGAAAGTCTGTTCCTTCCCTTAAACAACGTAGCTTAGCAGAGTGTCCGTTTTAACCGATCCATCTCACACATCGCTCTCCGTGTGTGGATGTTGTTCCTCCTTACTCTTGCAAGCAGCGAGAAAAAGGAACAGAACTGAGATGACAATGGTGATGCGCATAGCTATCTACTCACCTTAATGAAGCTTTCGCTATCCATCAAAAACTGTCCGTTGGCCGCAACAGTATCCAAACGCTGCAATCCAGATGTTATCTCGATACGACCACTGTCATGCACACCAGTGACTATTCGTCTAGCCGTGAAGCCCTGGTCAACCTTCATGAAGACTACATTGTCGCGGCCAAGAGATACAACCGATTCATCAGGCAGCCAGTCAATTGTTCTACTTCCGCTGCTGATTGTTGCTTTTATTCGGCAGCCGATTGGTATTCGCAACCGTGCATTGTTGAAATAGACTCGTGCGGAAATAGTTTTGTTCTCTTTCCTGTAGAATGGCTCTATGTAGTCAATTGTAGCTTCAAATCGCTTGTCAGGAGCTGTCTCGGGTTCAATCAGCACATTGTCGCCCCTTTTTAACGCACCTTGCTGATCGGCGTAAATCTGCAGCAAAGCCCACGCCCTGTCGGTGCTATATACTTCAAGGACTGTCTTGCCTTTCACCACATACATCCCCTCTTTCAAGTTGAGTG
The DNA here is from genome assembly GCA_035299365.1 of Candidatus Didemnitutus sp. Taxonomy (GTDB): domain Bacteria; phylum Bacteroidota; class Ignavibacteria; order Kapaibacteriales; family Kapaibacteriaceae; genus UBA10438. The sequence goes on from DATGWS010000150.1 coordinate 763, forward strand.
ACTCTGTAGTCAGAGCAACTTCTTTCATCCCGCTGGGGGACTGTTGCGAAGGCATCTCTGGGCTTTCAGCATCGTGAACGTGTCCGCCATACATACTGTAAATGCTTACGATATTGGAAGGTTGTTTGGTGCGAACCACCTCGGCTAGCTGTTGCTCGCTCATGCCACCAACCAGCAAGCGTTCCTTTGTTGCAGCGATCATTGCTGTGTTAACAGGGTCGCTGTTCAGAAGAAAGATCAGATTCTGTTGGTATGTAAGCAGTTCAGGACTGTATATGTCCATAATCTTTTGACCAACACGAATATTCTGATAACGAAAGCGTACATACAAGCGCTCAATGCGACCAGATACTCTTGAAGAAATAGCACCAATTTGTCGAGTATCATATGTAATCGTGCCCAGCACCTCGGTCTTGATGCTAACTGTAGCTGTTTGAAGGGTGGTGACGGGCACCTTGGTGGAAATTCCGCATAAACTGAGCAGTGTTTTCCGCGTGTAATTGAACACCTGATTCTGGTGCAAAATGAACACCACAATTGGTGCTTTCAACGATGCAAATCAGCGCGTATAGATTCCGGTGATCTTGACCCCCCGTACCGGCGCATGTTGACCCCCCTGGTCAACTGGCTTTAATCAAGCGCTTATAATGTATGACAAAATTACCGTTTCTTCCTCAAGGAGTCACCCTTGAGTTCGATCCGATGTGATGTGTGAACAAGCCGATCGAGGATCGCATCGGCTATGGTTTCTTCTCCTATGACTTCAAACCAGCTGGCAACGGGCAATTGACTGGCGATGATCGTTGCCGCGCGTCCATGCCGGTCTTCGATGATCTCCATCAGATCCATGCGGTGTTGAGTCTCTACGGGGACCAGACCGAAGTCGTCGATGATCAAGAGATCTCTGCGCCGAATGCTGTCAAAGAACTTGGTGGCCGCTCCCTCGGCGCGTGCGATCTTACACCGCACGAGGAGTTTCTGCATGTTGTAGTAGGCCACGCGATGCCCGCGCGCGCAAGCGCTGTAGCCTAAGGCGCAGGCCAGGTAGCTCTTTCCGCATCCGGTGGCACCCGTGATGAGAACGGACGTCCCGCTTCGGATGTAATCGCCTTGCGCCAGTTGAGCCACGAGTTGTTTGTCGATGCCTCTAACAGAGGCGTAGTTGAGTTCTTCCAAGCTTGCGCTGTAACGGAAGCCGGCCTGTTTCAGCAGTCGCTCGCTGCGTTTGTTGTCGCGTTCGGCGTCTTCTGCCTGCAAGAGCATCTCCATGCCATCAGGCAGGGATATCTCAAGATGTTGCCGTGTTTCCGTTAGCGCTTGCCACGTATGCCGCATGCCGTGCAGGCGCAGGGCTGCCAGTCGGTCGTCGATGTTCATTGCTATACCTCGCATGTTGAAATGAGTAGATGCGCTCTGGAAGTGTCTCTTGCAGAGCTATTGGTAAACTCAGTGGTAGTATCCCGGCCCACGTATGTTGTTGTGCTGTGGCATCACCGCTTGTGGCTCTGCATCAACCGCGTGTCCCTTCGAAAGAAACTTGATGTGACGACTCAAGAATCCATACGAGCACTGATCAAGCTCGAGAGCAACGGCACATGCGCGCCCAAGCTCTTGTGTGCCGTGTCTACGGCAGAGGGCTTTGATCCCGTCACAGCTGCGATAGGCTAACTGGGGATAGAGCTTTGAGGTAAGAATGCGCAAGACCACGGTATAGATCTCCTGCGAGCCGCTGTCCTGGGCCCATTCTAAGTATGTCTGCGTCGAGCGGCTGGCCCATGCCTGATGTGCCTTGGGCATGTGCTCAGTGGCCGTACAGTAGGTGTTGGAGATATACGTACGTCGGTGAGTTGCTACGCGCTTGCCATCGGCATAGATGGTTACCAGCGTTGCCGTGTAGATCACCTCTACACGCCGGCCAACGTAGATGTATGGCGCCGAGTAGTAGGTCTTGTCGCGGGCGAGATAGATATGGTTGTTCTTCTGCACCATGAGAGACCTGCGCCACTTGAGCTCAAAGCGCTGGGCCGGCAATGGCAAGAGAGACGGGCGTTCTTTGCTGTTGAAGACTTCTTGGCGCGACGCTCCCGAGCGCTGCATAGGCGTATTGTTGCTTGCAGTGATCTTCTCGGTGATGGCCTTGTTGAGATCCGCATCGCTGAAGAAGTTCATCTTGCGCAGGGGCGCTTTCACACGCTGATAAAAGTGCTTGACGCCAAGCTCTACGCGTGACTTGTCCTGTGGCGTGCTTACACGGGCAGGCATCACGACCATGTTGTAGTGTGCGGCCACATCGGCCAGCGCGCGCGTGAGCGTCGGATCATAGCGGTCGGGTATGACCACAGCAGACTTCAAGTTGTCGCAGACCAAGAGCTGGGGCGCACCTTGGAAGAACTGGAGCGCATTCTCAAGGGCCTCAACAAAACACTCTACCGTTTGCCGAGCAATGGCAACGGCATAGGTAAGGTGAGAATGGCCCATCGTTGCCAGAAAGATCTGCCGCGCAATGGCTTCACCTGTGTGCGGGTCTGTCACATCCATGGTGTGACCGGCGAAGTCGACGAAGAGAACTTCGCCCGGCTGCCAGTGCTGAACCATGCTGACCTGATCAGACTTAGCCTGCAGGCGCAGGTAGTAGCAGAACTGACTATAGCCGTACCCCTCGCCGCACTCTTGGCGGTACTCGCTCCAGAGGAGGAACTTGGTAACCCCCTTTGACTTGAGTTCGGCCAGCATGGCCGGCACACGTTGCACGAACTCGGTATACCTGTCGGTGTCGACCGTCTCTGCCGGCGGCAAAGCGAACCAGGCTGAGAGCTCCGGCTCTTCCATGGCTAAGAGCTGCTCGAGCAGGTGAGGGTGTTTCACCAGTTGCAGCCGATAGCGTCTGACCGTATTACGGCTAATGCACAGTGTGCGTGCTGACTCCTTGATGGAGACACGACGTTGGAAAAGCAAGATCAGTTCTTTGTATTTGTTCATTGCAATTGGCTTGCCTGCCATTTGGTCTCCTTGAATAGAAAGACCAATAATCAGCCAATTGTCCTATACCGACCACAGGGGGGTCAGTATCTGCCGGAATGTCATGAATCAATACACCCAAGGGGGGTCAACATGCTCCGGAATCTACATAGGCTCATACTTGTCGGCTTTGATCACGCCGGCCTTCAGATTGTCCGGCACCATCGCTGCGGTGGATCCGCCGAAGTAGTACAGCGCATTCTCACAGCAGCGGATGAAGTCCTCTACACGCTGCGAGGCCACAGCTTGCACGTACGTCAGCTGACTGGCCGGCAGGATCGCCACAAAGCACTCAGCGTAAACGAGCTCACCCGTGTGCGGATCGATCA
>DATGWS010000151.1:0-5759 GCA_035299365.1 Candidatus Didemnitutus sp.
GAGAAGGTTGCTCAGCATATGGTCTTGTTGTGATCTCGATATGGGTAACAGGGTGGATCTCCCATGGAGAACCGCGCCAGACCCGTGTACCTTCGCTCGATGCTGACTCATCATCGTGCATGGCGTCGTAGAACACCCAGCCCCGTACCTTTACCCATCTGCCAAGAAACGCATCACGAAGGCCTCGGCTCGTCCAGTTGAGGCCTTTGTCGTGCATGATCTTCTGGAATCGGGGTGTTACTTCAACCACAAGCAGTTTGCTCTTATTGCCTTCGTCCATAGGATCGATGGTGAGCTCAATATGTGTGTCCCGATGGGCCGTGTCCTTGGCCTTGCAATTGCATGTTTCAATAGCGCCGATCTTTACTTCGGACACGTAACCAATGATCTCTGCGCCATCGCCTTCTTTGAACATCGTAGGGTGCTCGCCTGACGTCATCAACACCTCAAAGGTGATCTTTCTGTTGATCTGTGCATCGGTTGGAGATCCGTCGCGATTCTTCTTGAGATTTAATGCCTTTGCATTGGCTCGTTGGGCATTCCCTTCGGCACTACACGTATCAAACGTTGATTGGCCATAGGCTACGAACGCTGAAAGAAGGACAAAACCTAAAAGGGTGATGCGAACAATGATATTCATTCTACGCTCCGTACGCTCCATGACAACGTCTTGCCGGCCCACATCGGAACAACATTCCCATATCGCTCCGGAATGGTCATGGGTTCCTTCACTAGATGCACTGTTGTACTAGGGGGCTCAACACCATAAAGCCTGCGTGCGTTGTCACTCACAAATGCCTGCAACGAACCTAGCGCGTTATTCTGCTCGAACAACTCAGCTAAGAGAGGCAGAAGGATAGGTGCGGTGAACACTCCTGCTGCACACCCGGCTGATTCTTTCTTGTCAACGGGGTGTGGTGCACTGTCACTTCCCATCATCAACCGCGGATGCGGCTTGAGGGCTGCGGTCAAGAGGGCTGCTCGATCTTCCGGACGTTTTGCAATGGGCTTACAAAACAAGTGTGGGTTCAGCATGCCCCCTGCTACATCATCGAGCGTTATGATGAGGTGATGAGGCGTTACCGTTGCGCGCAAATTCTCGAACTCATCTAACAACAATACGGCTGCTTCTGTAGTGATGTGTTCCATTGTGATGCGCAGTCCGGGGAAAGCGGTTGCCAGCGTTCGATAGACTTCACAGAATTCTTGTTCGCGGTCCATCACAAAGCCGTGCGTTTCGCCGTGGACAAGGAGCGGAATGTCGAGCTCCTCCATCATAGCAAAGACATGTTTCATCGACATGATCTCTCGCACGCCATTTTCACTGTTGGTTGTAGCGCCTGCCGGATAGAGTTTGATTCCGATGATATGGGGCTTTGCAGCGACCAGTTCTTCACGCGTATAGTTGCGGAAGAACAACGTCATGTAGGGCTGAAAGCGGTGATTCCCAACGGCACGTTTCACTTCCGAGGTGTACCACAGAAGTCTGTCTATGCTGTCTACCGGAGGAACAAGATTCGGCATGATCACACCGCCGGCAAAATGCTGCGCAGAGAGTGGGGCAACTGCGTCAAGCATTACGTCTTGACGGAAGTGGATGTGCATGTCGAGCGGGGAACGAAGGAGAACTTCCATGGTCATGCAGGATAGTCGGGCACATCGTCCATCATATCCACAGTGCCATCGGCATCAACGTGGGCACAATATGCAACGCGACCATTGGTGAGGAGAACGTAAGGGGCTTTGAGTGTGATGTTATACCAAGCAGATTGACGGAGCGTATCGGTAGTGATGGCAATATCAGCCCCCTTACATTCAACAAGGAGGTACGGACGAAGATCCTTATCCAGCCACAGGAGGTCAAACCGCAGTCCGTTTTTGTCAAGCACACGCTCCACACTGCACCGTCCAACGGGAAAACCTTTACCAACAAGCCAATGAAGGCAGTGTTGTCTCACCCATTCTTCGGGAGTAAGCACTATATGTTGTTTGCGCACAGGATCAAAGATGCGGAGTGTTCCGTCGTCGCTCGAGATCCGTGCCTCAAACGTTGGAAAGATCAGCGTGGGAAGGGCGATGAGATCAGGCATGATCTCCATTGAGCATCATGAACAGCGCATCGATGGCAGCGCGTACGTTATCGTGTACCTCTGCAATGGACACCTCCATCATATAACAGGGTGCAGTAATGATCCTGTTGGAAACATCGACAGTGATCTCACTGATGGTGTTCATGTGTGATCGAGCGCCTATGCTTTCCATGCCTTGTGCGATCTCTACGATCTCATATGGGGATGGTGCCTGGTCTGTACCTACAGTGAGATGAGCCTCGATACCCGATCCATCAAGTGCTTTGGCAATGGTCGTGGGGGCCATGCAGAGTCCTACAAGGGGCTTCCTAGCCTGTACCATGCCCAGTATGATATCGCGAACATCGTTGCGGATGGTTCCTGCCGGACCGTTGAACGCCCACGAGGTGAGATTCTTTGCAACGCCAAATCCACCTGGCATGACAAGCGCATCGAGTTCATCTGACGATACAGTTGCTACATCACGAATGACTCCGCGGGCTATGCGGGCCGCCTCAACCATTGTGTTGCGTGTCTCACTGGTAGCCTCACCCGTTACATGGTCAACAACATGATGTTGTAGTGCATTGGGGGCCATACAGATTGCTGTGCCACCGTGACGTGAGATTTCAAGCAGTGACAAAACGGCTTCTTGAATCTCCGAACCATCATAAACGCCACATCCACTGAGCAACACTCCAATACGCTTTCCCATGTTCATCGCCTCCCGGTTTGTCGCATGTCACGGACCTTCTTTGTTAACATGTAGATGATAAAAAGAAAAGCTACAGCGTTAGCCCAAACGATGCTAATGTCACTTCTGAGGAGTCCGTACGACAGCCAAAGCATACTTCCCGTGATCATCAGCCCAAGCATGCCAATGCTCAGTTGATCCACTTGTTGTGTTTGCCACACTTTAAAGGCCTGTGGTGCTAGGGCAAACGTAGAGCAACAGCCGGCGGTTAGGCCAAGGATTGTAACAGGGTCCATGGATCTATGCAGTGAAAGAGAGTGTGCGGTAATGGGCCATGATCACATCGGGATAGTTGGACACAACGCCCTGTACTCCCATGTCGATGACATATTCGAGTTCTGCCGGAGTATTCACCGTATAGACGCCAATAGGAATGTTGTTTTCTCGGCAGTCCTCAACACGTTCAGGCGTAAGCTCGGCTACAGAACATCCATATCCATCAGCAAGACACTCACGTGTTACTTCATGAGGTAGTCGTTCATCATCCGGTACGTTCAATGCAATCGTACGTAACTGTGCGCCGAGGGATTTGATAAAGAGCAAGGCATGATGATCGAAGGATGCGAAGACCGTATGGTCCGTCATTCCCGCATTGATGATGGACAGAACGATGTTATGGATGTTGCGAGCTGCTTGTTCGTTTACGGTAAGGGGCTTTATCTCGATGTTGAGATAGACCCGACCCTTGATCACGTTCAAGGCCTCATCGAGTAGGGGGATATGTTCGCCCGCGAATCGTGCGTCGAACCACGACCCGGCATCCAGAGATCGCACGTCCTGCAACGCGCACTCACGGATATCTCCATGACCATTCGTGGTACGGTCGAGATGTTCATCATGAAAGACGACCAATGCATTGTCACTGGTTACCTGAACATCTAACTCCACCATCATTGCACCGGTGTCGATCGCAGCTCGAAGTGAAGCCAAGGTGTTTTCAGGAGCGATACCCGACGCGCCACGATGGGCGCAGACGATGAACGGTGTTGACCGCACATATTCAGCAAGTGACATCATTGAAATGTTCCTTCTGTTTGACCACGATATCCGCGTAGTACTTCAGACGTTGCCATTCTTCGCTTCCCGGGCAGTTGTAGCTCGTCGATTGACAGCATACCATTGGCACATGCCGCACGAAACACACCATCGCGAATCTGCCACGTACCGGGAGCCCCTTGCCCATCGATAAGCGAGGTACGGTAGATCTTGAGGATCTCTCCATTCCATACCGTCCATGCACATGGTGAAGGGGACATGCCGTGAATGAAATTACGAACCACAGAGCGGTTGTTCGTCCAATCAATGGAGCTTGTTTCGCGGAAGACCTTTGGTGCCGGAGTTGCTAGCGCGTCGTTCTGCGGTTGAGCCTGGAGCGTACCTGTGAGAAGTCCGGCACACGTTGCCACCGCACATTCAGCCGCCAGGGGCATCAGTGCCGTATAAAGCTCCCCGGCCGTTGTCCCATCGGCAATAGCTAGTTCTTGTTGAAGCAGCAGCGTTCCTGTGTCTACCACATCATTGAGGAGAAAGGATGTAACACCCGTAACCGATTCGCCGGCTATGATGGCATGGTTAATAGGGGCTGCACCACGAAATTTGGGAAGTAGTGAAGCATGGACGTTGAATGCGCCATAACGCGCTAGTGAGTATACGCTGCGTGGAAGGATGCGAAAAGCGATCACACACATCACGTCCGGTTCACGCGATGCGATCTCTGCGGCAAAATCGGGGTCTTTGAGCGATGTCGGTTGCAGGATGTCGGTGATACCCAGGTCCAATGCCGCTTGTTTCACAGCTGATGGTGATACGCTTTGTCCGCGACCCCTCGGTTTATCAGGTGCCGTAACAACTGTGCGCACACCGAACTGCGTATGGATGGCTTGCAGGGCAGGCACAGCAAACTCCGGTGTGCCCATGAAGATGATGTTTGCCATTAGCCGTGCATGGTAGGTTTGTTGGCAAGCCCCTTAACGATTTCGGCTTCGATCTGACCGAATTCCAACAGACGTTGTTTTACCTCTTCGTGAGGGTAATACTCACGGGCAATGTCGGTATAAAGTCTGTAATGTCCGGCTTCGCTTTCAAACAACGACCTATACAGTGCCCGCATTTCTTCTGTTGGAGCATGTTTGGCCAGCAGAGAAAAACGTTCGCATGAACGGGCTTCAATAAAAGCGCCTATCATGAGGAAGTCGAGTAGCCTCTTTGGCTCGGTCCCATGAAGATGCTCGTGCAGTGCCTTTGCATAGTCACTGCCGGCATCTCGGCCAAGCGTGAGATTACGTTTCTCGAGTTCATTCATCACCGTGGTGAAGTGTTCGAGTTCTTCAGCGGCAAGATCTATCATCTCCCGAACAAGTCTCGTTCTATTGGGATACCGATTGATCATTGTGAGTGCAAAGAATGCAGCCTTCTTTTCACAGTGGGCATGATCCAGAAGGATCAGATCCGGATTGGCAACAGCAACTGGGATCCATTCAGGATTTGTGGGGCAGGCGAGACATAACATCCCGCAAAGTTACGGGGCGATGAGCTGAATGGCACGTTCTACAATTCCACTGAATGAGAGCAGGTCAACGGCGGCATCGGTGCGTAGCCACGAAACCGAAAGCCCGTACCAGTCTCCGGACGAGTGCTGGAGGAGGTAGGTCATATTTAGGACGCCTGTTTCGCTCCCACCCTTATACCCAACAAACTTCCACGTTGTGGTGTTTACGTCTACGCCCGGATTGATGCTCAGGATACCACGTACCGGAGCTGCTTTTGGGTTTTCAGATGTTTTTCGGAGCCAGTCCATCGTCCAGACCAGATCGGGTGTACGTGCAAACCATTCGAGCTTGTCTGGCAGAACCGTTGTATCGATGTAGTGCACATCGCTCAACGGTACGGTTGTCATGATGTTTTCCAACATCGTTCTGCGTTGTGGTACATCCAAG
>DATGWS010000152.1:0-32934 GCA_035299365.1 Candidatus Didemnitutus sp.
ACATCCTGTTCGGTATAGGTGGTGTAGTCTCCCTGGGAAACTTCAGGACCTTTTCCGATGGTGAACAGTTCTTGAAGCTCACGTCCATAATTCTCGTTCGGACTACGCTTGGTATTTGTGTTGCCGTTGAGATACCTGAGCATTGCGGCATCAAGCGAGACGTGGCGGGTCATGTCCTTGAAGTTACCGAAGGCGTTGGCGCGCAGATAGGCAAGCAGATTGAACGAGTAGATTCCATTCTGGACTGCCGTCATCTCGGTTGCGAAGTGGTTCGACCAAAAGATCGTGAGCTTCTCGTGGATCGAAACCGGATCGTGCAGCATGTTGCGCGTCCACCAGGTCTTGGTGATCCCATTATAGTACTGGGCACCCTTAGAAACGTCATAGGCCGTAGAGGTTGTTGGGTCTCCCTGCACGCCGATCACTGCAGTCTTGGTCCACACCTGACCTTCGTCCGGTACCCATTTTGACCCGTCAGCAGTATTGGTAGGCGGGATCTTTTTGGGAAGGGGCGTAAACAGCGTGTCCAGGGTCTTGGTGAGCCCGTCCGTCACCGCCTGATTCAATTGATCGTTAGTGACCCCAAAAGAGGCCCTCCGAAGCAGATGCGCCGCTTCTCTCCTCGTCCACGTCCCACGATATTCCGTAAGCTTTGCCATAGTACCCTCGTGCTTGAGTTCTGCTTCTTCCCTCATTGCTTCAAACCCGGCCTCTGTGTCGAGACAGTTCATTGGGTTTAACTACCCGAATATACCTCTAAGAGGTACGGGGTTACAGGGTTACCCGCATCGGCCCTTAGCTCAATAATACGGGGGTGCGTGAGGAGAGGCGTTCGATGATTGGCGCTAAACGGTGTTCGTGGCTAACGAGGTCTAGTGCTGTAGCATCGATCATCCGTACGCGGCGGATATCGATGAAGGATACCCTACGTCGGACAAGGGTTAGAAGCAGACATATCTCGAGATAGTTCGCTACAAACGCAACATATTCTAACGGCAGTGGCTGCCGAACCCGGAATCCGAGACGTTCTAGCGTTGGGCTGGAGAGAAAATACATTGTACCGCGAAGCTTTGTATCCAGCGGAATGGAACCGGACTTGATCGTTTCGATGAGCCCCTTTACACCCATACCGAGGTGGGTGAGAAGTACTTGCTGGGTCACGTTCTTCTGAGCAAAAAAGTCCCAGGTGGTACCAAGATGAAGTTCCAACCGTCCGCGTCCAAATGGTTGGGTAAAGAACATTGGTGAATAATACCTGTACACACCAAGCCAGGTTAGCAGAGGCGTTGAGACGCACCGCCCAATACGGAAGGCGACCACAGCCCCACATATCCAAGCGAGACTCAGCCCAATGGTAGCGAGGATCATCTGCCAAACATGGCGTTCATCACATTATCGGAACGTGATGTTCTCGGCCTGCATCAGTAACCACCGCGCAACATCACAAGGGGCTAGTTTTGTACAATGTCTAAGACCCTTGGAACGATTGCACTAGAGAACACACTCACACCATTCAACCTTGTGAATGTGGTTCTCGTTGCCGGGTTGTATGCTGTGTACCTTCTCAACGATGACGTACGTCTTGCATTGGACTCTGTTGGAATCGTAACGGTGATCCTTGCGAATACAGCTATTGCTATCGGACAGGAGTGGAGGGCGCACCGCACACTCGAGAAGGCGGTGTTATCAGTAAAGAGGGCTGATGTCCAAATCGAAGACATTCTCACGATTACCCGTGGAGATGTGGTTCCTGCCGACGGAGTGGTGATCTCAACTGATGAGTGTGAACTGGATACATCGTTGCTCACAGGAGAGACTCATCTGTATTCCCTCTCCGTAGATGATGTTGTCCATGCAGGTACATTCTGTGTTTCCGGAAAGGCAACAATTCGAGTGACGGCCATTGGTCACGATACGATGGCTCAGCGCATTGAGGCAACAGCCAAACGGGTTGACCTAACAGCGTCGCCACTGCAACGAACGGTGAACAAAATCTTTGAATGGTCTTTTGTTCTCGCTCTTATCCTAGCCGTGCTGGATGTATCTCTCGGTGCAGCCAATATCCTCCATGATGTTGATAGAGTACGCAGGGTTGCCACACTTCTTCTCGGACTCATTCCAGAAGGTCTGGTATTCTTCACAACGATCACCCTTACGTTGGGTCTGATACGCATAGCGCAGCGAGGTGTGGTTGTACAGAAGCTTGCGGCATTAGAGTCCTTCTCGAGGGTAGGTGTTGTGTGCTTCGATAAAACTGGCACCCTCACCATGAACGTGTTGCGAATTGAGCGCGTGCTTCCTTTCACAGACGTAGATGAAGAATCTTGCAAGGGGCTTCTTGGCGCATTCTCTCGCTCCATCGGCGATGAGGGTCAGGTGATTGACGCACTCAACACGCTAACACCCAACCCACGCGTATTCTCAGTGCAACAACGTGTCTCGTTCTCATCATCACGTAAGTACAGTGCTTTGCGCACTTCGAATGGAATCTGGTACACGCTCGGTGCAGGCAGCGCAGTGCTTTCACCGGAACACCCTCAGTGGGAGGAGCTCGGCATCCTTGCCTCGAATGCCGGCATTGATGAAATGCGAACGTTAGTCTTTGCGCGATCGTCTTCCGGAGCCGAGGAAATGACGGGAACAGGCATGGAGCCCCTTTGTTGGATTGCAATGGACGATGCTATTCGACCAGAGAGTGCCGAGACGATTGATCTGTTTGATGCACTTGGCATCCGCATGATGATACTTACCGGCGATGCACCTGGTCCGGTTCGATCCTTACTACGGAGGTTGGGCAGAGAACATGCAAACATCACTGTTCGTTCGCGCCTCACACCAGAGGATAAGCAAGAGATCGTGCGATCGTTGCGCCGTACGGATCATGTTGTGATGATCGGAGATGGGGTAAATGACCTGCCTGCGATTAAAGAGGCATCGGTTGGTATAGCAATGCAGGGCAGTGCTCCGGTGACGAAGCTTGTTGCAGATGTTGTGCTAGAGAAGGCCACGTTCGCAGAGTTTCCGGAGATGATCGCAGAAGGCAGGGCTGCAATTCGTACCGTACTCAGCGTGGCCAAGCTCTTCCTGGCAAAGAACGTCGTCCTCGTGGCAATGAATGCACTGGCAACATTGAGTATTGCCCCCTACCCACTCACTCCCCGCCGGGGTGCTCTTTTGAGCATAATCTCCGTGGGAATCCCTTCGATGTTCCTTGCGGCCACTGCACGTGTGAGAACCACCACCTCATCCTTTGTTCGAGAGCTGATCATCTTTGTTTCAGTAGCGGGGTGTAGTGCTGTTGCATCGGCACTACTTGTTGCACAGATCCAGGCTGCGGCCATCGATCTCTACGATCAGATGTTGTTTGCCTTCCTTGGGAGTCTGTGTTGGTCCTTCATTGTTGTGGATGATCTACCTCGTTCAACTCGAGTCCGGGCCGGAGTGGTGGGTTTCGCAAGTCTGGTACTTTGTATCGCACTGGCACTAACGGATGTTTCGATGTTCCCCGTTTCGATCATTCAAGGCTTCTATGAGATCGGCGGACCGGAATCAACTGCTGGTGTAGGGATCATTGGTAGTTGCGGTATTGGAATAGCATTCTCTATGGTTGGCCATGCTCTTGTACGATGGGTATCTTCGCGAGTCCACCAATACAGAGCCTGAACGTGAGCCCCCTTCGAATCCGGATCGTAATCGTCCTTGCATCTTTGATCTTGTTCGTTCCCTTTCTCGGAAGTGTTCGACTGTTTGATTGGGACGAGGTGAACTTTGCTGAGTGTGCTAGGGAGATGATCGTGTCGGGCGATTATCTGCATATGCAAATCGACTTCCGTCCGTTCTATGAGAAGCCCCCTGCCTTCATCTGGCTTCAGGTTCTTTCGATGAAAGTGTTTGGCATCAACGAGTTTGCTGCGCGACTTCCCAATGCCCTCATTGGTGCAGTATCCATGCTCGTGTTATTCAGCATTGGTTCCCGCGTAAATGGGCAACGATTTGGCATCCTTTGGTGTGTAGTATATGCGGGGTCTCTTCTTCCCCATTTCTATTTCCGATCCGGCATTATCGACCCGCTCTTCAACCTCTTCATCTTCCTAAGTGTTTGGTCGATGATTAAAGAAGGTAGATCGGGAACAAATGAATGGGGCATAGGCATTCGATCTGGACTTTGGGCCGGACTTGCCGTTATGACAAAAGGTCCCGTGGGTTTCGGGCTTGTTATGCTCACCACTGCTGTTACATGGCTCATTCTCCGCAAACGTATGCCCCTTCCGTGGAGACAGGTGCTTAGTGCTACAATTACAACGATCGCTGTGACCTCGGTATGGTTCGGTGTGGACTACATACAGAACGGTCCCACGTTTATCATGGAGAACCTTGCCTATCAAGTGCGATTACTCACCACAGGAGATGCGGGTCACGAACAGCCGTGGTACTATCACAGCATCGTTCTGCTCATCGGATGTTATCCGGCATCGATCTTCTTCTTTGGCGGGATTCGGGCCAGTGATGGAGAAGGGGCTCATCAGCGCATTGTTCGAATATGGATGACGGTGCTGTTTTTTGTCGTGCTCGTCGTGTTCTCACTTGTGAAGACCAAGATCATTCACTACAGTTCTATGACCTACCTTCCACTCACCTATTTGGCAACAGTTGCCATCGACCGGTGGCTATCGGGACATCGTAGTTGGACGTGGAAGAGAACAACGGCACTTGCTCTGATCGCCATCCCAATTACCGCGTTGTGCTTCATGGTACCCTGGGTATTCATGAATCGCGATTGGCTATTAAGCCTGCCAACATTTCGCGATCAATATCTCCGTGCAGCCATCCAACAAGATGGTGGGTGGCTCGGCTTTGAGTCATACGTGGCACTTGTTCTCCTAGTCGGGTTGATCTGCGCATGGTACATGAAACGCACGAACCGTCAAGTTGTATCTATTGCCGTCCTTTTTGGAAGTGTGATGCTCTTTGTCTCCCTCTTCCTACCACTCGTAGCTCCACGCATTGAGCCCTATACTCAGGGGGCAGCCATCACGTTCTATCAGTCAATGGTTGGAAAGGACGTCTATATAAAGCCCCTTACTATGAAGAGCTATGCACACCTCTTTTACACCAACAAGCCGATACACCTAAGTGCGGCAGCTATGGGAATCGGCGCAGATGATTGGGAACCATGGTTGCTTAATGGTCCGGTAGACAAGCCAACGTTTTTTGTTGCCAAGGTGAACGACGCGGAGAAGTGGCGTTCTCATCCGAACCTGAAGGTGATTCGGGACAACGGAGGATTTGTGGTTTTTGAGCGAATTAGGGTTTCGTTGGAGCCGGGAACGCAGAGCCATAGCCACTGAGTTCGATTTTTTCGTAGCCGGGAAGGGTGGTGTTCAGTATTGCCTGAATATTGAATGTTCCGGGCTTTTGCGGTGTATACCGAAACTCGATCTCAGCTGACTGGCCCTTGACCAGCGTCAGCGGCATTGGAGTAACAACATGTACATTCTCGGTCGAAGAAGCCGCAGTGATGATCACCGTTGTATCGGCAAAGATTGTTACGCCAACCAAGGCCCGCGAGGAGTTACCAACGCTCACGCGGTCAAAGGCAAGAAAGCTTGTGGCCAGTTGTATCGGTCGTTGAACCTCAACCTTAAGGCGCAACACGTGTGCACCCGAAGGATCGTTGGAGAAGATCGTGACGTATTTGGAAAGGGACCCACTTCCGGTTGGGAGGTTCAGGGAAATATTTATGGCCGTTTCTTCACCTGGACCCAGTGTGTCCTTCTCAATCGGTGCTGTTGTGCAGCCACATTGAACACGGACATTTGAGATGATCAGCGTGCTGTCTCCTGCATTTTTCACCGGCACACGGTACTTCACACTTTGGGTCTCGGAGAGCGGTCCAGTGGGAGTTACCGTACCCCAATCAACCTCATTCTGCATGTCCAATTTCGGTTGTGCATAGAGCATCCCGCTCGTGAGCACAAGCATTACAAGAACGTGCCGTAGTTTACACATGATATGACCTCGATCTCACCAATAGTGGCCGTGATAACGGCATGTACAACCTTGTGTATGTCCGTGCTAACGGTGAACGAACCCGCACATCGTATTCAGGGTGATGATCGAGCCCCCTCACAAGAGATCGGGGTAACTCACCTTACGCGGGCGGCACGTATCGCACGTCAGCACGGTGTTGATTCAGCCTTTGTTGCATCATTGCTTCGAACGCCTCAAACGGCATTCAACGACAGGTTCGTACGAATCAACGTTACAAACTACGCGCAGAAAACGGATTACTCGCATAACCACAATGAGCTTGGTGTGAGGAAGGTGCGGGAATTTGTTGGCAAGCACGATTCTATTCTGCAGCTGGTAGACTCTCTCTATGGCGTTCCGCCAGAAGTTATCGGATCCTTGCTATGGGTTGAATCCAAACACGGCACGATCCTCGGTAAGTACCACGTTGCCAGCGTTTATCTTAGCGTGTTGCTCTCCTGTGAACCTGAGTTTGTGGAACAGAACGCAGCGTCTGTTATGTCGAGCATGGGGCTTGATTCTTCCAAACTCGACAGTGTGAGATACGTTGTGGAGCGCAAGGCAGTGAAGAAGGTGGCTTGGGCAGCAGACCAACTCAAGGCACTATATGAAATCGACAAGCGAGGCACGCTCAATGCGTTTACTCTTCATGGTTCGTGGGCCGGAGCATTTGGCATGACGCAGTTCTTGCCCTCGTCTTACCTGTCATGGGCTGTAGATGGAAACAAGAATGGCGTCATCGATCTCAATGATCTCGATGACGCCATTTTCAGTGTTGCAAACTATCTCAAGACGAACGGTTGGGGCCAGGTAACTACTCAACAACGAGCCGCTGTATTTCACTACAATAACAGCACGGCCTATGTAGATGCCGTGCTTACTCTTGCTCAGCGATCGAAGACTCAGCGAGGCGTTCCGCCTCGGTGATGAATCGTTCGATAAAGTTCAAGCCTGTGCTCCAAAACGTAGGATCGTTGATATCAATGCCAAATGGTGTGAGGAGGTCTTTGGGACACTTTGATCCACCATTAGCCAAGAGCTGCATGTACTTCGGTGTGAAGTCGGCAGGATCCTTCTTGTAGATCTCATAGAGCGCTAACACAAGGAGCTCACCAAAGGCGTATGCGTAAACATATCCGGGTGTGTGGATGAAGTGTGAGATGTACGACCACCACAATTCGTATCCCGGCGACAGAACAACACTGTCTCCGAATTGCTCCTTCTGCGTCCTATACCAGGTCTCGTTGATCTGTGCTAGGCTCAGCTCGCCCTGCTCTCGACGTGATGTATGCATCGCGTCTTCAAATCGATTCAGCGCAACCTGACGGAATACCGTTGCAATCATCCCATCAAGCTTCGACATCACAAGTGATAGTCGTTCCGTGTCAGAAGTGGAAGCATCGTACAGCTTCTTGAACGTGATCATCTCTCCAAACACGCTGGCCGTTTCAGCTATTGTGAGTGGCGTGTCCATGAGCAGGGGGCCCTGCTGACGTGACAAATATTGATGTATACCATGACCAAGCTCGTGAGCGAGCGTTTGCACGTCTCGAGCTGTACCGGTGAAATTGATGAAGACGTATGGATGAACGGAAGCGATTGTGCCCGCACTGTATGCGCCGGATCGTTTTCCTTTGCGGACCGGAGCATGGATCCAGTTCTTCTCAAAGAACATCGTTGCGATCTCGCCTGCACGTGGATCGAATTGTGTGTATGCATCGATCACAAGATCTCGCGCTGCATCCCACGTCCAAGTACTTGTCTCTGAGCCAACAACAGCATTCCTATCATAGTCATGCATCTCCGTCAGCCCGAGGAGTCGTTGCTTAACGCCGTAGTATCTGCGAACGAGATCATAACGGTCTACCACTGCATCGATAAGCGTCTGGACGGCCTCGTCTGAAACCTCGTTCTCGAGGTTACGCGAGGAGATCCACGATTGATATCCGCGAAGTCGCTGATTGGTCTCGCAGTCTGCAATGATTGTGTTAAACACAAAGGCATGTGTCTTTGCTTCTTCTGCCAGACCTGCAGATAGTGCTTCAGTTGCTGCCTTGCGTGTTTCGCGGTCCTTTTCGTAGCTCAGCTTCGAAATGGCGGCAAGAGTAAGCTCCTGTCCATTGAACGTGAAAACCTGACTGTTAGCCACTTCGTCATGCAGCCGTACCCACGATGATCGAGCGGTAATGGACTTGGCAGAAAGTGCCCGTTCAACGTCTTCGGAGAGCGTATACGGCTTGAATTCGAGGACGCGCTCCAGCCAGTGGCGGCGTGTTGCCAATTCCGGAGATGCAAGCAGCTCATTGAACCGGGCTTCTTCGAGGTGCGACAACTGTGTTGGCACAAAGATGAGGTGGCTTGCTGCTCGAGAGAGAGTCTCGCGCACCATCTGCAGCAGGCGACCATACTCAGTGTTTTCCGAGTCTGTAGACCAGAGGAGGTTGGTATAAGAGGCCATACGGTCGAATGTCTCAACGAGGTCTTCATACTCCTCGATCATCGTCATGAACTGGGGTATCTCAATCTCGCCCAGCCGTCCGTTCCATGTTGTACGGAACGCTTGAGCACGTTTTTCAATGGATGCTAGATCTCCGCCGAGGCCTGCTTCATCTATGCCTGCATAGAGATCGCTGAGATCCCATTCGATGTTTTCGGCTCCGGTTTTGGATGCCATTGTAGGGTCTGTCGTCATTGTTGTTGAGTAGCCATGATGGGAATACAAGTGCTTGTGGTACTTTTCGGCTATGACCGAACCACGAATGTACAGAAGGAACGTCTTCCAGCAGAGAGAAGTTGCATGGCTTCTTCTTGTTGCTGTCTGCGCACTTTTTATTGCGTATCGAATCCCAACCGTTTTGGTGTATCACGCTGCCCTGAATGTTCCGTGGTTCATCGGTGAGATCGTTGTGATGGCAGTATTCATCATAGATCCGATCTTCAAGTTCCGATCTGCTAAACAACGGGGTCCGGAGTTTGTGCGTAAGTACGTCCGAACGTGGCTTGTCTTCGACGTGATTGCCGCTATTCCGGTGATATTGTTCGCCGCCGGTTCCCCCCTGGCTCTCCTCGCTCTCAGCAAGATCATTCCTGTTTTTGGGAATCTCTCTCAATGGAGACTGCAGCTTCGAAGAGGCGGGAATGCCGTCAGATTTGTGCAGTTCGCCTATATACTTGCGATTGTCATCCACCTAGTTGCGTGCGGGTGGTTGGTCCTCCGCTCAAACGGACAACCGGCAACGGATTACAACTATCTGGAATCCATCTACTGGACCGTTACCACTATGTGTACAGTCGGCTACGGAGACATCACACCGCAGACTGAACTGCAGATGATGTACGCAACCGCTGTTATGCTTGTTGGCTATGTGTTGTTTGCTTACCTCGTTGGCAACATCGCGTCACTTTTCAACACAGTAGATCCGTTGCGATCTGAGCATGTGCGTACAATGGACCAGGCAACCTCCTTTATGCAGTACCACAATGTGCCGCATCATTTGCAACACCGCATCATAGACTATCTCGGCTATATGTGGGAGCGTAAGGTTACCTACGACGAGACCTTTATGCTGGATATGTTGCCATGGGGCTTGCGGTCCGAAGTGTCGATGTATCTCCGCAGCGAAGTCATAGAACGTGTACCGTTCTTCCGCGAAGCAAGTGAAAGTTTCATTCGTGAGGTTGCTGATTCTCTCAGACCGATCGTTGTCACACCCGGGGAATTTGTCTTCCGCTATGGAGACAGAGCTCGTTTCATGTATTTCATCAGCCACGGAAGCGTTGAGGTACTCAGTTCTGACGGCAGCCAGATCGGCACCCTTCAAACCGGCGACTTCTTTGGTGAAATGGCACTTCTCGAGAAGCGTCGCAGAAGTGCGAGCATTCGAGCAATAGAGTATTCAGATCTCTACGTGCTAGATGCTGCAGCCTTCGACCATATCCTTACGAACTTCCCGGAGTTTAGGGACGTAATGGAACAGGTTTCCACAGACAGATCATTAATGGTCTCTGAGCTTCGCCGAATGGTGCAGTGATCGTGTGCTTATGGCACAATCCTGTAGATCATACGGGGGAATGGAATTACCTCGCGAATATGATCTGCGCCTGTGATCCACTTCACGGTACGTTCTACACCCAGGCCAAACCCGGAATGTGGCACGGATCCGAATTTTCGTAGATCCAAGTACCACTGAAACTCTTCTTGAGGAAGATTCTCGTGCAAAATCCTCTGAAGGAGTAGATCGTGGTCGTCCTCTCGTTGTGAGCCGCCGATGATCTCTCCCGCCCCTTCCGGAGCCAGCATATCCATAGCGAGAGCCACCTTTTGATCGGCTGGATCGCGCTTCATATAGAACGCCTTTACCTCAGTTGGATAGCGGTGTATGATACATGGCTTATCGAACTGCTGCATGATGGCCTCTTCTTGCGGAGCACCAAAGTCTTCACCCCATGGGAAGTCAACCTGGATCTCCGATCCATCAGCTTGTTTGCGGTTGAGCTTGATGTTGTTTGTGTTGAGCCATTCTACCGCTTCCGTATAGGACATGCGATAAAAGGGGCGACGCACTGCCTCGAGTTTTGACACATCGCGACCAAGCGTTGCAAGCTCTCGCGGACAGGCCTTGAGCACGCTCTGTACGATGTATTCTACAAGGTCCTCAGCTAAGTCCATGTCATCATTGAGATCAAAGTAGGCCATCTCCGGCTCTACCATCCAGAACTCTGTGAGGTGACGCCGTGTCTTGGATTTCTCCGCACGGAAGGTTGGACCGAAGGTGTACACTTTTCCAAGAGCCATGGCGCTGGCTTCTGCGTAGAGTTGGCCCGACTGTGTGAGATAGGCCTTGCCGAGGTCGAAATACTGCGTCTCGAACAGCGTAGATGTGCCTTCGCATGCATTGGGTGTAAAGATCGGCGAGTCCATTAACCGGAACCCATTACCGTCGAAGAAATCCCGAATCGCCTTTACAACAACCGCACGCACGCGCATGATGGCATGCTGACGGGCCGAACGCAGCCAGAGGTGACGGTGCTCCATGAGAAATTCAACGCCATGTTCCTTTGGAGTGATGGGATAGTCTCTCGAGACCTGCCATACCTTGACGTTCGTTACATCCAACTCTACACCTGTAGGCGAACGATCTTCCTTCCTCACGGTTCCAGTGATAGATACACTTGACTCCTGCGTAAGAGACTGCGCAGCAGCTGCGATCTCCTCCGATACATTCGGTTTGAAGAGCACGCACTGAACGATTCCGCTGCCATCGCGGAGCTTAATGAAGATGAGTTTTCCTTTTTCCGTTTTGTCATACACCCAACCATTCAGGGTGACCTCTTCGCCAACGTGGGAATCGAGGTTTTCAACGGAAATGTAGCTCTTGTAGCGCGATGACATGTGGTACCTGCAGGGTCTTGGTTCAAAACGAACCACAAATCTACGACGTGCCGGGACCACTGCCGAAGACTTACATCAAACGGAAGCCAACAGTGAGGTGTACAAAGACGTTCTGAACCGTTCTATCAACGGTGGCGAAGTCTTGACTGAAGATACTGGTGAGTCCATACACGCCACGTAGATCCAGCCTGAGATCGTCGAACACCCTGAACTGTCCACCGAGCTGAAGCCCAATATCAAAACCTTGCATACGCTCACCAAACTCGAGGTTTCGCGTAACCACTTCCGGCCGAATGCCTACGGTACCAACACCTGTTGCGTTACTTTGCGTCTGGATCATCCACCCCACATAGCCCCCTGCCAATAAACCCCATTGATACCCTGGCTCAAATCGGGCGAGGACCGGAAGCTGTACATAATCGGTGATGAAGGCCCCCGTTGCTTGGCCTGTAAACGTGGTGTTAACCTCCAGGACGGTTGTTGAGCCATCCGGTGTGGTGATAGCCACCTTATCGATGTATGGTTGGTCTTCAAGGGGCGTATCGAACGTTGCCTCATAGCGCACGAATTGAGGTTCTATACTCACAGTCCACACTGAAGTAAGGGGTACGTCCAGCGTGGCCCCACCAATGAAGCCGGGAACCGGGGATCCGGTGGAACCAGGCGGGACATTGCCAACGGGGATGGGAGCACCCACGCAACCGCCTATGCGCACATGTAGGGCAAGTGCGCTGCTGTTTGTTGTATCCTGTGCCTCAAGGTGGACCCTAATGCCGGCGAATACAAGGAAGATCATCAGGACCGATCTCACCTGACCACTATTCCGCTTGACCGTGCGATTACAACGTTCCGCTCATCTCGTGCGATAATGAACCAGAGACCATGTTTACAAGGCGCAAGATCAATACCACCAGTACCATTCACCGGACCAAGGTCCAAGGTTCTGCCGGTGAGATCAACGGCGCAAACAGTTCTCACTCTGTCAACAAGGGGCAGAATGGCGGTTGTTCCGGAGATGATGATGGGCATCGGTCCACGTGTTTCTTCTACCAGAGATGTTGTCCACTCAAATGAGAAGTCATCAACAAAAAGCGTGGAACCAACACTACCACGAAAGTTCTCACCATCAGCGCTCGAAGCAGCTACCACAGACATTGAATCCGGAGCTTCATCAAAAGGAGGAATCGAGATGTTGAGCTCTGTCCAGGTAGGAGTTGCTTCGGTGATCGTAAGCCTTGCCTCATGTATCAGTACACGAGCATTTCCGTTCCATCGGGTGAACATTGCATAGATCGCAGCCGAGTCATTACCCTGGGGCTGGTACCGATAAAATCCCCGAAAGCGTGTTGGTACTGGGCCGGCATACGGAATGCCACGTTTAGCGCTAGAGGCCGGATTGGCTAGGTTCAAGGAGAAGACTCCGAGGTACATTGAGCCTGATGCTACTTGACCAAAAACGGAACGTGTTGTGAGCTTTGCTGCATATTGTCCGGAATGGGATTCTGAGGACTTTTCACACACCGGATCCGCCCCTGCAGCGATATGGATCACACCGTTACCAGACGTCCAGCCACCGCTGGGTTCCTCATAGTCCTTGAATGAACCCGAACCGGGAGTGCGCGTCCAGTCTTCAAGTCCACCATTCGGAATCTGCTGTTGCGCCCTGACCACGGTAGTCGTCATGATGATCATCATCATGACCATTACTATCCTCATAGATCCTCCTGTTGTACGGAGCGAAAATTGGCGAATTTTGCGCTATGCATAGCCCCCTGACACTAAAGCGTACAAACGCCGTTGTCCTTAGCTCCACATGGAGCGATGGATTTTCATCCAGTATCCTCCTCTCCGATCTGCGTGAGGCATGCCCTTGTGCACACTGCTCCGGGGAAGAGATCATGGGTCAGACCGTTTTTATCGGCATGAAAACATTTCAGCCGGGAATGAACGAGCTCGAGACACTTACACCCGTCGGGAATTATGGTGTACAGGCATCGTGGAAGGACGGTCATGACACTGGCATCTACACGTGGGAGATGCTCCGCTCATTGTTCGAGCTCAAGAAACTCCGCGCCGAAACTCTCTCTGAGATAGAAAAGCAGATCGGAGTAAGGGGCTGATCACCGCGTACGGTTTTCGAGGATCACAAATGGTATCGCATTCTTTACCCAATTGTCTACAAGATCATGTCTGCCCTTTACTTCCATTACAAGGGAACCAAGGATAAGATCAAGATCTCCGTCGTGATCGATATCTCCTGAATCCATAACAATCCAACGCCCGGCACCTACTTCAGGAAACGTTGAAGTTTTATACGTGCCCCGTCCTTCATTTTCATAATAGACAAATCCACGAACGGGTTTCTCTTTGTGGTCTGGGAAGAATGAGATGGCTGAGATATCAGTATCGCCATCAAGGTCGAAGTCTGCTGCAATGGCACTATACGCCCCATGCAGAGGAAGAAAAACGGTATCCGGGAATTGGTTCTTGCCGTTGTTGAAGAAGATCCGAACGCCATGATATGGGCGTAAAAGTGGACCAAAGTCTGCATTATCACCGGCACAATGAATGATGTCATTATCACCATCAGTGTCGATGTCCTGAATCGCAAAATAGCTGGAGCCCCATGACGGAGGGAACTGTAGCACCGTTTCCTCTGCAAATGTCCCGTCACCGTTGTTGATGAAGGCCGTGATATTCTCATTGCCTTGTGCGAACAATGCGATCACATCAAGACGTCCATCTCTGTTCCAGTCTCGAATCTCAACGCGTGTTGCACCCGGACCTTCGCGCAAGGGAATCCGCTCGTACTCACCCTTCTTCTTACACTTCCACCACGATAGTCCACCTGTCCACTTTCCAAACTCGCAGATCACGATGTCATTTTCTCCATTGCCATCGAGATCTGCCACGGCATGATGGACCGGGCGTTGTAGTCCGGTGATAATCTCAGAAATCGATCGTTTTGGATCCGACGGTATCCAGACAACTTTTCCCGTAGGTGCATCCGTTGGCGAAAAGGAGCCCATGATGGTGGCGATACGGGCATCATCATTCGATGTAATCCAGGCCGGTGCCTCCCCGGTGCTGTCTCGGCGCACAACGGCAAGTTGGGGAGTGAGTGAGAATACCTTCCCACTCACTGCATCACCGATCGTTACAGAGCCCGTTTTGTCATCGATGTTCACAAATGTTGTTGACGGCGGTTGTAGCGAGAATGCTGGGCGCACCGCATTAAAGGTTGCGGATATTGTTAATGACGATGCCGAGTTATTCGGCAGCTTCTTTGGAGCATTATCAACATAATAGCTGCGCAGCCTCTTCCATGTTTGCGCGTCGATCGTTGGTATTTCGGGATAGATGTTGTGCGACGTGATGTACGTTTCGGCCGCCCCCTTTTCAATCAACGATGCCCTAGATACGCCCTTTGGATAGATTCCTAGAAACGTCCCCATTCGGGGTAATACTACGTCCCGCCATGATCTTTTGTCGAGTAGATCTGGGGTAGGGGCAGAATGACAACTGCCACATACACGAGCCGATAGTTGTTCCGTTGATTCGCGCGACGTATCCTGAGGCCACGCTTCTTCAACGCTGCAAAAAAGCAGGAAAAAGACGATGAGCATACCCCAACCTACACTATTCGCGTAACGTGGGTGTTACGCTTTCAGCAATGCAGTCATACGAAGCTCCTGCAGCGGTGCATCATCGATAATAATCGTCTTTTCATTGCCATCAGCCACAAACCCATTCTTCGAGTAGAAACGGATGGCACGCTCATTTTCTTTTACCACCCAAACGATAGAACGGATATATCCTTGAGCTACGAGTGATTCTGTTGCTGAGGCCCAGAGTGCATGTCCAATTCCACGGTTGATGGACAATGGATGAATATAGATGGCCCAGAGTTCTGCCGTATTGGGATCGACGTCTGTGTCTCTACATACTCCGAAGTAGCACCATCCAATAATCACTGTATCTACTTCGGCAACGATGAGTTTGCATGTGGATTTGTCAAAGGACCTTGTCCAGCGTTGTGCACGTTCATCTACATCCATCGAGTCAAGAAACACCTGAGGAACAATCCCTTTGTAGGTGTCGCGCCACGATGCAACGTGGATCTCTGCGATCACGTGAACGTCATCCGGCGTTGCGTCTCGTACAAGCACACTCATCTGGCGAAGTACTCTGTGTACCATGATGTGAGATGATGGTCGGGTTTGCCTATTGAGACAAATTGGGGTGCCTGGCACACAATGAGGAGTCGCTCAAGTGATGCGTAGTCTCGCTGACTCAATACCGGGATGCCAGCGTCCAACAACATGGCGGCGGCAACACCAGCTCCGGCGGTATACTTTCGGGGTTCGGTAAATCTGCATCCATCGGAGATCACCTGGCTTCCACATGCAGCACTCGCATCTGTGAGAACTGCGAGCTCTATTCTATTCGCAAGAGCATACGTTACCATCTTTTCGGCCCCACGAATCATTCCATCAGTGAGATCCGCTCCATATTGATCCAATACTTTTGCTGTGCCGCGCACGACATCAAATCCATCACCTCCGTGAATGTCGGGCATGGTACGAGGTGTACCAATACCGGCATCTTCCGGGCAGAATCCATGCGCCGCAACGGTTGGAAGTGAGACAAGCGGCGTAAGTGCGCCACCCATTCCATAATCAGTTGCATCTACACCGCACTTCTGACCAAGTATACAACCGCTGATCAGCAATCGCAGCGGCTCTTCGGCAGAGGGCTGGCGAAGTGTTTCCCATACTTCGGGTGAATGTGCTAGGAGGAGATGGTGTGGTTGATTCGAATTCTGCATGGTGTTCAGAAGTGTAGCATGTAATCTGCCTTTTCACGACAGTTCACCACATCTAGTTCATGTCGCGGATACGAGCAGGTGGTGAGTTGCACGTCAACACTCATCAGTGATCTGTTCACAAACGTGATCTCAACAGTGTCCGGGAAGTCTTGTTCTTGACTGTAGTCACCATGATTGTTCGCATGGATATGTACGATCACAAAGTCACGTTGAAGCTCTTCGATTGCCTTGTTAAACGTTCCACTATCAGAAATGAGATCGTGGAACTCCGCTGTGATAGCACAGAGAGAATGTGCATGGGCAGCGATCTGGGAAATGATGCAGTATTCACTGCTCTCAATGTCCATCTTCAAGAAGACAGAATGTTCCTGTGTTGGTGATGCCACCTTCATGAGGGAGGTAAAGGAGATACAACCGTCACCGTCATTCGCCGCTACCATCTTTCGTATGTGGACACTTGGCTGTGTGAAGAGTTGAAAGTATGAAGCATAGTGCTGCCGAAAATGGGCGTATTTCTCTGACTTGACAGAATTGCGCAGCAGCGAATAGATCAAACCCTTGATGGTACTTCGAACGAGTTGCCGAAAGAACATCCCAGCACGAATTGAATGATCAACACCGATCACTCGCAGAGTTGGGTTTCGCCTTTGCATTTCGATGTCAAACGTCCACTCCTCAGCCAAACCGAGAGACAGAAGTACGGCAGCTTTATCTGCAAGGCTCTTCGGTACTACATAGCCACCGTCACCGTTGGTGTTTCCCAGGCGAATGAGGTCTGCATATTCGTACGGTCGCAATCTGTCCTTCATGATCATCCGGTCGACCTTTCATGTTTCCCTGTCATTCGCCTCATCACTGCTGTGATGCACAGTGACAGGATTGCACCTACGAATGCCATTGCCATGTCCTTTTGGGCATCCCACGGATCTCCTTGTGTACCAAGGTAGTTGGTACCGAGGCCTGGGAAGAAGATATCGGCAACACCGTATTCGATCAGTTCATACATCCCACTGAACGATAGCGTAATCTCTGCCGGTAACACCCAGCAGACCCAATTCGGCCACTGAAATTTGTTTCGGAAATAGTCGCGCATCGGATACGCCAACAAAAGGCCGAAACTGAAATGCACGATACGGTCGTACGGATTGCGTTCGAGACCCAAGAGATCCTTGATCGCATATCCCACGGGTGCCTCAGCATAGGTGTGCTGTGCTCCGAGGATGTGCAGCATGATATACACAAAGGCTAACGAATAGCTTAGGTCACTGAATTTGAACCTCCGATAGGTAATCAGCAACATTCCAACAAATCCAAACGTGAGGATGTTCTCTATGATCCAATTCGACACATCAGACGTGAAGATCAAGGTGTACATCCACACCACAAAGAACGTAACGCAATAGAACACCAACAGTGGAACGTTATTCTTTCCCTCTGTTGTTGACGTAGTTGTAAACCTCACATTCCCCCCTCTAACACTCTAGCACACTAACACTCTAACACACTAACACTCTAGCAATCTAGCACATTAGCATATTTGCATCATGAAACGCATCATCCGTTCTCCCCGTGGCGCCGAACTCACATGCAAGAACTGGCAGATAGAAGCTGCCTATCGCATGATCCAGAACAATCTCGATCCCGAGAATGCTGAGAAGCCAGATGAGCTTATCGTCTATGGCGGATTGGGCAAGGCAGCACGGAACTGGGAGAGCTTTGACGCTATTCTTTCATGCCTTCGTGATATGGACGTGGACGAAACGCTGCTCGTTCAGAGTGGCAAGCCCGTAGGTGTGGTCAAGACTCATGAAGGGGCTCCTCGGGTCATCATAGCAAACTCGAACCTCGTTCCGAAATGGGCCACCTGGGATGAGTTCCGAAGGCTCGATGCATTAGGTCTGATGATGTACGGTCAGATGACCGCAGGCTCGTGGATATACATCGGCACGCAGGGTATCGTGCAAGGCACGTATGAGACATTTGCAGAATGTGCCCGTCAGCACTTTGGAGGCACCCTGAACGGCAGGTTTCTGCTCACCGCCGGCCTCGGCGGTATGGGTGGTGCTCAGCCCCTTGCAGCGACTATAGCCGGAGCGGCGGCGCTGTGTATCGAGATCGATGAAGAGCGGATTGATAAGCGGATACGCGACGGGTATTGCGATCGGAAAATGCACGACCTTGATGCGGCGTTGGCGGTGATCCGCGAGTATCAAGAGAAACGCGAACCGATCTCCATTGGACTTGTTGGAAATGCAGCAGAGATTCTGCCGGCACTGGTGGAGCGTGGGATCATTCCGGATGTGGTAACTGACCAAACTTCTGCGCACGATCCGCTCAATGGATACTATCCTGCCGGACTGAGCAAGTCCGAGGCCGACGGTCTGCGGATCTCCAACCCGGACGACTATCTGCACCGTGCCTACACGAGCATAGGCGCTCACGTGCGTGCCATGCTGGCCTTTCAGGCCAAGGGAGCCATTACGTTCGACTATGGCAACAACATTCGGGGCGTGGCCAGAGATTTTGATGGCGTAGCCAATGCCTTTGACTTCCCGGGATTTGTGCCCGCTTTCGTTAGAGAGCTGTTCTGTGACGGAAAGGGGCCGTTCAGATGGGTAGCATTGTCAGGTGATCCCGACGATATCAGAGTAACTGACGACGCCATAATGGGGCTGTTTCCGGAAAATGAAGCACTGCACAAATGGATCCGGGAGGCGCAAAAGCACATTGGATTCCAAGGTCTGCCGGCCCGCATCTGCTGGCTTGGATATGGCGACAGGGCCAAGGCCGGAAAATTATTTAACGATCTTGTCCGCAACGGTAAGGTCAAGGCTCCCATAGTGATAGGCCGAGATCACCTCGATTGCGGAAGCGTTGCCTCGCCGCATCGTGAAACCGAATCGATGAAAGATGGTTCTGATGCTATAGCCGATTGGGTATATCTCAATTTTGCCCTTAATGCCATTGGTGGGGCAACATGGGTATCCCTCCACCACGGTGGCGGCGTAGGAATGGGACTGTCTCTTCACGCCGGAATGGTTGTGGTTGCAGATGGAACTATTCAAGCAGATGAAAAGTTGGCACGAGTGTTGACGTACGATCCTTTAATGGGTATTTTGCGTCACGCCGATGCAGGGTACGACAGAGCGATCTCTAACTCACGAAAGTTTGGCATAGAAATACCACTACCTCTTTCTTGACCTCATCGGTCACTAACACAGGACATAATGGCATAACTGCTACGTCGTTTTTTCAGCCGACCTGACATATCGGCAGAACAATTTCACATACACGTAGCTGGAGGTGTCATGAAGGCAACCGACTTCCGTCGCAAGACGGGTATCACGCCAAGTCCGCGTTGGACAAGAAGTGGAATCACCACAGAGGGTAGTAATGCCATGGATCTAGCTCTTCAGATCGAACAACTCTTCCGCACAGATCGGAAGAAGTATCTCGGATTCATCCGTCAGCGAGTCCGCAACCAAGAAGAAGCCGAAGACATCCTTCAGGATGTATTCGCCAACGTGCTGGCCGCGTCCAAGGACGTGAACAAGCCGATCGACAACCTTGCGTCATGGGTGTTTACATCCGTGCGCAATAGGATCATCGACTCCTACCGCAAAAAGCGGACAGACAGCTTTGCGGATCTCGGCACGGCCGAGCAAAAAGAAGAGGGAATGGATCATGTGGAGCGCTTTTTGGGCGATTTCTCCTACAATCCTGAACATGACCTCGTCCGGAAGACCATTTGGGAAGCCGTGGTTGAGGGGCTCGAAGAGCTCCCGGCTGAACAAAAATGGGTCTTCGTAAAAAATGAATTCGAGGGTGTATCGTTTAGAGAGATGTCTGAGGAAACAGGTGTGAATATCAACACTCTCCTCGCACGTAAACGTTATGCTGTACTGTACCTTCGCAAGAAGCTCCAGGAGCTATACGACACTGTGAACGATTAGTAAGCCCCCTATGTCGTTTTTGACGACCAAAACAGCCCGCTCGATGATGTACCTCTTTGGCATCGGCGGGCTGTTGGTATGTAATGGGCTTCTCGTGTCTGTGATCTGGAACGAGCTCCTCTACGAAATGATGGGCAACAACCACCAGCTCACCTTCTTGGAGGGCACGGGCATTACGGCATTTGCCTATGTTGTTGTGTTTGCCGTGAAGTATGGTAGTGCTGCTGGGTCACTAGCCCCCTATCGTACATCTCGAGAGCCCGCACATACTGATAAGGAAAGCGGCGTGGCAAAAAAGTGTGCCGGCATGACGCCTGAGCAACGCGCCGCCTTGCGACAAGAATTGGTTCAAACCTGTGGATGCAGGGAAACTGAAACGAAATAGTACTTTCGCTGAGTTGTTTCTCATTCATTCACTGGGCTGACCATGAGCATGATCTCCGAGTTCAAAGAATTCATCTCCAAGGGCAATGTTATAGACCTTGCCATTGGTGTGATTATTGGCGGCGCTTTCGGTGCTATCACGGCATCGTTGGTCAATGACATCATCATGCCTCCAATCGGCATGATTCTCGGTGGGATCAACTTCACGGACATTGCAACCACCCTCAAAGCCGCAGGCCCGGATGGAAAAGGGGCTGTGATGATCATGTGGGGCAAATTCTTTCAGGTTGTCCTCAACTTCTTGATCATAGCCTTTGTGATGTTCCTCGTAGTGAAGACCGTCAACGCCATGAAGCGCAAGCAAGAAGAAGCACCTGCAGCACCAGCTGAACCGTCGGATGAGGTAAAGCTCCTTACAGAGATCAGAGACTCGCTACGGAAGTAGCATACACAGTCTGATGGCCGCTACCCACACGCATCACGATAACAACTCCCGGAGGACCTCCGCTTGCGAACGATAGCGCACGGCGAAGGTCCTCCGGGTCGTTTTCCCAGCCCCGTTTCTTGAAGATGGTTGTGGAGCCCCATCCCAGCTCCCGAATGGACTCTTGGATGCGTCGCACAGATACTCCCTGATCGATCTTCAGCACCCGATACCTCTCATACCATGGCGATGGAGGGGGCTCCACATTCAACGCACCATAGGCGATATGTGGGTCAAAAACAGCGGCACCGATCTCTGCAAAGAAGGCACCAACCCTACCACTCGCGATGATGGCGTTATGAGGCTCAATCAGATACTGAGCGGTTGGCACTACCAATGGTACGAGATCTGTGTTGGCATGCCACGACGATTGCCTGTCAACCAACGTAACCGTATCATCCGTTATGTGTGAAGAACGCCACAGTATCCGTTCTCTGCACTCCTTCCCATACCCAACAAACTCACTCACGTATCCGACGGCATCTACATCGTCGCCTGGACCAACCTTTATCCCAACCACAGGGGCTGATGGAATGCTGGAGAGAGGTGGTTCGTACGAGGCTCCGGAACGCTGCCTGCCACGCACAGTTCTGCGGGATGGGTCGGCCCACACGCCGCCATACGTATTCTCTACCACATTGGTTGGGGGCCATGCACTACGTACAACATCAACATTGGTGATCCCACTGCGAAAGAGGTTCCCCGCCGTGATATCAGCCACAATCTCATCGGCTTCATAGGTCGTTACCTGGCCCGCCACCACGGCAATTGCAGCTGTATCCATTCCGGCTCCCGTACATATCTCCAAGACATGTCCAAGACCAGTAAAGGGCCTAGCGTGGTGTTCTGCAATGAGTGGATGGGTGCATTGTTCAGCCATTTTGTCGGTAAACAGCCACCCATCTCTGCGTTTCCCAAGGCGTTCGGCCCTGAGAGTGCCGAGAGCAACGTCAATGATCAACGATGATGATGCTGCAACAAACGGGTCGTGCGAGCGCCGCACAGATACGATAAGCGACGGTGTTGGTACACCACCAGCCCCTTTCAGCTCATTCATGATCTGATCGATCAACGGGATGACCTCGTCTCCGGCAAAGAAAGCAGGACGCTTCATCGAAAACCACGATATTTGTGAGATTACACGCTGATTTAACTTCTATTGGGACGAGTCATGAGTACGGGAGCCGACCTAGTCGTATCGCAACTTCATTCAATGGGGCTGCATAATCTCGGAGACATCAACTACAACCTCGCTGCACCTGACCTGTATGAGCATGCACTCTCGTACGAAGAAGGCATTCTCTCCGAACACGGCGCATTGTGCGTGAATTCGGTACCGTACACCGGACGTCGCGCAAACGACAAGTTCGTGGTTGAAGAGGATGGAAGCAAGGCCGATGTTTGGTGGGGTAAGGTGAACAAGCCGTTCTCAACAGAGAAGTTCAACACCCTCAAGGCTCGGGTCTTTGCGTATTTGCAGGGTAGAGACGTCTATGTTCAGGACCTTATCGCCGGTGCTGATGAGCAGTACTCGCTCCCTGTCCGTTTCATTCAAGAAGAAGCGTATCACTCGCTCTTTGTTCAAAACATGTTCATCAAGGCCACGGATGAACAACTCGAGAATTTCGTTCCCGGCTTTACCGTTGTAACGGTCCCTGGTTTCAAATCTATCCCGGAGATCGACGGAACGCTGAGCGAAGTATTCATCATCCTCAGCTTCGAGCAAAAACTCATCCTCATTGGTGGCACATCGTATGCCGGCGAGAACAAGAAGGTGATCTTCACAGTTCTCAACTACCTCATGCCAAAGCTTGGTGTGATGTCCATGCACTGCTCAGCTAACATCGGCAAGGACGGAGACACGTCGCTGTTCTTTGGTCTGTCCGGCACGGGCAAAACTACACTTTCCACAGACCCTGAACGTGCATTGATCGGTGACGACGAGCACGGTTGGAGTGATGATGGTGTCTTCAATTATGAAGGGGGCTGTTATGCCAAGGTCATCAACCTTAATGCAGAAGCAGAACCGATCATCTTCGGCCTCACGCGCACCTTTGGCACGATCCTCGAGAACGTTGACATCGATGAAGACACTCGCGTGATCGATCTCGATTCGCAACTCCACACCGAGAACACCCGCGCATCGTATACGCGCGAGAATATTCCCAACATCGCACCCGGCAACAAGGGCGGTCACCCTAAGAACATCGTCTTCCTTACAGCAGACGCCTTCGGTGTTATGCCTCCAATCGCAAAGCTCACACCTGAACAAGCCATGTATCACTTCCTCAGCGGTTACACTGCAAAGGTTGCAGGAACAGAAGCAGGGGTGAAGGAACCATCAGCAACATTCTCTACGTGTTTTGGAGCCCCGTTCATGGTGCACCATCCAAGCGTCTATGCAAACCTTCTGCGCGACAAGATCACCAAGCATGGCTCACAAGTGTGGCTTGTGAATACCGGCTGGAGCGGTGGACCGTACGGCGTTGGCAATCGTATGAAGATCAAGTACACACGCGCCATGTTGCGTGCTGCACTCAATGGTCAACTCAATAATGTTGAGTTTGTAACTGACAGTTTCTTCAATCTTAGCATCCCTACCTCGTGTCCGGATGTTCCGTCTGAAGTTCTCAACCCGCGCAATACATGGGCAGACGCCGCAGCATACGACAAGCAGGCCGCTCATCTTGTGAATCTCTTCGAGGAAAACTTCGCTCAGTTCGCAGATAGTGTTGCGGAGAATGTTCGCAATGCCATGAAGAAATGACAAAGTGACGTTATGACAGTTATGACGTTATGACAATTATGACGTTATGACAATTACAGAACGTGCGCACTATCATTGATGGTGCGCACGTTTTTCGTTTACAATCGTGTTGTGCATGTCGTCACAACGTCATAGTCGTCACAACGTCATAATTGTCATAACGTCATAGTCGTCATAACGTCATTTCTTCCGCGTTATTCATCGGCGAATTCGTCGAGGTCGAGATCATCGCCGCCGAAGTCTACGAGGTAATCGTCATCGGAGGAGGCGCGTGCCTCGAGGATCTCCTTGGCTTCTGCCACATCGTCTTCAAACACGAAGAGCTGAAAGCCGTCGGCCTTGTTCTCTTCGATCTTATGATCGATGCCTGCTTCGCGGAGTTGCGAGGCAAGGAGTTGTGCTTCCATCTCGTTTTCGAATGTCGATAGAAGGATCATGACCCTGCTCCTACACTGATGACTTATTTACCCGGTGACTGCTGGTATTTCTTTGCCTTCTCGGGGTTGGCTTTCATCCATGCTTCTGCCTGACGCCCGATGTTTTCAAATGTACGCTTTTGATGGGCTTCCTTCAGCTTCGACAATGGCTTTGGAAATGACCATACGATAACCCAGTCATCCGTTACAAGGATCTCGTCATTCGTGTCCTTGCCAGCTGGCTTCTCGTCTGCCTTGTACAACACCCTGCAGATGGCCTTACGTGCATCTTGTGGAAGGGGCTTGCTCCACTTGAAATACATGATCACACCACCATCCGCTCCAGTATAGGCCTGGGCGATCTTGCGTGCTGGTGCTCCAAACGATGGCAGCACGGTTTCCCACGAAGTCCAGAGTGAGGTGGCGGCCTTGGTTGCAGGCTTCACGGTCTTGGTTTCCTTGTTACCCTTTGGAACCTCACTCGGAACCCAAATGAAGGCGTCCTGGTTCATCGTTATCTCACGGTTGAACTTCGAAAAGTCATACCGCGTGGTTACGGACTCAACCTTTACGGAATGTCCGGGTGGTGCCTTGAAGTTTGGAACTTGAGGCATTTGCTGACCGATCAATGGTGCAGCAGCTAGGGCAAGGACAATTGCGAATTTCATCATATCAGTCACGGGTTAGTTTACGGTACGAGATTCGGTGCGGTCGGTCGGCTTCAATGCCAAGCCTCTTGCGACGATCCTCTTCATACTGTGAATAGTTTCCATCGAACCAAACAACTTGGCTGTCTCCCTCAAACGCAAGAATATGCGTTGCGATCCGGTCCAAGAACCAGCGATCGTGGGAAATAACGACGGCACATCCTGCAAATCCTTGTAGCGCCTCTTCTAGGGCACGGAGGGTATTGACGTCGAGGTCGTTCGTTGGTTCGTCAAGCAGGAGAACGTTAGCCCCCTCCTTCAACATCTTGGCAAGGTGAACGCGGTTACGCTCACCACCGGAGATCTGATCCACCTTCTTTTGCTGATCACTACCGTTGAAATTAAACCTCGAAACGTAGGCGCGTGAGTTCACTTCGCGAGTACCGATCATGAGAACATCAGCGCCATCACTGATCTCTTCCCAGATGGATTTCTTGGGATCGAGGGGGCGGTTCTGATCGATATAGCCGAGCTTCACGGTTTCGCCAACCTTGAACGTTCCACTGTCTGGTTGGAGTTGATCGGTGATCATCTTGAAGAGCGTGGTCTTACCTGCACCGTTCGGACCTATGATGCCGATGATACCGCCGGGTGGCAGCGAGAACGAAAGATGCTCATACAGGATCTTGTCTCCGAATGCCTTGGAAACATCAACTGCATCAACCACTCGCTCGCCGAGACGAGGTCCAACGGGAATGAAGATCTCCATTTCCTCGTTACGCTTTACGCTTTCTTCATCGAGCAACTTCTCGTAGGCAGAGATACGTGCCTTGCTCTTAGCATGACGTCCCTTGGGATTCATACGAACCCATTCGAGCTCTTCCTTGAGTGCCTTCTGTCTCTTTGATTCTTGTTTTTCTTCGAGTGCTAAACGAGCGGTCTTCTGCTCAAGCCACGCTGTGTAGTTGCCTTCGTACGGAATACCTGCTCCGTTGTCGAGCTCAAGAATCCAACCGGCCACGTTATCGAGGAAGTACCGATCGTGCGTTACAGCAATCACTGTGCCTTCGTAGTCATGGAGGTGACGTTCCAACCAGGCCACACTGTCGGCATCAAGGTGGTTTGTTGGTTCATCCAGAAGAAGAACATCCGGACGTTTGAGCAACAGACGTACAAGAGCAACTCTACGGCGCTCACCACCAGATATCACACTCACCAGTGTGTCTGGGGGCGGACACCGCAATGCATCCATCGCCATTTCCAATTTGGAATCGATATCCCATGCACCTATCGCATCGATCTTCTCTTGGAGTTTTGCTTGCTGATCCATGAGCTTCTCGTAGTCGGCATCGGGCTCGGCGAATTTCTCGCTGATGGCGTTGTAATCACGCAGAAGGCCTACGGCCTCCTCAGCCCCTTCCTCAACAACCTCGCGAACGGTTTTGTTGGGATCGAGTTCCGGTTCCTGTGAAAGGTAGCCGAACGTGACGTCCTTGTTCTTGGTGATTTGGCCGACGTATTCTTCGTCGAGTCCGGCGATGATCTTCAACAGTGTGGACTTACCCGCACCGTTCAAACCAAGCACGCCGATCTTTGCGCCATAATAGAAGCTGAGGTAAATGTCTCGCAGCACTTGACGGTTTGGCTTGTAGATCTTGCCTACGCCAACCATGCTGAAGATGATCTTTTGGGGTTCAAATACTGCCATAGCCAGCAAAATTACGACTTTGCACGATGTCTCTTCTGGCTGTTCTTCTCGTCCTCTCCTCTGCAGTGATCCATGCGGTCTGGAATCTCCAGGCTAAAAAGGTGGGAGGGGGCCTCCCATTCGTCCTTCTGACGGGAATTGTTTCCACTGTTCTCTACCTCCCCGTGGTGATTCCTGTATGGCTCTTGTTCGCGCCGGAGCTGGATGTGCAGTCGGTTCTGCTGATTTGCACCGGCGCGATAATCCACTTGGCCTACTTCATGCTCCTGATGCGCGGATACCGTCACGGCGAGATGTCATTGGTCTATCCCCTAGCCCGCGGAACAGGTCCGGCTCTTACCATGATCTGTGCTGTACTTCTCTTTGAAGAGGTTCCCACTCCCGGTGCCGTAGTTGGGATGATCCTCATTGGAAGTGGGGTAGTGATCCTCAGTGCTCCGATGTTTAAGGCCGGACTCGAACACCTCCGCAAGGGTATCGGATATGCCCTTCTTACGGGGCTCCTCATAGCGCTCTATACCACCTTTGATAAACGCATCATGGTTTCTGTGGCCATCCTGCCATTGCTCTATGATTGGAGTGCAAGTGCGATCAGAACAGTTGCACTTTCTCCCCTTCTGTGGCGCAATCGCACGGGAATTCGAGCGGTTTGGAGGGAACACCGAGGCAAGGTCCTCTTCATCTGTCTGGTCTCTCCGGCAGGCTATATCCTGATGCTTACGGCCATGAAACTCGCGCCTGTATCCAGTATCGCCCCCTTACGAGAGACGAGTATTCTCTTTGGAGCATTTCTCGGAATACGGATGTTGGGTGAGGGAGACCAACGCCGCAGACTCTTTGCAGCTGCTGTGATGGCAGCCGGAGCTGTTTCCATTGCGTTCTGGTGAGCAACAGTTCGCTAATTTTCAGAATGAAGCAACCAACCTGGAGAGACTTTGTAGGTGACCGCAAGGGAATGATCCTTGTTGCAGTCACGTTTGCAACACTGTTCATTACGTTGTTCTCCTACACGCGGTTCTTGAACCACGTTGAACAACGCGAAGGTCTGGTCTTTCTCGATCCGATCCATGCCGTGCTCGGTCCGATAGATCTTACGTGGCCGATCTTCATCATGCTCTATGGTGCATTGATCGTGGCCATCGTAGCCATGGCCCGTACACCAGTGATACTCTTCAGGGCAATACGTGCCTATACGATGCTGATTGGGATCCGCATCATCTGCATGTGGCTGCTTCCGCTCGATCCTCCCTCAACTATGATCGCCCTAGGTGATCCGCTTGTACAAATGTTCACCTCTGGCACATCCGCTCCTCCTACCCGAGATCTCTTCTTTAGCGGTCACACATCCATTCTTTGCGTGATTGGATTTGTTCTACCGCAGCGAAACTGGAAGATCGTATTCTTTTCTCTGGCCACCCTTGTTGGCATAGCAGTAATCCTCCAACACGTGCACTACAGCGTTGATGTAGTGGTGGCTCCGCTTGCGGCTTGGGCAGCGGCCTCGTTGAGTGGAGCAGCAGAATAGCCCCTAGTTCCTCACCTTCATGGCAAGGCCGGTGAGTACTTCGTTGATCATCGAAGCAGCGAGTTTGGCTGTGCGTCCATCTACGTCGTAGGTAGGGTTAACCTCTACAACATCACATGCAGCAAGAGATCCCGAAGCAGCAGCCGTACGTAGGCATAGTCCTACTTCATGTGGTGTGAATCCATCGGCCGCTGGTGCACTTACCCCTGGTGCATATGCAGAAGCAAAGGCATCCATATCGAGTGATACATACACTCGTTGCGAGAGAGCAGCGTGGGAGTACATTCTATCCCAGATAAAGGCGATGTTCTCACGTCGAATCTCGTCGAGCATCACTGCATGCATTCCCGCATCACGCACATACTGCAGATGAGATGCGGAAACACTAGCCCCTTGTAGACCAAACTCAACAAATCCACCCGGCAACAGGTGGGATGTTACCTGAGAAAGCATCTGTCTGAATGGCGAGCCGCTATGAGCACGCGCATCATCTTTTAGGGGGCGAACATCGGCGTGTGCATCGATATTCACTACTCCATACTCCTTGCCGTGGGATTCCATTGCGCGTATGGTTGGCCATGCACAGTCGTGACCTCCGCCAAGCACCACCGGAATGTGCCCGCGAGAAAGAACACGCTGCACTACATCGTGTTGCACATCATGGATCTGCTCCAGCGTCTTCCCCTCTGTGTTGATGTCACCCATATCCACAATACTCATCAACCCCTGCTCCACCACATCCTGTATCTGCGATGTGGCAAGCCTTTTCAGACGTTCTCTGATGGCAGCAGGGGCTTCAGCTGCTCCTTGCCTGCCGTTGTTTCGGGCAACACCGATATCCTGTGGTACACCGATCAGGACAACCACGGTTGTTGCTGTTGAAGGAATAGACTTCACATCAACAATAAGATCTCCGATTCGGGGGTCCGCCGGATCTAGTGGAGGCATGGTTAGCGTGTGATAACGAGTGGAATGGTTTGGCGGACCATTGTGGACTCAACACTGATGCGATAGGAACCTGATGGAAGTGTAG
The DNA here is from genome assembly GCA_035299365.1 of Candidatus Didemnitutus sp. GTDB lineage: Bacteria > Bacteroidota > Ignavibacteria > Kapaibacteriales > Kapaibacteriaceae > UBA10438. The sequence goes on from DATGWS010000152.1 coordinate 29,168, forward strand.
CTGGAAGCTCAAAGCGTTGTTCGCCCGCAGCAAGGTTGCCTCGATGTATAAAAGCGATGTGACGGCCAACAAGATCGCGCACGATGATCTGTGCATCAAGCAACAGCTCCGGACGATACACTTGCAGACGCACGGTTCCTTTGTCGGCAACCGGATGCGGAACTACGTCAACAACAAAGGCTGATGTTGGATCGATGACATTGTCATCAACACTTGTAGCTCCAACAGTGCCTATTAAGCGTACCTGCTTGGCACTCTGACGCTCGTCGTTAGAGTAGACGCGGATAGAGCCGGACGTGGTACCGGCATCAGGACGATCAAAGGCAAGAACAACCACGATGGAGTCTCCCTTTGCAAGAACTGCAGGTAGCGGAGCCGACGTTGAGACAACACTGAAATGTTTGCGCACGGAGAAGATCGCGAGACTGTCTACGCGTAGTGGTGCATCGGTTGTGGAACGAATCACAAACGAACGTTCTTCACGTGCGGGCGCAGCAAGTTGCCATTTCACACTATCTGTACTTGTTTGGATGGTTGGCTTCGCTGCAACGGAGAACTGCATCCAAGCCTTGTTCCCAAAGTCAGCTTCAAAGGTCTTGATCGTTACACCACCGGACTTAAAGCTCAAACTACCGCTTCCGAGCTGTGATCGCAGGAACCAGAAATCGAGGCCGTATCCCTCTTTGTTCACCAGTTCAAAGTCGTAACAACCATTGGCAAGGTTGAAGTCGTATGTAAAGGTTGTTTCGCTGGCAAGGTTCTCACCGGAACCAATCACTTCGCCAGAAGTTTTCTTCAACTTCCACGCATACTGTTGCTCTGCCTGCTTATTGGTGCGAAGAATGATCTGCAGATCGCTGTAGTACACAGGAGGCATCACGAACTGTGTGGACCGTGTGTTGTTTGGTGCGTACTGATCAGATGGCAGAACCACTGTTGCTTCAAACGTGGAGAGACCTTCAGCGATTGGCCAGGATGCTTCAGGAAGGACAACTGTATCGCGAGAGAGGAAGGAGAGATTGCCGGTCCAGGCAAAGGATTTCTTCCCTGCACCATTAACGGTGTATTCAATTGTACATGATGTAAGTGCAGTTGATCCCGTGTTTTGGATAACGATCACCGGCTCACCACAGATCGGATTGAGTCTACCATAATACTCCCAGTTGTTCGGAGAGATTATGTCTACCACTGCCGCATCAGTCTGGAAATTCGGGTCGCCATAGCCGATGAGTTGTGTTGACACTTCCCACCTGCCCCATGCCTCGTTCACTGCTTGTTTCTTGATGCCGTAGTCGATGGAGACTGTGCTTTTCCCTGTGGCAAATGGGGTGAGTTCGAATTCATACATATCAACTGGTGCGCCCGGACACCAACCGGTACGATCGATGAGCCAGGTGCCCCCTTGAGGAAATACCGGATTGTCTCCGCACTCCTTCCAGAGTAACCACGAGAACCGTTCCGTGCCATCAACGCTGAGGAAGTGTGTGCGTGGACAAAATTCAGCACAATTGGTCTCGTTGCTGAAGTCGTGACCGCTGGTAACAGCCTTGAGTCGGAATGTTTTTGCCGCCGGGTTGAGTTTCACATCAACAGGCGGGAGTGCTGTACCGGCAAGAACAGCAGGGAACATCGCGCCACGATCATAATAGATCTGATCGATCTGCTTCACATCGCGCGTGGGAGTGCCCTTGATGAAGATGAACGTCATATCGATGAGCTCTTGCTGATTTCCTGCCGACAACGTCACGTTGTTGCGAAGCAGTGGAGCAAAGTCTGTTACATCGTACTCCCAACGGAAGCCTTTGGGACCAAGGTCGAGCCCTATGCCGTAGGGAGTGATATAGCGACCGATCTCGAAGTCTACAATTGGATCGTAGAACTGCTGCTGAGTCTTTCTCAGGGTGGTTTGTGCTGCAACGATCGTTGAGTCTACCTTGAGTCCGTTTTCGTCATACGTGTAGAGCTTTCCAGCTTCTTGCACAAGAAGGGTATCCGTTGGTACGGAAGGATGATCAGCGGCTTCTGGACGGTAGATGCGTGGTTGAACCGGACGTTCGTAGAGAACAACAGAGGTGCGACGCGGTTCCATAGCTACGTCAACGTCTACGCGTGTAGTGATCGATTCAACAACACCCTGTTCAAACGATACAAACGGTCGGGCAGTATTGGTTTGTGTCAGATAGCCCATTTGATCCAGCGTGATTCTATCTCTCGTTGGTACACCGAATAGAGTGGCCAAATAGCCCCCTAACGATTCATCCCTAGCAGACGTAGGATCGGTATCAAGCTCACCACGGTAGTAGGCGATCAGTTTTGTGTATTGTGGATGGGTATCAGAGATCTTGCGCGTCATCCAAGACTTGATTGTTGCTTCGTCCAACGCAGCATTCCATACCTGGATCTCATCGAGCAGACCTTCATACGACCCGGAATTCCCAGAACCGATGATGAATCGTGTAATACCATTCATCTTCTTCATTTTGCCCGAGCCTTCGTGGAACAGGGCGCCATTGAGATAGATCCGCATCTGGCCGGTTTTGGATTTCGTGAAGGCCCAATGATTCCACCGTCCTTCGTAGGATTCCGTTTGAGCATTCTTTTCAATTCGGTCTCCCGATCCGTCTGTAGGGTCGATTCCTGCATCCCAATAGATCGATCCGTTATCCCACGGTGCGTGGATGTTCAGTACGCGTCGGCCTTGTGCATCATATGCCTCGACGGTGTTGTGTGCACGTGGCATCTTCGCAGTGTTTCCCCAGCACCAATAGGATATCGTGATCTCGTCAGAGATGATATCTCCGATTTCTCCCGGCACATCGATACGATCACCAGCCGTGAAATTGAACACCTTACGCGAGCCATCATCGGCCAATCCGTTGAGTGTACCCGCAGCACTGATCCCAACAGTTGAAGGGGCTCCCTGACACGATATGTCAATGACGAGATCCGTTATACCATCCCACAGGAACGGCGATGAGAACGGGATGTGATTTTCTCCGGCAACAAACGAGATATTCCGCCGCACTACCGTTGAGAAGTCCTCATTCTGCAAGGTCTTGCCGAGAGATGCATTGCTCTGTGCATGCACACGAATCGTAAACAACGATACATTTGGCACGGCAGCGGTTGTTGTGATCTTCATCCCGCTAATCGTGCCGGAAGACATTCCGGCTTCGAGAAGCTCCGTTGCTTTCCAGATGTAGCGCACACGGCCCCCTTCTGGACGAATCACGGCCGTATTGTTTTGTCCGGCAGCACCGACCGAATAGAACGCACCATCGGCGGTTCTTTGCACAGTATTGGTCCTATAACGCACGGTATTGTTGATGAACGACGACCGGTATGGGAACGAATCCGGAGTGGCCCCACGCACCATAAAGTTTACTTGTGTCCTGCGTGTTGAGTCGAACTCTCCCGTTGAGTCTCGCAGGATCGTATATGTTAGGTAGTCCCACTCCCCACATGGATAGTTATCCTGCGTGGTTGCCGGATCACATTTGAGGGTGTATTGCATCAACACCTTCTCGTACCGTCCTGGCGGTGGAAACAACCACGTTCCCGACCTCTTCGTGATGTCCGAGAACTGCAGTGTTTTTACAACTATGGTGTCGCCGTCAGCAGCACGAAGTGCCACTAAACCAAGACAAAGAAGTAGTGCGGTAGCAATGAATAGGGGGCGTACCGAGAAGAACATAGAACCTCCGAATCGTAGACTCGAAAGTTACGCAGTACGCAGTTACCTCACCTACACAGGTCACCTACACAGG